>JBFGEG010000021.1:0-43851 GCA_041580235.1 Phycisphaerales bacterium
CGCTGATCGCGGCGCGGCTCGCGGCCGTTGACGCCGGCTCTGCGCCCCACGCCACGGCGGGCAGGAACGCCACGCCCGCCGCCAGCAGCGCCGCCAGCGGCACCCCGACCGCCCAGACACGGGTCACGCGGATGGGCGTGGCCCGCCGGACGTCGAGCCGCTGGGCGGCATGCTCGGCGTCCCGCCGGACGAGCTGGGCGAACGGCCCCTCCAGCCGCCCGCGGCCGACGGCCACCGACGTGCCGAGCCGGTCCTTCAGGTCGAGCCGACGATCCAGCCTCACCGCCAGGGCGAGCCGGCCCGGACGCCGCCGCATGACCAGCACGGCGGCCGCGACGACCGCCGCCCCGACGAGGGCGGGGTAGGCCTCGATCGGCACGGGCAGACCTGCCACGCGGTCCAGCCCCAGGGCCGCCAGCCCCGCCGCCGCCCCGATAACCAGCCCCCGTCCGGCTCCGAGGATGACGTGGTCGGCCGCCACCCGCCGGCCGGCTGTTCTGATCGCACGCTCGAAAGCGGTCATTGCACCAAATGATACGTGGGCCCTTTCCGCCACCGCATTTTGACGCGGCGGATGCAAAAAAGCTCCCTGCAACCGGAGACGATCCGCCGCGTCGGACCATGTACCTGATGGGAGGTCACGCCGAGCCCCAAGGAGCACTGCCATGCGCTGGATCCTGCTGATCACTCTGTTTCTCACCGCTCCCGCGCGGGCGGCGGGTCTGCTGGCTCCCTCGGATCAGACGCTGCCGCCGCTGCGGGTCACCGATCACCTGGTGGATGTCGAGGTCCACGACCGCGTCGCCCTGACGACGGTCACCCAGACCTTTCGCAACGACACGAACCGGCGTCTGGAGGCGACCTACGTGTTCCCGCTGCCGGACAACGCGGACCTGACCAACTTTCAGATGACGTTCAACGGCAAGCTCGTGGAGGGCGAGGTGCTCCCCGCCGACGAGGCGCGGCAGATCTACGAGTCGATCGTCCGTCGCACCAAGGACCCCGGTCTCATCGAGTTCATCGGCCGCCAGCTCCTGCAGATGCGTGTCTTCCCGATCGAGCCTGGCAGCGACACCACGATCAAGCTGCGCTACCAGCAGGTCACCAGGCCCATCAGCGACATGCAGGGCTACCACTACCCGCTGCGCACCCGCAAGACCGCCGGGCAGGCATACGGCATGGTGCGCTTCAACGTGTCCCTGAAGACGACGGCGCCTCTCAAGAACATCTGGTCGCCGACCCACGCCGTCGAGATCGTCCGCGGCGGCGAGACGTCGGCGAAGATCGCCTATGAGGCTTCGGGGGGAAGCCTCAACGAGGACTTCATGCTGCTCTATGACACCGACGCCAGCGATCTGGGTCTGTCGGTCGTCGCCTACAAGCCGGCCGAGTCGCAGCGCGGCCACTTCGCCCTGATGATCACGCCCAGGCAGCTCTGGCCCCGGACGGAGTACCAGCCGCAGGACGTGGTCTTCGTCATGGATACGAGCGGATCGATGGCCGGCGAAAAGATCGTGCAGGCCCGCCGCGCCCTGCGGTACTGCGTTGAGAAGCTCGACGACCGCGACCGCTTCAACGTGGTGCGATTCTCGACCGGCTTTGACGTGTTGTTCCCCCAGCTCGTCTCCGCCACGCGCGAGCATCGGGCCAAGGCCCACCAGTTCGCCGACGCCTTCAGCGCGTCCGGCGGCACGAACATCGCCGACACCCTCGTTTCCGTGATGCACCTCAAGCCCGCCGACGACGAGCCGCGCCCCTACGTGGTGGTGTTCGTCACGGACGGGCAGGGCAACCGCGAGGCGGAAGACATCCTGCAGGCCATTGCCGCGGTCCCCGGAGCACGGCAGGGGCTGCGTCTCTTTCCCTTCGGCGTCGGCCACGACGTCAACACGATCCTGCTCGACCGGCTGTCCGGCACGTACTCGGGCTGGCCGACGTACGTGCAGCCGGGTGAGAACCTGGAGCTGGTCCTCGGCGACTTCTTCTCCGTCGTGAGCCAGCCCGTGCTCACCAACCTGCGGCTGACGCTGCCGGGGGTCGGGGTGACCGAGCAGTTCCCCGCCACCCTCGGCGATCTCTACCACGGCCAGCAGCTCATCATCGCCGGGCAGTTCGGCACGCCCGCCACGGGACCCGTCACGCTTGCCGCGACACGCGACGGCAAGCGCGTCGAATTCGTCTGGCCCAACGTCGCCTTCACGAGCACGCCCGAAGCGACGTACGTGCCGTCGGTGTGGGCGGGACGCAAGATCTCCTACCTCATCGATCAGATCCGCGCCCACGGCGAGTCGCAGGAGATGATCGAGGAGATCGTGGAGCTGAGCCGCACCTACGGCATCCAGACGCCCTACTCGAGCTGGCTGGTGGCGCCGGAAGGCCGACCTCAGCTCGCCCGGCAACGCCCGAGCGTTCCCGCCGAATTCGGCAGCGGCCGCCGCGCCATCTTTGGCGATCCGAGCGACGGGCCGGGCGTCGGCTCCCCAGGCACGTCCGGGCCGCGGGGCGGCAGACGTTCTCCACCGGGAGGCGGAGTCGGAGGCGGCAGGTTCGGCGGCGACATTGATGGGATCGACCTCGACGAGGCCGAGCGCGCCGTGGGCCAGAAAAGCGGCCGCCACGCGAACCTCATCGCCCGCAAGAACGCCCAGCTTCGCGAGCTGATCAGCCGCGACAAGGACCGGCTGGACACCAGCCAGCTTCCGGTCCGCAAGGTCGGCGGGCGCTGGTACCACTGGATCGACGGCGTCCTCGTCGACGAGGACGTCAACGACAAGACACACGTGATCGCCGTCCGCTTCGGGTCGGATGCGTACTTCGAGCTGGCTGGGGGACGCCCCGACCTGCGCCCGGCCCTCGCGGCGGCGACCGAGGTCATGGTCCTGGTGGGAGAGAACGTGGCCGTCCTCGTTCTTGAAGGTCAGGGAAGCGAGGAATTTTCCCCACAACAGAGGAAACAAACCGGCGTCGTCACGCGTTAAACGTGTGACGCGATTCGGTTCCGGGGTTCAGGATCCTTCTCCTCCTTCCCCCACGCGGCCTGACCGGGCATCCAGCCGGGTCAGGCTGTTTTTTGCGGCGGGGCTGTGAGCAAATCCGCAGCGTCACCACGTGTCGGAGCCGCGTACTCTTTCGTGATGATCCGGCGCCGGACGTGCCTGTTGGCTGTGCCCTTGGGGCTCGTTCTCGCGTGGTCCGCAATAGCCATGCAGACGCGCGACGTGAGGCTCCCCTGGTGGGCGCGGGCGGCCGAGGCGCAGGTCGGCCACTATCGTGTTCGGACGGACCTGCCCGCCGCCGACGCCAACGCCCTGTCGCGGCACCTCAACATCATGCACGACGAGTTTTCGCGACGTCTGGCGGCGCTGCCGGCGCGGGCGCCGACGCCCATGACCGTCATGCTCTTCGCCCGCGAGCCGGACTATCTCGAGACGCTGCAGATTCGTCACAACGTCGACGCCGTCGGCAGCGGCGGCATGTTCTTCGTGCGACCGTCGATCTCGGCCCTGGCCGTCTGGGTCGGTGACCTGCCCCGACGCCGCGTTCTGCACGTGCTCCAGCACGAGGGCTTTCACCAGTTCGCCTACAGCCGGTTCGGCACCGACCTGCCGTTGTGGGTCGACGAGGGGCTCGCCGAGCTGTTCGGCCAGGCGGTGGTGACGGGACGCGAGGTGATCATCGGCCAGGCGAGCGCCCGCGCCGTCGAGAGCGTCAAGAACCTCATCGAGGCCGACGCCCATGTTCCGTTCCGCGAGATGCTGGCCATGACCCCGCAGCGGTGGTCCGATGCGGTCGCCGCCGGGAAAGCGGCGGCCCTTTACCACCAGGCGTGGTCGATGGTGCACTTTCTCGCCTACGGCGATGGCGGCCGCTACGCCCCGCGCTTCGAGCGCTATCTGAGCCTGCTCAACAGCGGCTTTCTCTCTCAGGAGGCGTTCGTCCGGGCCTTCGAGACCGACGACCTCGAGGCCTTCGAGAAGCGCTGGAAGCAGCACGCCATGAGGGCAAGGCCCGACGGCTTCATCACGGCTCTGCACCGCATCGAGTTCATGGCCGAAGGGGCGCTGGAGCTCAGCCGCGAGGAGGTTGCACCGGCGGACTCACTGGACGGGCTGCGCGAGGCGCTGCAGGCCCACGGCTTCGTGCAGAAACTCAGCAGCCACGGGCTGGACGAGCGGCTGTGGGCGAGCGACGCCATGTTCACGATCCCGTGGGACGGCAACCCCGACTTCCAGCGCGAGCCCGTGTTCGTGGTCAGCCCGGCCCGGCCGTTCCAGACGACCCTGCGCGAGCGGCGTCTGGCGGAGATCCGTCCCACCCCGCCCACCATCGAGACGAAATGGCTCTCACCGCGCGACCTCGTGGTGCGCTGGACCCGCGACCTCGACACGAACACGTTCACCTACGACATCGAGATCCGGCCGCCCGATCGGTAGTCAGCACCAAAAAGGATCACCCTTGCCCGGCGGGGTATCGGTGGGCAAGGGTGAGGAGATTGCAGAACGGGTTGTCCGTCGAGCTCACTCGACGATGACGGGTCCGAGCCAGGCGACGGAGTCGCCGGCGGGCTCGATCTCGACGCTGGTCTCGGTCTCGTCGAGGTCGTCGGCGAAGGGATCCGCGACGGGCGCCTGCTCGACTTCGATCTCGTAGCGGGCGCGGTCCTCGTAGTTGTTGCGGATGCCCATCTTCTCGAGAGTGGCGAGCTGCGCCTCCTGGATCGTCTCGAGCTCGACCAGCTTGGCCTGGAGCTGCGTGAGGTTGTCAAGCTTGCCCCACTTGTCGTAGCCGTCCAGCGTGGACTGGAGCTGCTGCGTCATGGCGATCAGCCGGTCGTTACGCTCGATGGCGTCGATCTGGCGGTCGAGCTGCCACATCTGCGTCTCGAAGGTCGCGAACTCGTCCTCCAGCCGCGACAGGATCTCGCTGAGCCGGGACTTCTGCTGGGTGAGCATCGTCAGCTGCTGCTGGTTGCACTGGAGGCGGTCACCATAGGTGGTCCGCACGCTGTTGATGCGGTGCGCCTCGTTCTTGGCGTCATCGACGCGGAAGCGAACACCTTCGAAGCGGACGAACACGGGGCGGCCGTCCGCGTCCACGCCGTCGGCACGCGCGATGAGCGTCTTGAGCTCGTCCAGGTCCTCGGAGGTCATGGCGATCACCCGAGAGGCGACCTCGGTGTCGCGCTCGAACTGGGAGATCTGCTGCTCGACCTCGGCGAGCTCGCCCTGGACCTGGGCGATCCGCTGCGGGTACTCCTCGGCGAGCTGGCCGAGCTGACGCCGCAGCGCCGCGGGATTGTCCACGGCCAGATCAACGACTGACTGGGCCTTGGTGCGCACGTGGGCCAGGCCGGCAGCCACCCGCTCCGGTCCGATCAGCAACGTTGCGCCGCCAAGAGCCAAAGCAGTGATCAGGCCCCATCTGAAGATGCAACGTGTCATGGCAGGCATTGGCTTCATCCTTTCGTTCTGGCCCGGCCGACTCGGCCGGGGGTTCGAGTGGGTGTCAGGTGACCCGCCAACTGATTGGGAGGCCGGGGGCCGGGTTTTCACGACCGTTACCCTTTTTGGCACGGGTCCGCCGTTATCGGGCCGAAACCGCTGCCCGAACACCCGCGGGCCGTCCCGGAAAGCCCCTTTTTGGACCTCCGATGCGAGTTCCGGCGTCGTAGACTTCGGGGATCGGGGGAAACACGGCCCGAAGACGAACCAGACGGGGAAGCAGGGCCGGATGAGGTGAAATGCCGCCTCCGGCCCGCCCAACAATCGAGTGAGACGCGATGAACACGCTGACCACATCCTTCGTCCAGCGGCTCCGAGACCGCGATGAGACGGCGTGGTTCGAGCTGTGGCAGACGTTTGGTCCGGTCCTTCGCGCGCAGCTTTCCAAGTGGGGAAGGGGGCGCATCGGGGTGGAGACCGTCCGGGACCTGACCCAGGAGACGCTGGCCGCACTCTCGGACTCGATCGAGCGCTACGACCCCAGTCGCGGCGCGCGGTTCAGCACGTGGCTGCTGTCGATCGCCAAGCACGCCCTGGGCGACGAGATCGACCGGCGGATGGCCCTGAAGCGGGGGGCGGGACGAAAGCCGACGGAGTTCGACGAGCGCTACATGGCCCAGGCTGCGGCCGCGGAGGCCGATGAGATCTACGAGGCAAACGTCTTTCGGGCCAAGGTCTACGCGGCGATCCGCAAGGCCGAACCCGAGGCGGACTTTCTTCAGTTCCAGGTCTACCGGATGCGCATCTTCGACGCCCAGACCGGCAAGGATGTTGCCGAGCAGCTCGGCATCAGCGAGCCCACCGTCAGCCGGCACCTCCAGCGGGTGCGCGGGCTGCTGCGGAGCCGGCTCGCCGAGACCATCGCCACCTACAGTTTCACGGAAGACGAGCAGCGAGAGGCGCACGAAGCCGGTCTCGGCGACGACGACGCCATGTTCGACGACGCGCTGCGGGAGATCTATCACCAGCAGTCGCGGCTGATCCTCGAGGACGAGGCAGCCGCGTCAGGAGCGTTCTAACACCGCTCGCGAGGGAACGCCGCAGGCGGTTCGGGAGACACCACGATGTCCGGCATACTGACAGTGCTCGCGTTCTGTTTTCTGCTCGTCTTCGGGATCCTGGCCATCATTTTCCTGGTGGTCCCCCTGCTCAAGGGTCTCGGCTGGGTGATCGGCGGGATCTTCAACGGCCTGGGCTGGGTGGTGCGCCACATCTTCGAGTTTGTCGGCGGCATGCTCACCGACGCCGTGCGCTTCGTGGGGGCGATCATCGCCTTCATCGTGCTGATCCCGATGTCGCTGCTCAACGTCATCATCGGGCGCTGGTCGGCGGCCGGACACTACTTCCGGTCGATGAAACGCGAGGTCGGCGTGGGCACGACGTGCCTGTATCGTGTCGTGCTGCAGCGACCGTTGCGCTTCGTGCTGCTGGGCGGGCTGCTGGAGGGTCTCGAGGAGCGGGTCAACGAAGCCGTCGAGGCGGCCCCGACGTCCGACACGCCCCGTCGCCGCACCGGGACCTTCGAGGGGTACACGATCGTCGGTTCGCTGCCCGGCGGCGGCTCCGGCGCCAAGCTCTACATCGCCGAGCCCGATGAGCGACGGCGGGCCCGCAATCGAAGCATGCCCCGCCAGGTCGTCATCAAGAGCTTCGCGATCAGCGACGGGTCGTCGCTGCCGCAGATCGTCCGCGAGTCGCGTGCCCTGGAGGCGGCCAAGCAGCTCGGGCTGGTCCTCGAACACGGCATGGACGAGCACCGCTTCTTCTACATCATGCCGTACCGCCGCGGTGAGCACCTCGGCGTGATCACGCGCCAGCTCCACGGTGCCTCGGACCGCAGCGGCCTCAGCCGAAAGCAGCTGGGCACCGTGCTGGGCTTCACCGAGGATCTCCTCCAGACGCTCTCTCGTTACCACGAGGGCGGGCTGTGGCACAAGGACGTCAAGCCGGACAACATCATCGTCCAGGACAGCCGGGCCCACCTGGTCGATCTCGGGCTCGTCACGCCGCTGCGGTCGGCCATGACCCTGACCACCCACGGGACGGAGTACTTCCGCGACCCGGAGATGGTGAGAATGGCCCTGCGCGGCGTCAAGGTGCACCAGGTCGACGGCGCGAAGTTCGATATCTATGCCGCCGGTGCGGTGCTGTACTTCATGACCGAGAACACCTTCCCGGCCCACGGCGGCCTGAGCAGCTTCTCCAAGAGCAGTCCGGAGGCGGTGCGGTGGATCGTTCGCCGCGCCATGACCGATTACAACAAGCGCTACGAGACGGCCCAGCTCATGCTGGCCGACGTCGCCCACGTTCAGGCCGCCGCCGATCCCTGGACGGTCAAGCCCGCCGAGCTGCCGTCGATGCGCGGCGTCGAGGCCGATGAGGGCGTGACCATCGCCGCGGCGGGATCGCCGACGCCGCCTCCCCCGCCCCCGATGGAACCCGAGACGCCGCGGGAGACGGCGACGCCGAGTGTCGCCGCCTGGGGTTTGACCATCGGTCCCTCCGGGATCAAGGCCGGCCGGATCCGGCCGGAGGTCCCGGCGGCCGAGCAACACGAGCCCGAGACCGCGCGTCGACCCGACATCCGCGTCACCAACTGGTGGACCGGCGGCTACGAGGTTCTGGACCCCGGAGACGCGGCGAGCCCGGATCCCGCCGTCGCCGGAGACCCCCGCGCCGAGGCCCGGGCCTTCCGCCAGCAGGTGCGCGGGATGCGTCAGCGCAGCGACGATCTCCGCCAGCAGGTGCGCGGCCGGGCCATGTCCGCGCGGCGGGCCGCCCGAGAGCAGATCAAGGAGGCCCGCACCCGGGCCCGCGAGATCCAGCGCCGCGCACGCGAGCATCGCCACCGCGCTGCGCCGGGGATGTCCCGGTCACGGCAGCCCTCGGCGGTCATGGCTTTCCTGGCGCTGACGGTCCTGAGCGCCGGCGCGCTGCTGGCCATCACGACGTTGCGTCGATCGACGCCCGGCGTCGAGCAGGTGCTGGCCATGGACGGCTTCGACAGCGCCACGTTCTCCGGCCGTAACTATCTCGAGGCCGACATCATGGGTCCGCTGACCCTGCTGCTGATCAACGACCACCCCGCCGCGGCCAACGCCGTCGTCAAGGCCGAGGTCGATCGCCTGGTGAGCAGCCACCGCAACCAGGGCTGGGAGGTCCTCGTCGACGACCGTGATGCCGAGGTCGAGGTCCGCAAGCTTCTTCCGCCCGGAGCCACCGAGAAGGAGATCGATCTCTCGCCGCTGCTGCGACGGACCCTGGCCGCCCACGACCTGGGCGGGATCATCCTTTTCACGGGTGGCCCCGGCGAGGGCGAGCCGCACGAGCGGACCCGCGCCCACACGATCATCCTGCCGCACTCGGACACCGAGCCGGCCCTGCACTTCGAGGTCCGGCTGCCCGACGCGGCCGAGCCCGACGCCGGCGAGTAAACGGCTATTCGCTCAGCAAGTCGAAGACGGTGTTCTCATTCGCTCATCGCTATCGGAGGACGCGTCACGCCCTTGTCGGGCACGATGTTGGCGTGATAGGGAAGCGGCCCCAGCACGTAACGGTCCAGCTCGTGCAACGAGCTGCCCGTCTCCTCAGCACCGGGCCGCGGCATGCGGGTGAAGACGACGTCGGTCATCTCGAAACTGAAGCTGTCCCGCTGAGGGTTGACGATCACCCGCCCGGTGCGGGCCGCGATGTTCACCGGTCCGTACTCGATCTTGAAATCGAGCAGTCGTCCGTCGTCCGGGTTGCGGCCGGCCGCTGAAACCCACCACGGGCCGATGAGGCCGCCCTGCGGCTTGGCCAGAGCGAGCTCGTGAATCTCGTCAATAACCTGAGACACCGTGCGCCGGTCGTCCGAACCGGTCACCAGCAGTAGGATACCGGCCACCACCACGCCGGCCGCGCCGAGACGCAGCATGAGGCCGACCGGTGCGCGGCTTGCCGGTTGTTGCGTGTCAACGGTCATGCGGTCTCCCCGTCATCAGAATCGGACATTCCGGGCCCCCCGTGCAGCCGGCCTTCCGGTAATCGCCAAACCTGCGATCGGACGGCCGTCATGACCGCCCTGGAGATCGCGGTGATCGCCGCCGGGCTGCTCGTGATCGCCGTTCTCTACTCGTCCGTGGGCCACGGCGGGGCCTCGGGCTACCTCATGGTGCTGGGGCTGGCGGGGCTGGGGCCGGACGTCATGAAGCCCACGGCGCTGACCCTCAACCTCGTGGTGGCGACCACGGCCCTGGTCCGCTTCGGACGCGTGGGTGCGTTCCGGTGGCGTACGCTGTGGCCGTTCGTGATCACGTCGCTTCCCTGCGCCTTCGCGGGCGGCGCGGCGCAGCTCGATCCAGCCCTGTACAAGCGTCTCGTGGCGGTCGTGCTCCTGTTTGCCGCGGTGCGTCTGGCCTACAAGGTGCCCCGACGGGGTCAGCTCGAGCCGGTCGGGACCGTGCCTGTCGCGGCCGGTCTGGCGTGGGGCGCGGTCATCGGCCTGCTGTCGGGGCTGGTCGGCGTGGGCGGCGGGATCTTCCTGAGCCCCGTGCTGCTGCTGGTGGGCTGGGCCACCGCCCGTCAGACCGCCGGTGTGTCGGCCGCGTTCATCCTCATCAACTCACTCGCCGGTCTGGCGGGGTTCGCGGCGGGTCACCGCGGTCTGCCGATCGAGCCGGGGGTCACCGGCGTCTTCGCCATCGCCGTTCTTGCGGGCGGGCTGCTGGGCACCACGATCGGCACCCGCCGGCTGGGGCACATCGGCCTGCGTCGGGTGCTGGCCGTCGTGCTCGTGATCGCGGGTCTCAAGATGCTGATCTTCTCCGGGTCGTCAGCCGAGCCTGATTCGGGCTCCACGCAGGGCGTCACGGGCCGGCGTCACGGTTCGTCGCCACCGACGTGACGCCACCGCGTGAATCTGCGAGACTGGCCTTCATGCCCGATACACCGCACCCCGGCCGCGCGCTGCGCGACGCCATGGCCGACCGGACCGTCATCGCCCCCGGGGCCTTCAACGCGCTCGTCGCCCGGGCCGTCACCGCGGCGGGCTTCGAGGCGTGCTACATCTCCGGCGGGGCCACCGCCAACGTCGCGGGCTACCCCGACGTGGGTCTGATCACGCTCAGCGAGATGTGCCGCACCATCCGCGAGGTCACCCAGGCGTGCGGGCTGCCCACGATCGTGGATGCCGACACGGGCTACGGCGAGGTCGAGTCGGTGGTGCGCACTGCGGTGGACTACGAGCGGGCGGGGGCCGCGGGCATGCACATCGAGGACCAGGTGTTTCCCAAGCGGTGCGGCCACCTCGAGGGCAAGTCCCTGATCACCGCCGGGGACATGTCCGAGAAGGTCGCCGCCGCCTGCCACTACCGGTCGAGTGGCGACTTCATCGTCATTGCCCGCACCGATGCCCGCTCCGTCAACGGGATGACCGACGCCATCGAGCGGGCCAACCTCTACCGGGAGGCCGGCGCCGACGTCATCTTCCCGGAGGGCCTGGAGAGCGAGCAGGAGTTCGCCGAGTTCGCCGCGGGCTCGCCCGGGCTCTTGCTGGCCAACATGACCGAGTTCGGCAAGACGCCGATGATCCCGGCGTCGCGGTTCGCCGAGCTCGGCTACCGGCTCGTCATCTACCCGCTCACGGTGATGCGTCTGGCCATGGGCGGCGTGGTCCGCGGCCTCGCCGAGCTCCAGCAGCGGGGAACGGCCGAGGGGCTGCTCGGCGACATGCAGACCCGCGACGAGCTGTACGAGCTTTTGCAGTACCGGCCCGGACGCCAGTGGAACTTCCCGCAGACGCCGTCGTAGGAAGACGCATGGCCGACGACGACGCCCAGCTGCTCCGGGAATTCCTCCGCGGCCGCGACGTTCACTGCCCCAATTGCGACTACAACCTGAGGGACCTCTCCGAGCCTCTCTGCCCGGAATGCCGCGAGGAGCTGGCACTCAGCGTCGGCTTCCGCAAGCCCCGGATCGTCTGGTTCCTGGTGACGGTGACGCCCGGGCTCTTCTCCGGCATCGCCGCGTGCTTCCTGCTCATTCCGGTGATGGGCGTGTTCCTCAGCGGCAATCCGCCGCCGCCCTGGCCCATCTTGATCGCGGAGGGCTTCGGCTGGCTCAGCGTCGGCACCGCGCTGGTACTGATCAGGTACCGGCACACGTTCCTGCAGCAGCCCCAGGCCCGGCAACGGACATGGGCCATCGTGGCCTGGGGTCTTCACGTGGGGATGTTCCTGATGCTGGCCGCCTCGCTCATCCTCCTGAACTGAGCCTGTGAAACCGTCTGTGTGATCGACTACCATACTGGGCGGTGGGAGCCGCGCACGCGGCTCAGGGTCCGAACAATTCCCCTCTCCCGGAAGGACGTCGATGACGACGACCGGAGTACAACCCAAGGCGGCGGTGGGTCTGGCCGGCGTGACGGTCGGCGACACCAAGGTCTGCACGGTCAATCAGACCCAGCTTCTGTATCGCGGCTACGAGATCGCCGACCTCGCCGAGCACGCCACCTTCGAGGAGGTGGCGTACCTGCTGCTGGAGGGAAGCAAGCCGACGGCGAAGCAGCTCGACGCATTCAAGAAGGAGCTGGCGGGGATGCGGCCGATCCCCGACGGCCTCAAGACGCTGTTGCGCGAGATCGCCGGCGATCCGCCCGGTGCGCACCCCATGGCCATCCTGCGAACGGGCGTGAGCTACCTGTCGCACTTTGATCCCGACGCCGAGGACAACTCGCCCGCGGCCGAGCTTCGCAAGTCCAAGCGTCTGCTCGCCCAGATCCCGACCATCATCGGCTACGGCCAGATGGTGCGTGACGGCAAGGAGCCCGTTGCGCCCGACCCGTCGCTCTCCCATGCCGGCAACGTCCTGTGGTGCATGACCGGCAAGAAGCCCGACGAACTGCGGGCGAAGGTCATGGACGTGTCGCTGGTGCTCTACGCGGAGCACGACTTCAACGCGTCGACGTTCAGCGCGCGGGTCATCGCCTCGACCGAGACCGACATGCACTCGGCCGTGTGCGGCGCCATCGGGGCCCTCAAGGGTCCGTTGCACGGCGGCGCCAACGAGAAGGCGATGGAGATGCTCAAGAAAGTGGACGCCGCCGTGACTGCCGGTGGCACCGTCGATCAGTGGATGGCCGACACCTTCGCCCGCAAGGACAAGATCATGGGCTTCGGCCACCGCGTCTACAAGCAGGGCGACCACCGCGCCGGCATCCTGCGGTCGTGGGGGCTCAAGGTCGCCGAGACGCAGGGGCCCGACGCCAGGAAGTGGTTCGACCTCGGCGACCGCGTCCAGCAGATCATGCTCGAGCAGAAGAACATCTACCCCAACGTCGACTTCCCGTGCGGCATGACGTATTTCGTCATGGGCATTCCGGTAGACCAGTACACGCCGCTGTTCGTGGCCAGCCGGATCACCGGGTGGTGCGCTCACATCATGGAGCAGCACGCCAACAACCGGATCATCCGGCCGCTGGCCAGCTACACCGGCCCCGGACTTCGGACGTGGACCGGCGGCTGATCCCCGTTGCCCTGACGCTGTTGATGTCCGCGGCCGCGCCACAGACGAGACCGCAGGAGGGCCCGCACCTCGTGGTGCTGGGGATCGCCCAGGACGGCGGGGCCCCTCAGCCCGGCTGCATGAAGTCGTGCTGTGCGGGGCGAACCAGGCGTCTGCACGTCGCGTGCCTGGGCATCGTCGATCCGGATCGCGGCGAGCAGTGGCTCATCGATGCGACACCCGATCTCGGGGCCCAGCTCGCCATGCTCGCCGAGCCCCGGCTCAGCGGCATCCTGCTGACCCACGCCCACATCGGTCACTACACGGGGCTCGTGCACCTTGGCCGCGAGGTCATGGGCGCTGACCATGTGCCCGTGTATGCCATGCCGCGGATGACGGAGTTCCTCAGGACCAACGGTCCGTGGGGCCAGCTCGTGACGATGGGCAACATCGAGCTGAGGCCGCTGGCCGCCGGCGAGCCGGTCCGGCTCAGCGAGCGGATCACGGTCACGCCGTTTCTCGTACCGCACCGCGACGAGTACTCCGAGACCGTGGGGTTCCGCATCGACGGCCCCGGCCGCTCGGCCGTGTACATCCCCGACATCGACAAGTGGGAGCGTTGGGACCGCCGGATCGAGGACGTCATCGCCGACGCCGACGTCGCCTGGCTGGACGGAACGTTCTACGACGACGGCGAGCTTCCCGGCCGCGACATGGCGGCGATCCCCCATCCGTTCATCACCGAGAGCATGCAGCGCTTCGGCTCCCTTCCCGCCGAACAGCGCGACAAGATCCGGTTCATTCATCTCAACCACACCAACCCCGCGTTGCGCGACGGGAGCCCGGCCCGCGAGGCCGTTGAGGCCGCCGGCTTTCACGTGGCCGGGGAAGGAGAGAGGTTCGGGCTCTCGCCATGAGACACGCAGGTCTGCTCGTTGTCGGTTTGACTCTGGGTCTGACCGCCGGTCTCGCCGCCGGTCAGGCGACGCGGCCTGCATCCCAGCCCGCGACACGGCCCGCGACCCGGCCGGCGGACGCCAACCCGCCGGCGCCGGGGTTCGACACGGTGGGCTCGGACATCCGGGCCGTGGCGATCGCCGATCTGGTCATGCGGGCCCTGGGCGGCCGGGAGGCCTGGGACCAGACGCGTTACATCACGTGGAGCTTCTTCGGCCACCGGCGGCACCTGTGGGACAAGCACACCGGGAGCGTGCGAATCGAGGGCCGGGGTCCCCGGACCGGGACGCCGTATGTGATGCTGCTGAACGTCAACACGGGCGAAGGACGCGCCTGGAAGGACGGCGAGGCGGTCACCGGCGACGAGCTGACGCCGATGCTCGAGGCGGGCGTCGGCGCATGGATCAACGACAGCTACTGGCTGGTGATGCCGTACAAGCTCAAGGACAGCGGCGTGACGCTTGGCTACGTCGGTGAGTCCGAGACGCCCGGAGGCAAGCCCGCCGACGTCCTGTCGCTGACGTTCACCGACGTCGGGCGCACACCGCAGAACAAGTACCACGTCTGGGTCGCCCAGGACTCGGGGCTCATCGAGCAGTGGGCGTTCTTTCGCGAGGCCGGCGACGAGGAGCCCGCCTTCACCACGCCGTGGGCCGGCTGGAAGCGTCACGGGCGGATCATGCTCTGCGGCGACCGCGGCGAGATGGGCGGCGAGCCCCGGCAGCTCACGGACATCGCTGTGCTGGACACCGTGCCGGAGTCGGCCTTCACGTCGCCCGAGCCCGTGGACTGGGATCGGTTGCGATGACGCCGGGGGGATGCCGCCCCGTTTTCGAGCGGTAGCAGGACCATCCTCGCCGCCGCGTCTATATTCGACCGTTCACCCTTCGATTCGAAAGCGAGATGACCATGGCGGAAGTCAAGAGCTTGGCAGTCATCGGCGCGGGGACGATGGGGTCCGGCATCGCGTTGACGGCGGCCACCAGCGGGATTCGCGTCTACCAGATCGACATCAGCCCCCAGCAGGTCGAGCGGGCCAGGGCGTATCACACCAAGACGCTGAAACGCAACGTCGAGAAGCAGCGCATGACGCAGACGCAGGCAGACGAGGCCGCGGCCCGGATCAGCTACCACGGCGATGTCGCCGATGCCGCGGACGCCGACTGGGCGGTGGAGGCGGTGCTGGAGCAGATCGAGGTCAAGAAGAAGGTCTTCGCCACGTTGAAGCAGACCTTCCGCGACGACGTGGTTCTCGCCACCAACACGTCGTCGATCTCGATCTCACAGCTCGCGTCGGCGGTGGGAGATGCCGCCGATCGCGTGATCGGGATGCACTTTTTCAACCCCGTCCCCGTCATGAAGCTCGTCGAGGTCATCAAGGGCCAGCAGACCAGTGAAACCACCACGCAACGCACCCTTGCCCTGGCCGAGCGCATGGGCAAGACCCCCGTCCCCGCCAACGACCGGCCGGGCTTCGTCAGCAACCGCGTGCTCATGCCCATGATCAACGAGGCGTTTCACGCCTGGGCCGAGGGCGTGGCCGAGCCCGAGCACATCGACCAGATCATGGTCCTGGGCTGCGCGTTTCCCATGGGTCCCCTGCGTCTGGCCGATTACATCGGCCTCGACGTGTGCGTGAACATCATGAAGGTGATGCATGAGGGGCTTGGCGACGACAAGTACGCGCCGTGCCCCAGGCTCGTCGAGCTCGTCGATCAGGGCCGCCTCGGCGACAAGACGGGCCGCGGAGTCTTCGACTACACGCAGCAGAAAGCGAAGAACACGGTCGGCGTCTAGCCGGTCAAAACGCTGCGTGACTTCTCTCGACGCGCCGGGGCTCGGGCGTCGGGCGAAAGAGTTGCGCGGCGCCCTGCTCGTGGTCGAGCAGCCACTTCTTGCGCCACAGACCGCCGCCGTAGCCGCACAGCGTTCCGTCGGCGCGGACCACGCGGTGGCAGGGGATGATGATTGCCAGGCGGTTGTCGCCGTTGGCTCGGCCCACGGCGCGGGAGGCGCCCGGGCAGCCGAGATCGGCGGCGACTTGTGAGTACGACGTCGTCTCGCCGTAGGGGATTCGCCGCAGCCGGTCCCACACCCGTTGCTGGAAGGGCGTGCCGGGGATCACCAGGGGCACCGTGAAGGTCGTGAGCGTCCCGTCGAAATAGCGGGCCAGCTCGTCGGCGATGGTGTTGAGGTGCGGCGAGTCGCCGGGGACGATCGAGCAGTCCAGACGGCGGCGGAGCACGGTGATCTGCGTCTCGATGGCTCGGCGATCGACGAACTCCAGCAGGCACAGCCCCTCGTCGTTGGCCAGACCGAGCACGGGACCAAGGGGTGAGTCCAGCCAGCGGGCGAGCAGCAGGGCCCTGGTCCGGTTGCGTCCCGGCGGGCCGCCGAAGACACGCTCGAAGGCGTCGCGGAAGCCGCTGGTCGAGTCGTAGCCGTGGCGGTAGGCGACCTGGTTCATGTCGCGGCCGCGCCGGACCTCCGAGAGCGCCAGGCCCATCCGCCGCGCCCGGTGATAGGCGTGGAAGGTCATCCCGTAGTGCTGCTTGAAGTAGCGCCGGGCCCGGGCCGGGTCGATGGACATTGACCGCAGGTCGGTGTCGGTGACACGGGCCGTCGGCGAGCGCTCGACCCGGTCGAGCAGGGTCCTGACCCAGTCCGGTGCGACGCGGCCGTTATCCAGGGGCCGGCAGCGCTTGCAGGGGCGGTAGCCGGCCAGCACGGCCTCACGGGTCGCCGGGAAGTACTCCACGTTCTCCGGGCGCGGCTTCTTCGCCGTGCAGGTGGGCCGGCAGAAGATGCCCGTGGTCCGGACGCCCACGAAGAAGATCCCGTCGTAGGACGGGTCCCGCCGCACAAGGGCCTCGTACATCTCGGTGGGCCGTGGAAGTGTCTGCATGATCGTCAGGGTACCCTTGTCGAGACAACCGGCTACCGGTTTCTGAGCGCTGAATTCTGGTTTTACGACCCGGCGGATTCGATCCGCCGGGTCCGAGCGGGCGTGCTCGTTGGAGCGCTCCGGACGGCCCTCCGGGCCGACGCTCGCCGCGGTGCCCCCGCACGCAGATTTCGGGCAATAGAACGGGCCGGCCGCGCATCATTCTGAGAGACCAGGTCCCTCGTATCATCTCCCGCGGAGGCCGTCATGCCCACCCGAATCGCCGGACTCGCCGGACTCGCCGGACTCGCCGTGCTGGCCCTTGCTGCTCCGACGCCCGCGCCGGCGGACGCCCAGACCGAGGACCCCACGTCCCGGCGTCGGACCCCGGTCGTCGAGGTCTTCGAGACCGCCCGCGACGCGGTGGTCAACATCTCCTCCACCGAGCTCGTCCAGGTCCGCGACCCCTTCGACCGGCTGTTCGAGGGTTTTCTCGAACGACGCTCCCGGTCGCCGCGTCGATTCAAGCGAACCAGCGTCGGCAGCGGGTTCGTCGTCCACCCCGACGGCTACATCGTCACCAACGCGCACGTCGTGGCCCGCTCCACCGACCGCCGGGTGACCTTCGCCGACGGCCGCGAGTACGACGCCACCGTGGTGGCCGGCGATCGGGAGGCCGACGTGGCCATTCTCAAGATCGACGCCCCGAAGCCCCTGCTGACGCTCGCCTTCGGCCGGGGCGACGATCTCATGATCGGCGAGACGGTCATCGCCATCGGCAACCCGCTCGGCTATCAGCACACGGTGACGGCGGGCGTCGTGAGCGCCGTCAACCGCGACCTGGAGTTCGCCGAGGATCAGGTGCTGCGTGGCCTGATCCAGACGGACGCCAGCATCAACCCCGGCAACTCCGGGGGGCCCCTGCTCAACGTGCTCGGCGAGCTGATCGGCGTGAACACGGCCATCCGCGGCGACGCCCAGAACATCGGGTTTGCGATTCCCGTCGGCCGCCTGCGCCGCCTGCTGCCGGAGCTGCTCGACGTGGAGCGCCGCTACAAGATCCAGAGCGGCCTGAAGCTCAGCGCGGAGTTCGAGCCGCGTGTCATCGCCGTGGTCGAGGGCTCGCCGGCGGACCGCGCGGGGATCGCCGCGGGCGACGTCCTGCGCGAGGTCGACGGCGCACCGGTCCAGGAGGTCGTCGACTTTCACATCGCGCTCATCGGGCGGCGGCCGGGTGACCGGCTGCGGCTGACGATGGCCCGAGAAGGCGACATCTTCGAGGCCGCGCTGCAACTGGTCGGTCGCGTCGCCCCCGACGCGGCGGCGCTCGTGCGGCGGCGTCTCGGCGTCGAGGTCCAGCCACTGCCGGAGAACCTGGCCCGAGACCTGGGTCTGCCCCGCGGCGGAGGACTGTTCATCGTCTCCGTCGAGCCGGGAAGCCCCGCCCAACAGGTCGGGATGCGGGCACGTGACGTGCTCGTGGCCCTGGGCCGCTACTACCCGACCACGGTGGAGGAGCTCGGTGAGCTGGCGGAGTACCTCGACCCGCAGGAGCGGGTCTCGGTCACCTACCTCCGCGTCAAGCCGCCCGCCATCATCCGGTACGAGGACCGGCTCACGGTCCGGTAGGCGACTTCGTCCCGAACAGGATCAGGTGGGCACCGAGCGACGGGAACACGTCGCCCAGACGTTCGCAGAGACTGCCGATGATCCGGCTGCGTCGCGTCGACACCAGGACGTGCGATGACGTCACGCGTCGAACGTCGAAGCCGCACTCACGGGCGAGCCGCGACAGCGTCGATCGGCTGTAGACGTGGTAGTGAAACTCCTCGTAGGCGAAGTGCGGCATTCGGCCGAAGGGCATGATCAGGCGGTTGACGAGGAAGAACAGGTTGGGGGTGGTGAGGGCGACCACGCCGCCGGGAGTGAGGATGCGGTGGATCCGCTCGAGAAAACGCCGGTCGTCATAAATATGCTCGATGATCTCGCCTGCAAAGACGACGTCGTACGCACCGTCGTCGGCGAAGTCGAACGGCTCGTTGCAGTCATGCTGGATGAACGTGATGCCGGCGTCGACCGTCCGCGGGTGGACGTCCACCGCCGATTTTCTGAAATCTCCGTCGAGGAGATCGAGCAGGCCTCCCTTGGCGTAGCCGATCTCCAGCACGGCACGCGGTCCGCTGGTCGTGTCGAGGTGGCCGTGGTCGCGAAGCCAGCGGTGAACCTTGCGGATGCGTCCCGGGTCCGGCACCTCGAAGTCGGCGAACTCCGCCTGGCGTTCGTCCATGCCGGCCATGATAGGGCGTCACGGCTCCGGTCGTTATCATTGGTGCGCCGTGTCGAAGCAGACGCGACAGAAGAACCTGCGTCTGTTCGTCGCCGTGTACCCGCCGGCCGAGTGTGCCGCGGCGCTGGTGAGATTGCTCGATCACGTGGAGCTCCCGGCCCACCGGCTCGTCCCCGTCGAGCAGGTACACCTGACGCTGCAGTTCATCGGCGATACCCCGCCGCAGAAACTCGAGGCCGTGATCGAGACGGTGCAGCGCGCGACGGGTGGCCTCGGGGCCTTCGAGCTGACTTTCCTTCGTCTCATGACGCTGCCGCCGCGCCGGCCGCGGCTGGTTGCGGCAGAGACCGACGCCCCCGCTGCGCTTCTGGAGCTTCACCGGCGTCTCGTCACGCGTCTGGCCCACGCCGCGCGACGCAATCCGGCCGATCGGTTCCGCCCGCACCTGACATTGTGCCGTTTTCGCGCGCCGAGCCGCATGGCGTCGCTGGACCATCCCCTGGAGCTCGAGCCGTTTTCCGTGGGCCGCATCGTGCTCATGCGCAGCACGCTCACCAGCGAGGGCGCGCAGCACCGGGAGGCAGCATCGATTCCCCTGACGGGCAGTTGAGCGGATTGCGTCAGTCCCGCGGCTCGTCGCCGTTGGGTTCCGTCAGCGTCTCCTTGAGCGACTGGCTGGGTTTGAAGTTCACCGTCTTCGAGGCTTTGATCTCCATGGGCTGGCGTGTGGCCGGGTTGATCCCGGTGCGCGCGGGTCGGTCCTTCTTGGTGAAAGTCCCGAAACCCGAGATCGTTACCGCGTCGTGATCTTCGATTCCCTTGCTTATTGACTTGATGACCGCTTCAATGGCCTTGCCGGCGGCGGTCTTTGATGAGCCGAGCTCCGCCGCGACGGCTTCAATGAGTTGGCCCTTGTTCATGAAGAAACTCCTGAGGTCGAGAGCCGTTGAACCCGACGGCGGCGCCCTTCGTCCCGCCGGGGCTCGACGTGCAGGCAACGAATGTAGCACCGATGAACGCGCTGTCAATCAACGCCGGCGCCGCGGCGCGCTGACCGGATGGGTTCCAAAAAAAGTGTGAGTTGGTAAGTCACGTGAGCGACGCAGAAACCGTCATCCAGACCGAGCACCTGGCCGCGGAGGCGGCGGCGTGGATGGCCCAACGGTGCCGCCTCGTGACATGTCCCGCACACGATCCACGGTTCGGAGAGCTGGCGGCCGGTGCCGCCGGGCTTGTTGTGCGCACGTACACCGTCGTCAACGGGGCGCTTCTGGACGCCGCCCCGCGGCTGCGTGTCGTGGGACGGGCGGGAGCAGGGCTTGACAACATCGACGTCGCGGCGTGCCGGCAACGCCGCGTCGAGGTCGTGTATACGCCCGACGCCAACACCCAAGCCGTGGTGGAGTTCGTGGTGGGCCGCCTCACGGCGGCGGTGCGGGAGGTAGACCGACTGTCCCATGCCGTGCCCCCGCAAGACTGGACGACGCTGCGTCGCCGCCATCCCGACCGTCCGCAGCTGAGCGAGATGACCTTCGGCATCCTGGGGCTGGGCCGCATCGGCCGGCGGCTCGCCGAAGTGGCTGCCGCGATTGGGTTTGCACGTGTCCTGTACAACGATCTGGTGGAGATCCCCGCCGAGGGGCGTTTCGGGGCCGAGCCGGTCACCGCCGAGGCCCTTTTCGGCGAGTCGGACGTGGTCAGCGTCCACGTCGACGGCCGGCCGGCGAACCGTCGCTTCGTGGACGGGCGGCTTCTGGGCGTCATGAGGCCGCAGGTCATCTTCATCAACACGAGTCGTGGATTCGTTGTGGATAGCTCGGCGCTGGCGGCTTTCCTGCACGGGCACCCGCGGGCCCTGGCCATCCTGGACGTCCACGAGACCGAGCCGTTCGACAAGACGTACCCGCTGCTGGAGACGGGCAACGCCTGGCTCACGCCCCACGTCGCGGCGTCCACTGACCGGGCCGATCTGAATATGAGCTGGGTGGTGCGTGACGTGGCCGCCGTGCTCGAGGGACGGCCACCGCAGTCGCCCGCCCCGTACGCAGTATGATCGGGTCGGCCGCCCATGGAATCCTTCATCGAGCTCATCCACGCGCGCGAGATCCTCGATTCGCGCGGCAACCCGACGTTGGAGTGCGAGGTGGCCCTGGCCGGCGGGGCCACGGGGCGGGCGGCCGTGCCCTCCGGGGCGAGCACCGGCGACCTGGAGGCGGTCGAGCTGCGCGACGGCGACGCCGATCGCTTCGCCGGCAAGGGCGTCCGCACGGCGGTGAACAACGTCAACGAGACGATCAGCCCGAACCTGGTCGGTCTCGACGCCTGCGACCAGGAGATGATCGACGCCCTGCTTCGCGAGATCGACGGCACGCCGAACAAGGGCCGCCTCGGGGCCAACGCCGCCCTCGGCGTGTCGCTGGCCGTGGCTCACGCGGCGGCCGAGGCGACTCGCCAGCCGCTGTACCGGTACCTGGGCGGGACCGCGGCGCGGGTGATGCCTGCGCCGATGCTCAACATACTCAATGGGGGCAAGCACGCCGACAACACGCTCGACTTCCAGGAGTTCATGATCCAGCCGTGGGGTTTCGACACCTTTCAGGAGGCGCTGCGGGCGGGTGTGGAGATCTACCACGTCCTTCGCGGCGTCCTCAACGATCGCGGGCTCTCCACCGCGGTGGGCGACGAGGGGGGGTTCGCGCCCGACCTGGCCGACAACGAGCAGCCGCTGCGTCTCATCGAGGAGGCGGTGGAGAAGTCGGGCTACACGTTCGGGGACCAGGTCTTCATCGCCCTCGATCCGGCCACCAGCGAGCTGGCGAAGGAAGCGGGGTCGGGCAACGGCCCGGCCGGCTACCGCTTCTTCAAGTCGAGCCCCGATCGCGTCGCGTCGTCGGACGAGATGATCGATCTCTGGTGCGACTGGTGCGACCGGTATCCGATCCGCTCGATCGAGGACGGGCTTGCCGAGGACGACTGGACCGGCTGGGCCAAGCTCACCGAGCGGTTGGGCGGCCGCGTCCAGCTCGTGGGAGACGACCTGTTCGTCACCAACGCGAAGATCCTGCGGCGCGGCCTCGATGAGAAGTGTGCCAACGCCATCCTTGTCAAGGTCAACCAGATCGGGACGCTCAGCGAGACCTTCGAGGCGGTCAACCTGGCCATGCGCAACCGCTACGCGGCGGTGATCAGCCACCGCTCCGGCGAGACGGAAGACGCGACGATCGCCGACATCGCCGTGGCCACGAACTGCGGTCAGATCAAGACCGGCGCCCCGTGCCGCTCCGACCGTACCGCCAAGTACAACCAGCTCCTGCGGATCGCCGAGGACCTCGGTGATCGGGCCGAGTACGGCGGCAAGGGCTAGGTCCTGCCGGACGGCCTCCGCCGCCGTCGGAGCACGCTCATCTCCGCCGTAGCGTCGTCGCCGAGTCTCCGGGTGTCCAGAGAACGTGCCGTCGATTCGGCTCCCACCACGGCGAAGAGCATCTCAGTCATCTGACGACGCGAGCCGTCGGACAGGACCTCGAAGGCTCAACCACACGCAAGACCTGCTGCGACCCGGCAGCGTGTCCGCTCACACCCGGCATCCGATAACACCGTCCGGCGTCGGAGGCGGTAGGCGCCGATCGAACGCCGGCGCCCCTTGGTCAAGTCTCCGTTTCATCCAGCCGATGCGATCCTGTCCGGTGGAACTCCTAGAAGAAGGGAAGAAACATGCAGCGCATCGTGAAGCGAACGTTGGGGCTTGGTTGTGGTCTTGCACTCCTGTGCGGCGCCCTGAGCGGCTGCAGCTCGAAGGCGACGGACTGGACGTTCACCGATGCCCAGGGATCCGTCCGCAACCTCTCCGACTATCAGGGCCAGGTCGTGGTGATCGGCTTCTCGAACACGTGGTGCGATCCGTGCCAGAACGCCGCTCTCCACATGCAGTCCCTGCAGGAGAAGTTCGGCGGCCAGGGCGTCAAGATCCTCTCGGTCAGCTCCTGGGAGCAGGGTAATCCCGAGCAGTACATGTCCGAGAACGGGTTCACCTACGGCGTCATGCTCAACGGCACCGAGCTGGCCCAGCAGTACAAGGTGACCCGCCTTCCCACGTTCATCGTCATCGGCGTCAACGGAAAGGTCATCTATCGCCACAACGGCATGGGTAAGAGCACGCCCGCCAGGATCACCAAGGTGGTTGAGAAGCATCTGCGCAAGCACGGAGGCGACGCGTTCGCCAAGCACAACGGCTGAGCGAGCGACGATCGCGAGAGCCACCGGCAGGACAGACCCGCTCAGGCGGGTCTGTCCGTTTGTTTAAGAAGCGGTTCGGGGTTGGGGCGCGCCGCCGGCCATTGATGCCTGATGGCTAATGGCTGATTCTCGGATCCACCCACCGGTACAGCACGTCGACGATCAGATTGAACAGCACCAGCAGCGTTGAGTAGGCCAGCACGACACCCATGATCAGCGTGAGATCCTTGCTGAGCACCGCGTTGACGAAGTGCGTGCCGATTCCGGGCACGGCGAAGATCTTCTCGACCACGAACGAGCCGGTCATGGCCATGGCCGCGGCGGGGCCGAGGTAGCTCAGCACCGGCAGGAACGCGTTCTTGAGGGCGTGCTTGAGCACGACGCGGCTGGAAGAGAGACCCTTGGCCCGCGCCGTGCGCACATAGTCCGCCCCCATCTCGTCGATCATCCCGAACCGCGTCAGGCGCGCGATGTAGGCGGCGAACGGCAGGGCAAGAGTCACCGCGGGCAGCACGGCATGAAGCGGGGAGCCCCAGCCCGCGATGGGAAAGAGCCCCAGCCACACCGCGAACACGACCAGCAGCGCCGCCCCGATGACGAACGACGGCAGGCTCACCCCCACCAGCGCCAGGACCAGGGTGGCGAGGTCCGAGAGCGAGCCGGGCTTCACGCCGCCCACCACGCCCGCCAGCAGGCCGAGGACGCACGCGAGCAGGATCGCCAGCAGTCCAAGCGTGATCGAGACCGGCAGCCCCGCGGCCAGGATCTCGTTGACCGACCAGTCCTGATGCGTGAGGCTCGGCCCCAGGTCGAACGGGTGGTCCGCCTCGCCGAGCGCCCAGCTGACGCCCGACGCCCGGCCGAGGTAGTCCCAGTAGAAGCTCCACGGATCGTCGAGCCGGTACTGCTCGAGCATGGCCTGCATGATCTCCGGCGGGGGACGCCGGCCCTCCGGCTTCTCCAGCGGGTTGCCCGGGATGAGCCAGGCCAGGCAGAACGTGAGCGTGTAGATCGCCAGCAGGATGAACGGCATCTGGATGAGGCGGCGCACGACGAGGCCGGTCATCGGTGCACCTTCATCTTCCAGAGGTACTGGACGAGACGCGGATGGTGGCTCAACCCCGACAGTCGATCCGGAGCGTACATGTAGACCGTGACGTACTGGCACAGCACCAGCATGGGAACCTCTTCATCCATCAGGAATCGCTCGCACTCGGCCAGCTGCGCGAGCCGCCGCTGCGGATCGGTTTCGCGGGCCGCGGTCTCCAGCAGCTCGTCGATGTACGGGCTGGAGTATCCCCGATCGTTGTTGCCGTCACCGGTGCGAAACATGTCCAGATAGGTCGTCGGGTCGCCGTAGTCCCCGTACCAGCCGCCCCGACCGATCATGAAGTGTCCGGTCTTGAGATCCTCCTTGAAGAACTTGGTGTCCTTGCCTCGCAGCTCGACACGTACGCCGAGCTCGCGCTGCCACATGTCGCGCAGGGCCAGGGAGATGTTCTTGTACCGCCGTCCGCTGGTGCTGTAGAGCAGGTCGATCACCGGAAACGGCTGCCCGGAAGCGTCCTCGACGAGCCCGTCGCCGTCACGATCGACCCAGCCCGCCGCCTCGAGCTCGGTCCGGGCCCGGGCCGGATCGTGGGGGAGGCCTCGCGGGCCGCGGTAGCCCGGGATCGATCCGGGTGGGATGAGCGTAGTGGCGACGGGCTCATTGAGCCGCGTCACCTTCTCCACGATCGCCCGCTTGTCCACGCACATCACGAACGCGCGGCGGACCCGGGCGTCGGCAAGGGGGTTGTCTCGACCATCGGTGAGCAGGGGCCTGCAGTTGAAGCTGTAGAAATCGGTGCCGAAGGCGGGCAGCACGTGAATGTCGCGGCGCTCGCCTTCACGCGGCTCCGGCAGCTCCGCGAGCACGTCGTCCAGCCGGCGCCCGGCCGCGCGTCCCGCCTCGATCTCGCGGGCGTAACGCGTCTCGTAGGCGAACCGCTCGGCCAGCATGTCCGCCTCATACTCGGTGCCCACGTCGCTGAGCCAGTCGATCTGTCCCGACTCGAACGCGAGCACCGCCGTGTTGATGTCCTCGATCGAGACACAGGACACCGTCCGGTTCCGCACGTGGCCGGGGCTGTGATAGAGCGGATTCGCCTCGAGATAGAGCCCCCGCTTGTATCGCCACTGACGCAGGACGTAGGGACCGTTGGAGACCAGGTGCCCCGGCTTGGTCCAGCCTTGCCTCTGGTCGAGACGCCCGGTGGCCGGGTCGAGCCGCACGAACGGCTCGACCGTGGCCGGGTGCACGGGACAGAACACCCCGAAGGCGACGAGATCCAGGAAGTACGGGGTGGGGCGGACCAGCGTCACCCGCAGCGTGCGATCGTCCACCGCCTTGAGCGCAACCGTCTCCTGGAAGCGGCGCTCGGTTTCCCGCCAAAGGTCTTCGGCACGCCGGCGGCGCTCGTCGGGGTCGAGGTCGCCGGCCGCCGCCGCGAACGCGGCCAGGGCATCGCCCCGCCACCGGAAAAACGGCTCCGCCCCCTCGATGAGCATGAAGAGGTTGGAGTAGTCCGACGCGGTGTCAGGCAGCATGGCCCGCCGCCACGCGTAGACGAAGTCGTGGGCGGTGACCGCATCGTTGTTGGACCAGCGCGCGTCGGGCCGGATGCTGAAGGTGTACGTGAGCCGCGCGTCATCGACCGTCCATGCGCCGGCCGCGGCGGGCTCGATGCTGAAGTCGTCGTTGTTCCACCGCACGAGCCCTTCGTACAACGCGTACGCCATGCGGAGGTCGTTGAGCCAGCTCATCCGCTGCGGATCAAGCGTGAACACCTCGCCGCGGTTGACGAAGACCACGTCGGCCCTCGGCGGCTCGTCGTCGATGAGAATCATCGCCACCAGTGCACCCACCAGGGCGACAAACGGGGCAAGGAGCTTCATCATCGGTCGCAGTGTACGGGGTCGCGGGTGGGTGGAGCCAATAGCCAAGAGCCATTAGC
Organism: Phycisphaerales bacterium; assembly: GCA_041580235.1. GTDB lineage: Bacteria > Planctomycetota > Phycisphaerae > Phycisphaerales > SM1A02 > JADFOJ01. Next base: position 26,344 of record JBFGEG010000021.1, read on the forward strand.
CGTCAGGGAAGAGGGGCGATGTGCGCGGCGGACCCTCGCCGGGCGTCCCTGGAACAGGCTTGCCGCAGTGTCATCGGACGTCGCTGCTTCGTCCCTTGTTCGCCGTTCGCTCCCCCGCGCAGCGGGCTCAGCTGCGGGCCGACACCGCGGTCCTTCGGCGAGCCCGGCGCGTTTCCCGCGCGGAACCGCACCAGCCCCGCGACGCCCAGCCCGACGGCTGCAGCCCGGCGTCACCACGCCCCCATCCCTCAGCGCTTGTTGTAGGGAGGACCGGTCAGCACCTGCCGCCACTTGTCATGGTCGGCTTCAAAGCGGTCCTTGTCGCGATCGATCCACGCGGGGCCAAGCTCGGTGCGGGGGCCGGACTGGCGGGGCCGCACTCGAGCGTCGATCAGCTTCAGGAGGTTCTCGCTGACGCGAACAGTGCCCCGGTAGGAGCTGCTGGCGTCCGCGTCCGCCTGGGCGCTGTCCCAGTGCATGTTGGCGACGGTACACAGGTCACACAGCACGGGCGCCAATTCGGTTCCGACGGATTCCTGGTCCGCCGCCCGCAGCTCGAGAAACCTGTTGCGGAGGAGCACGAGCGCCGGATACGTCGCCTGCATGAGCTCGCTGGGCCCCGTCTCCTTCTCCATCCGATCGGCGATGGCCTTGAGGACGTTGACCTGAACGTCCCTCGACACACGGTTGTTGACCGACGCAACGGCCTCGAACTGGCGCCGGAGGACGAGCCAGTTGTCCTCCTGGGTGGCGGCCTGGCCGAACCGGCGCAACGCCTTGTTGATGTCGTTTTCCGGCAGCACACGCTGACGCACCGCCAGCGGGAAGGCATTGGCCGCCCACAGCCGAATGGCGAAGCGCTGCTCGTCCTCGATGCCGGCGTGGTCGGTGATGATCTCCAGGGCGTTGGGCGTTCCCAGCAGGCCCGCGATCTGCATGCCGTTCACCGCGGCGTGCGGATCGGCCCCCTTGATGACCTCCTTGAGGCGAGGCACCAGCGCCTTGGAATACTCGAGCCGGAAGATCTGGCCCACCCGGACGGCCTTGAGGGGCTCGACGAGCTTGGACTGGGCGGCATCGACCTCGTCCGCCTGGGCCGATCCCAGCCGGGCGCACCAGTACTCGACGCTCTCGCGGATCTCGTCGCGATCCCGCTCCGAGAGCCGGGTCGCATCGCTCAGGTCGCTGATTCGGGGCGGCGTCGATTCGGCCCGCGGCGCGATCATGAGCACGGCTGCGATGCCCAGCGCAGCAGAAATGAAACGACGGCTGGTCATCGGCCCATGAACTCCGAAACACGCTGGGGCACGGGGTTTTACGAACCCCGAGGGCCCGCGACCGTAGCAGCGGTGGTGAGTACTGTCAACGATCTTGTGGAGACGATGCTGGTACACGTCGATGCCGTTACCTGTTCGTTTGGGTCGAGTCATGCAAGACCCGAAGGTTGCTGACGCCGGCCGCTGTATCCGCTACCTTCCGGGGCTCCCGGAGGTCGCGGGAGTCGGGTGCCTTCCCTCATGCCGGGAGCGACCTTAACTTTTCATTATACGGCCCACCCGGCCGGTTCGGTTTCGCCGCAGACGCCAGGGATTGGGTGTTGGTTGATGTGCCGGGCCGGACGCGAGTTATGAGCCCTTCCAGAGCCCTTGTTTTCGCCCTGATCGCCGTTGAGGCGGCATCGGCCGCGGCCGAGCCCACGCCAGCGGAGATGACCGCCGCGCAGCTGGTTCGCGGGGCAACGACGCTCGTCGAGGCCCAGCCGCTCACGATCCAGGCCCTGCAGGTGGCGGCCATGCTCGTCGAGCAGGCGACAGAGCTCACGCCTTCGGACGCCGAGACGTGGCGCGCCCTGGTCCGAATCTCCGATCTGGCGGAGCGAGGCGATCTGCGGGCGCGGGCCCTCGGCCGGCTGGTGCGTCTCGATCCGGCCGACCAGGTGGCCCGGCTGCTGTACATCAACGAGGCCATCGAGCGGTTCCAGACGGTGGAGCAGCGGGCCGCGTCCTACGAGAAGCTGCTGAACCCGCGCAATCGCGCAACGTTGGGGCCGGCCGTGGCCTCGCGGCTGTCCCACGACTACGCCATCCTGCTGGACCGGTCCGGTGACATCGACGGCTTCGCCGCATGGCTCGCCGAGGCCGTGGCTCAGGATCCCTCCAATCGATCCGCGGCCGCGACGGCGGCCGGCTTCTTCCGCATGAACGTGGGCGGCGATCCGTTTGCGGAGGCGGAGCTGCTGACCACGCTCGTACTGGCCGATCCGACCTCGTTCAACACGCAGGCGGTCCTGGCCGAGCTGCTGCTGGACAACGGGGCGTACGTGGGGGCGGATCGCCTGTACAAGATCGCGGCCGGCACGCTGGAGGCGAGCTCGGCACCCCCGGCGGGCGGCATGCTCGCCGATCGCGCGGTGGCGCAGTGGGGTCACGGCGACGTCGCCGGCGCGCTGCAGACCGTGCGGCGCCGCCAGTCCGAGGCCGACCGGCTGCACCGGCAGCAGCTTCTGCGGCAGGATCCCACGCTGAGCTCGCTGGATCTCGCCCGCCGCCAGGCCCCCATCACCAGCACCCTCGCCACCGTCCGCGCCGCAATCCACAACCGTCTCGGCGATGAGCGGGCGGGCCCCACCCTCGACAGTGCGCTCACCTCCTACGAGGCCGAGATCGAGTACCTCAAGAGGCAGCAGGGCATCGATCCGCAGGAAATCATCAAGCGCTACCTCGAGATGGCCCTCATCGAGCTGTGGCTGGGCGGGGACGTGCAGCGCGCGCAGGGGTTTCTCGAGGCGGCGACGGCGCCGGACGAGGCGGCCGAGCTGACGTCCGAGGCCCGGACGCGATTCGAGGGCTGGATGGCCCTGCGCAGCAACGACATCACCCGCGCCGTCGAGCTGCTCGCTCCGGCCGCGGGGAGTGACCCGGCCGCGCGGCTTGGGTTGGCCCTGGCGCTTCGCGCGGAGGGCCGGCTCGGTGACTCGGCTCGTGAGCTTCACCGGCTGGCCACCGGCTCGCCCGGCACGTTGATGGGCGTGTGGTCGGCGGACGTCTTGCGGGAGGTGCTCGGTCGCACCCTCAGCCCCAGCGAGACGGCCGTGCGTCTGGACGAGCTGGTGGCCTCCATTCCAAGCGTCGTGGACCGACTGGCGGCCGAGCCCACGCTCGCCTTGAGCATGCGGCTCGTGCCGGGCAAACTCACCTTCGACGCCTACGAGCCGGTCGTGCTCAACCTCGAGATCGCGAACAACGCGCCGTTCCCGCTGGCCATCGACACCCGCGGTCCGATCCGGCCGCAGGTGGCGATTCTCATCGACGCCCAGATCGCACGCGAGCCGGAGCTCGAAACCCTCCGGCCGCTGATCGTCGATATCGACCGGCGGCTGAGGCTCGCGCCCAATGAGCGAATCGTCATTCCCGTCGACCTGAGACGAGGCGCCCTGGCCCAGGTCATGAACCGCTCGGCGCTGCGCGGCGCAACGCTGAAGGTCAGGGCGATCGCCGACTTCACCTTCACCGCCGGCAACGTCATCAAGCCGGGGCTGCTTGGCAGCGAGGCTGAATCGCCTCCGATCCGCATCGACGGTGTGCGTGTCACGGGAAAGTGGGTGAGCGAGGCCATCGCCGACGTGCTTGACCCGGACACCACCCAGGACCTCCAGACGATGGGCAAGCTCGCCCACATCGTCCAGGTCATCCGTGCCGCGCGGGAGCGAGCGCCGCTGGCGGCGCTCGAGGGGTTCGGCAACCCACGGCAGATGGCCAGCGACGCCACCGAGGCCCTGACCGAGGGGTACGGCAAGCTGGATCCCGTCGCTCGATCCTGGGTCCTGGGCGTCATCCCCCGCGGCGCGGACATCGAAGGCGTCTACGCCATGGCTCGACAGGACGACAACCGGCTCGTGCGTATCGCGTATCTTCTCTACTGTTTGAGCGGTCCTCACGATCCCATGATCGCCGCCGGCAAGAACGCCGATGACGAGGCGGTTCGACTCGTGGCCGCCATGATGGAGAGCCGGATCGCAACGCTGAGCGGCGGCGCTCGATGACACCGCGTTGGGCACCGGACACGGTCGCCCGTTCGCGAAGGCTTCTCGGCTGGGTCGGTCTTCTCGTCGGCGCCGGGCTGCTCGCGGCGGCACTCGCCACGGTGATCCACCGACGCGACGTGATCGAGGCCGCCCTCGAAGCCGCCAGGCACCCGGCCCCGGTCCAGGTCGCCGTTCTCCTGGTGACGGTCGTACTCAACATCGTGCTCACGGCGCTGCTGTTCAACGTGCTGATCTCGCGGTACGGGCGGGTGGGCATCGTCGAGATGCAGGCTTTGATTGCGGCGGCGTCACTGCTGAACTTCGTGCCGTTTCGCCCCGGACTGTTCGGGCGAATCGCCTATCACCGGGCCATCAACGACATCCCCGCCGCGGCCACCTTCAAGGTCACGCTGATCGGCATCGGGCTCAGCGTCGCCCTCGCCGGATACCTCGCCGCGGCACTGGCCGTGTCCGCCCACACACCGGTGCCGCTGTGGCTCCTGGCGGGTCTGCCCGGCCCCGCCCTCGCGGCGGCGGCGCTGCGGCCCGCCTGGCGGCGCGTGGCCGCTGCCGCGCTGCTCCGATATCTGGATCTGTTCGTGCTCGCCGCGCGGTATCACGCGGCCTTCGCCCTGATGGGGACGCCCATCGACCACTCGGTCGCCCTGGCCTTCGGCTGCCTCGGGCTCGTGGTCGCGCTCGTGCCGTTTTTCGGCAACGGCCTGGGGCTGCGCGAGTGGGTGATCGGGCTCGCGGCGCCGCTGCTCACCCCGTACGTGCTGGAGCTCGGTCTCACCGCGGACCTCGTCAACCGCGCCGCGGAGCTGCTGGTGGTGACCGGGCTCGGCGTGATCGGCATCGCCTGGCTGGCGCGGCGACGGCGGACTGAGCGTCACTCAATCTGAAGATCGGACTTGGTCAGCAGCGCCTCGAACTCATATCCGGCCCGTTCGATGTTCTCGCGGGCGCCTTCCTGGCGATCGATGGTCGCGATGATGCCCAGAACCTCGGCCCCGGCGTCCGTGATGACGCCGGCGGCTTCGATCGCCTGTCCGCCCGAGGTGGCGACGTCCTCGACGATCACCACACGCTCGTCGGGCTCCAGGCGGCCCTCGAGCTGCCTGGCGGTGCCGTACTCCTTGCGCGCGTTGCGAACGTAGACACACGGCAGGCCCGAAGCGATCGACGCAGCGCTCACGAGCGGGATGCCCCCCAGCTCCGCGCCGGCGAGGCGGTCGGTCTCCGGGGGCAGACGCGAGGCGATCATCCGGCCGAGAGCCTCGAGGATGACGGGCTCCGTCAGGAACAGGTACTTGTCGATGTAGTAGCTGCTCGTGCGCCCGCTGCGCAACGTGAAGGTGCCCCGCAGCACGGCGGTCTCGGCGATCCGCTTCGCGAGCTCGTCGGGGGTCATGAAGGTGATGGTAACCGACGAGCCCATCCGGAACCGACCCGCGAGGACGGCCGGTATAGTAAAGGTGGAATGGATCCGCGACAGGCACGCGGTGGGTTTACGCTTGTCGAGCTCGTGATCTCCCTGTCGGTGGTGGGCGTGTTGCTGGTGATCCTGCTGCCCGCCCTGTCCTCGGCGCGGATGTCGAGCCGCCGTGCTCTCTGCGCCGCCAACCAGCGGGTGCTCGGCGAGGCGTGGACCGGCTACCTGGAGTCCAACCAGGGCTGTTTCCCGGTGCTCTACGACCAGGCGGCGTGGATGTACGGCGGCGTGCGATTCTCGCGGGTGGATGGCGCTGCCTTCCTCGATCACGGCCGCCCGCTCAACCGCTACCTGCCGGGGCAGCACCTGGCGATTCCGGCCGAGGAGCTGTTCCACTGCCCCGGCGATCGCGGGATCACGGGGGAGCACAGCGGGGTCGGCACCGGGCGCCGCACCGCCTACGAGGCCTTCGGTACCAGCTACCGCGCCAACACGCAGCTCATCGGTCCGAAGTCCGACGGGGTGTGGGCCAACCAGCCGTTGCCTCGCGCGGCGATCACGACCGCGGCCTCCCGTCTCGTGGTGATGGGTGACGCCGCGTGGTACGAGGTGCGGGAGGGCACGGGCCGTCTCGCCGCGTGGCACGGAGCGCCCGATGCCGGCAACATGCTGTTCCTCGACGGTTCGGTGCGTTTCGTGACGATTGAGCCCAGACCCGACGTCGGCGCGGCCGTGTTCGATCCGCTGGCACCGGACCTGCTTTTCCCGAGAGGCGAATAGAGGAACCGGGGATCAGGAGAGTGAGCCGCCCGCTCATCCCCGCAGCTTCTCGGTGAGCTTCTCTCCGGCCTGCTTCGCGTCGGCCTGGCCCTTGCTGATCTTCATGACCTCACCCACGAGGCGACCGAGCGCGGCTCTCTTGCCGGCGCGGAAATCGTCGGCGGCCGCGGGCTGGGCGGCGACGGCCTGGTCGCACCAGGCGTCCAGCTGGCCGACGTCCGTGACCTGCAGCAGCCCATGTGCTTCGGCGACCGTGTGCGCAGGCTGGTCGGTCTCGCACAGCAGCCCGAACAGCTCGTCGGCGGCCGACGAGCCGATCTCGTTGCCTTCGCGAAGCGCGATGACCCCCGCCACCTGGTCGGGGCCGATCCCCAGCTCGTGCACGCCGACCCCGCGCTCGTTGGCCAGCCGGGCCCCGACGTTGAGCAGGAGCTTCGCGCACGCCGACGCCGGCCCGGCGCCGCCGTCGGCGCGTTGATCACGCACCGACTCGAGGCACCGCTCGAAGAACACGCTCACGTCGCGATCCTCCGTGAGCGCCTCGGCGTTGGGGGCGGAGAGCCCGTAGTCGTCGCGGTACCGTGCGCGGCGCTGCATGGGCAGCTCCCCGATGCGCCCGGCGATCTCCTGTCGCCACGCGTCGTCCACCTCCACCGGCAGCAGGTCGGGATCCGGGAAGTACCGGTAGTCGTGCGCTTCCTCCTTCTCCCGCTGCAGGACGGTCATCTGCCGGCTGTCGTCCCACCCCCGCGTGCTCTTGAGACCCGCCGCCATCGTGATGCCGTCGGACTGCCACGCCTCCACCTGGCGCCGGTGCTCGTAGTCGATGGCGTCGCGAATGGCGCGGAACGAGTTGAGGTTCTTGATCTCCACGATGGGCGTGGCGTATTCGCGGCCGCCCCCCGTGTCGATGATCACGTTGACGTTCGGCTCGAACCGCATGTGGCCGCGTTGCATGATGCCCTCGCTGACGCCGAGGCTGCGGCAGATGTTCCGCAGCTCGCGGGCGAAGGTCACGGCGTCCTCGGAGTGGCCTAGATCGGGGTGGGTGACGATCTCCAGCAGCGGTGTGCCCGCCCGATTGAGATCCACGAGCGAGCCGTCATAGGGGTGCCCGCCGGGAAGCTCGTGGCCCAGCTTGCCGGTGTCCTCCTCCAGGTGGGCGCGAATGATGCCGACCCTCGTCGTGGCATCGTCGGCGCCCGGAATGCTCAGCTCCCCGTCGAAGCACAGCGGCAGGTCGTACTGGCTGATCTGGTAGCCCTTGGGCAGGTCCGGATAGAAGTAGTTCTTCCGGTCCCACTTGCTGAAGCGGGCGATCGTGCAGTTCAGCGCGATGCCGACCATCACGGCCATCTCCACCGCCCGGCGGTTCATCACCGGCAGCGCTCCCGGCAGCGCCGCCACCACCGGATCGATCAGCGAGTTGGGCTCGGCGTCGAAGCAGTCGGGGTGAGCGACGTTGGCCGAACGGCTGAACATCTTGCTGCGTGTGGCCAGCTCGACATGGATCTCCATGCCGATCTTGAGACTCGTGGACACGACCTCCGGCATCGACCGCTCCCCGGCGTTACCCGCTTGTCTCGAAGCTGGCCACGAGCCGGCCGGCACGCCACACGCGGACCGTTCCGTCCGACTCGCTGACCGTGACCGCGATGGACTTCGTGTTGGCGGTGATGCCCGCCGCCGCCGCGTGACGCGCGCCGAGGCCCGAGGGCAGCCCCTCGCTCAAGCCGACCTTGATCCGTGCCCCCGCCGTCTCCACGACGCCGTTGCCGCGAATGATGAACGCGCCGTCGAGTGAGCTGTACTCCTTGACCGTCTCCGTCATCCGCTCGTCGAGAATGTTGCGCTCCCGCTCGTCGTAGCCCTTGAACGGGTTGAGGATCATCTGCTCCGAGTGCTCGAGCACCTGCTTCGCGGCGCCGACGATCAGCAGTGACCCGACCCGGCGGCCCTCGCGGCCGTGCTGGCCCAGGTCAAGGGCCAGGTCGAGCACGCGGTGAAAGACCGCCCGCTTGATGTGCTCGTCGATCGAGGGTTGCTCGGTCGTGTCGAAGAGCTCGTACTCAGCCCCGATCGTCATCACCACCACCGAGTCGATCCGCGAGCGAAACGGGCCGGTGAGGAAGATCACCGTGTCGCCGAGGTCGATGATGCGGTTGGACAGGGCGATGATCGCGGCCAGCTTGACCTGCCCGAAGCGGTCGAGCGTGACGCGGGGCACGCGGATCGTCGTCGGGTTGGATTCGGCGAACCTCTCGGCCAGCGCCTCCTCCGACTCGTCGCGGGCGACGAGCACGGTGCGGGGCGGCACGGCATCGAGGTCGGGAAGTGCATCCACGTACACCACGATGGCGCGGGCGTTGCTGGATTGGGCCAGGGTCACCGCAGACTCCAGCAGCAGACGCGAAACACGCTTGGCATCCGACATGCCTCTAGCATACCGATGGAATGTGGTTGCTCGTGTCGATTGCATGTGCGGCGGCGGCGGCCCAGGAGTCGCCGCTGAGCCCCGAGCGTCTCTACAACGGCGTGGGCCGGCCGCTCATGGTGACCGTCGAGGTGCCGCCCGGCACGGACGCCTCGCTCGCCTTCCTGGACGCCTCCGGCGAGCTGCTGGCACCACCGCGGACCGTCACGCGAGGACGCGTCGACCTGAGACGCGTGCTGCCCGCCGTCGAGGAGATCCGCCGTGTCTGCTACGTGCAGTGCCTGGCCGCCGGCCAGCCGACCGGCTCGGCCCTCGTCATCCAGCCGATGCTCTCGCGTCTGGAGCCGCGGACCGAGACGGCCCAGCGCCCCGACGGCACGCCGTACACGCGGATCACGGGCTGGGGGCCCGAGCCGCCCGGCACGCCGCAGGAGGAGGCCCCACCCCCACAAACCCTCAGCGGCATGCGGGTCTACGCGGAGAAAGACGTGGTCCTGCGGACGTCCGAGGGCGACATCGTGCTGGCCATGCGGCCCGACGAGGCGCCCAACACGGTGTGGAACTTCCTGCGGCTCGTCGAGGGCGGCTTCTACGACGGCGTGGGTTTTCACCGCGTGGTGCCGTTGACCCGGGACGGCGATCCGTTCGTGATCCAGGGAGGTGATCCCAGCGGCCGGGGCGACGGCGGCCCGGGCTACTGGCTGCCGCTGGAGCCCAGCCGCCTGAGGCACGACTTCGGCGTCATCTCGATGGCCCGGGCCGACGCCCCCGACTCGGCGGGCAGCCAGTTCTTCATCTGCCTGTCACGAAACGGGACGGCGCGGCTCGACGGCCAGTACTGCGCCTTTGGTTACGCCGTCGAAGGCGCCGAGACCATTGGGGCCATCGCCGGCGTGGAGCTCGCCGACGTGACCGCCGGACGCCCGGTGGATCCCCCGATCATCCGTATCGCAGAGGCCGTGCCCGCCCCGCCGCGGAACCCGGGTTCCGGCCGCCCCGACCGCCCCGTCACGGACGCCGACCGGCCGCCGGTGCCCGACACCGATCGCATTCCCCGATGAATCCCGGTAGGGTGGGCGATGCGCAGCGGTTTTTCCCTCCTACCACACCGCACCGCGAGAAGGGACCCCAGACGATGAGCGAGTATCCCAAGGCCGTGATCTCGACCTCCCACGGTGACATGACCGTCGAGCTGTGGAACGACGTGGCCCCGCATCACGTGGAGATTTTTCTCAAGCTCGGCCGTGACGGCTTCTATGACAACCTGACCTTCCACCGGATCATCCCCGAGTTCGTCATCCAGGGCGGCTGCCCGCGCGGCGACGGTACCGGTGGTCCCGGCTGGTCCGTGGACGCCGAGTTCAGCAGCCGTCCACACCAGCCCGGCACGCTCTCCATGGCCCGCTCGACCGATCCGAACTCGGCGGGCAGCCAGTTCTTCATCTGCCTGACCCGCGAGCGCTGCCAGCACCTCGACGGCGAGTACACGGCCTTCGGTCAGGTGACCGACGGGATGGACATTGTCAAGGCGCTGGGTGGCACGGACGTCGATCCCCGCACCGGCACCCCCAAGGGTGACCCGCCGAAGCTGCTGGGTATCAAGCCGGTCGATTAGGCGGAGCGCGTCACTGTGCGCACGGTCAGACCCGGCGGATGAATCCGCCGGGTCGTACAAGAGCGAGTGTCGGCCCGGAGGGCCGTACGGAGCGCTCAAACTAGGGCCGCAATGCCGAGTAATTCCTGGGGATCTGGTACATCGTCGGCAGCAGGTAATTGCGACCGTGGTAGCGGTAGACGCGGCCGCTCACCAGCAGCGGTGATCCCGGACCCGATCGTTGCGCGTGACGCTCCATGTCCTCCAGCAGAAGACTCGGAAGCAGGATCATCGGAGGATCATCGAGAGCGGACGCGTCCGACTCGAAGACGAATGTCCAGGCGCCGCCCGGCGTTCGCACCATCCATCCCCGGCGTCGGACCACCACGGCCCCGGGCGGCAGAAGCCCGCGCCGGGCGGAGACCGCGGAGACCGGCTCGCCTCCCGCGGCCCGGGGGGAGCGCACGACGGGACCCACGGCGCGGTCGAGATCCTGCAGGATGGAATCGGCCGACTCCAGGTCGCGCGCCGCCGGATCCTCGACGGGCCGTGATGGGGCGACGTAGTCCACGAGCCGCGGGGCATGCGTCGGCAGGAGATAGTTGCGTCCCTGGTAGACGAAGACCTGGCCCGTCAGGTCGAAGGTGATCTCCTGCCCGGGCATCGACTGGATCAGCTGCTGCAGGTTGGCCAGCAGTGTGCACGGCAGGAGCGTCAGCTCGTGAAGCGGTGCCTCCGGCCCCACGCGGTCAAGCCGGAAGTTCCACCGGTCGGTCTCCGCGTCGTGGTGGAGGGTCCCCTTCGCCTCGACGAGGAAGCTGCCCTCCCGCAGCAGGGGGGCGGGGACCTCGAAGTTGCGGGCCACGGGGTAGGACGCGGGAGCGGTCGGCGGGGACGGTTGGGCGCCCGCCGACAACAGGGTTGTCGCCAGGAGGCAGGCACATGATGTGAACACGTTGCTCGTCTCCCTGTGTCTTCTGGCCGTGGGAGGGCCGGGTGAGGGGTGGGGGCCTGTGGTCTCGATCGGTTCGCGGTCCGCGCTGGATCATCAAATTTTAGGGCGAAAGTTGCGCGTCCGAGTCGGTTCCCCCTTGCCCGCGATGCTCGTGGATTTCAAGGGCCGCGCAGGCCGCGGCCGATTGGAGGTGGTGATGCGAGGCTCACTTCTGCTCCCGGCGGCCCTGGTCGCGATCACCGTCGGCGCCGGCTGCGCGCGACCAACCAACCCGTGGGTGTATGCCGAGCCCCCGGCGGTCTCGGTCGTCAATACGTCGACGCCGGTTCAGTCCGGCAAGACGGTCATCGCGATCGCGAATTTCGAGAACCCGGACCTGCCGCAGCTCAACTGGCCGGACGTCGGCTCGGAGATGACCAGGGCCTTGCGGCGGACGCTCTTCGCCGAGGGCGACTACGAGGTTCGGATCGCCCCGGAGATCGAGCGCCTCGCCTCCCAGCCCGGCTTCCTCAAGAAGAAGGGTGCCGATCCCGATGACAAGCCGGTGGTCGTCGACTTCGTGGTGACGGGCAAAATCACGGACTTCCATCACACGGCGGCATTGCCAAAGGACGTCTCTCGGTGGGGTATTTTCGTGCGACGCAGCGAGGCGGTGGTGGCGATTCACTGGTTGGTCGTGGACGTCAGGGCGCACCGCGTGCTGGCCACCGACCACACCTACGGCACGGCGAAGGCGAGCCGCAAGAAAGAGGTGGCCGAGCAGTACGCGGGTATTGATTGCAGCACCTACCTGTTCTGGAACACGCCGCTGGGCCGGGCGGCTCACTCCGCGATCGACGAGACCATTGATCGTCTGCACGAGGTGGTGCCGACGCACGTGGGCGACCCCGTGATCGTCAACATGCTGGCCGCGCGAAAGGTCGCGGTCAAGGGCGGATGGTCGTGGGGCATCGCCCAGGGCCAGCAGTACTACCTCGTCGCCCGCGACGACCAGGGGACGACCCGCGGTTTCTACGATGCCGACACCGGGCGACCGCTCATGGTCAAGATCGGCGACGTCAAGCCGGACACCTCGACGGCGTGGCTCATGGGCAAGCCCGCCGACGGCATCGACCTGAGCGGAGCCGCCCTGGCCCGCAAGCCCGCGCCGCCGTCCGACGCGGACCTGGCCCGCCGCGCCGCGCTCGACGACGACGCGTGACGGGAGTCCTCGATCCCGACCGCGCAGCCACCGTCGAAGTCGGCGGCGCACTCCGCGCATTCGGGGCACGGCCCCCGGCTTCCCCGCAGGATCAGGAAGTCCCTCATGCCCACGTCGCCTCGCGCCGGTGGCTCCGGCAGGTGCCGCGCTGGTCCCCGGGATCCCAGCCAGCCGGAGTTGGACGCCGGGGCGACCCCATCGACGGCAGGTGATCTTCATCGTCACCGGTCCTGGCGATCTCGCCGAGGCTGATGGACAACACGCCGCACCAACCGGGGGAAAGCAGGCCCTTTTGGGACGAAAATGGTTCCGCTCCCTTTGCCGAGCCTGCGGCGGCGGCTTATTCTTTGGCTCTTGCTGCTCCGAGGGCGGCCGAGTACCCAAGTGGACTAAGGGGACGGATTGCAAATCCGTTATTCGTGGGTTCGAATCCCACCTCGGCCTTTGCGAGCGGGCCCCGCGGTCGGGCCCGACGAGCCGGAATCGGCGGGGCGGCCGTCTCGCCCGTTTTCGGGGGGCTTTTTTGGCCACGGCCTCGCTCCCGGCCCGCGGGGAACGCCGGGCGGCCATTTTGGGGCTGGTTTTCCCGGATTGGGCCGCTCCGGAAGTCTCTTTGGGGCGTACCGTTTCGGTCGCAGGACACCGGTTAACGCCCACGGCGCCAGGGAGAAGCAGTCAATGACAGTCAGGGTTCACTCGACACTGGCCGGACTGGCCGGGACCGCGGTGCTTGCCGCAGTGCAGACGGCGGGGGCTGAGGTGGGTCTTCCGCCCGGCGCCGTCCCGGTGGGCATCCCCGTGAACTGGACGATCATCAACGGGCCGTGCGGCGGGGACGCCGCTCCCGCCGAGGGCGCGGACCTCGTCGTGTGCCGCATCGGCGGCGCCGACGGCAGCGACCTCAAGGAGTACAGCCCGGTTGCCGGCATCGGTGCCTACGCCTTCGGCACCACCTCCTGCAACAACGGCACGACGCTTCTGGACTGGCTCGATGATCCGCCGCTGGCCAACCGGCACCCGGTCATCGCCCAGAACGTCTTCCGGCTGTCGGGCGGCCGCTTCGAGCAGATCGGCATGAGCTGGCTCAAGCACGGATTCTGCGCCGCCGACAACGGCCTCTGCGGGGCCTGCGCCCCGGTCAACAACTGCTTCGCCCTGGGGATCGGGTGCGCCGACACGTACCAGGCGCAGATCAACGGCGACTTCCCGCAGTTCCTCGGCCCGCGGTCGGAAGTGAACCCGCACACCGGGTGGTTTCCGTTCCCGCACTCGGTGCCGTCGGGCGCCAACGCCGGTCGGGTCCAGATCAACCACGACGACCTGGATCCCGCTCTCAACGACGGGGCGCGGTACTTCGGCGAGTCTCAGTACATCACCCCCGATGACGCGGGAACCGCCAACGCGCACAACAACAACACGTACCGCGAGATCATCGTCGAGCCGAAGTTCTTCGGCACCTATCCCCTGACGTTCACGGGCGGCAACGTTCAGCAGGAGCCGGCCATCAACGCGTGGCAGGCGGCCGATCCGGCCGTTGACCTGGTGACCATCGACGTGCCCGGCGACGGGCGGTTCATTCTGGGATACAACGTGACCGAGGACCCGCCGGGGACCTGGAACTACGAGTACGCCCTGTACAACATGAACGCTCACCGCGCGGCGCGGCTGTTCAGCGTGCCCGCTGCGGCCACGGCGGTGCTCAGCGACCCGGGCTTCCACGACGTGCACTATCACTCCGGCGAGAGCTACGACGGCAGCGACTGGAGCTGGTCGCCCGCGGGCAGCGCCGGGACATGGTCGACCGCGGTCGAGAGCGAGAACCCCAACGCCAACGCCTTGCGGTGGGGGACGCTGTACAACTTCCGGTTCACCGCCGACAGGCCGCCGGCGATGGTCGAGGCCACCATCGGCCTGTTCCGCGCCGGCGCTCCCAGCGCGTTGACGGTCAGCGTCCTGGGGCCGGCGGGCGCGCCGGCTCAGGATCCCTGCCCCTGGGACTGCGACGGCGACGGCATCGTGGGCATCGGCGACTTCCTGATGGTGCTCGGCGGGTGGGGCCCGGGCACCGCATGTGATGGCGACGGGGACGGGATGACCGGGATCAGCGATTTCCTGGGCGTGCTGGGCAACTGGGGGCCGTGCCCCTGAGACGTTCTCGAGGCGGGTCGTACGGAGGGAAGAAGATCGTGAACAGGTGTGGAGCATTCGTTGTCGCATTCGCGGCCGTGACCCTGGCCGCGGCCGGGCGACCGGCGGCCGCCGACCCCCCCTGCACCGCGCTGGGCGGCGCGTGTCCGACCCCCAGCAGCGGGCCCGACGTCGTCGTCGGCGAGCTCGTCGGAATCTCCCGGTGGGGAACGATCGACGGCATCTCCGCCTACTCCATCGGCACGACGTCGTGCAACATCGGCGACTGGGTGCTGAGCTGGGACGCCGACACGCCGCTTCACCCCGTCATCGCCCAGAACATGTACCGGCTCAAGGACGGTCGCTTCGAGCAGATCGGCATGAGCTGGCTCAAGCACGGGTTCGCCGCGCTGACCGGCAACCTCTGCTGCACGTGCATCAACCCCAACAACAGCCAGTTCCTCGGCGTGGGGTGCTCCGACCCGTACTCGGCGAACCTCAACGGCGACCAGGACGGAACGGGCTGCTGCGGCGGCCTGGGACCGAGGTACCAGGTCAATGCCGAGACGGGCGCGTTTGCGTTTCCTTACGACTCGCTCGGCATGGCGGGTAACGCCATCTACAAGCGGCTCCAGGTACGCCTCGACGATCTTGACCCTGCCCTCAACCCCGGCGCCAAGTACTACGGCGAGGGGCACTACGTCGCCCCGGACGATTCCGACGCCGCCAATCATCACAACAACGCCTCCTACACGCGTTTCGTGGTGGGCAACTTCCAGAACGGAAGCTGGATCCTGCTGTTCACGGGAGACACGACTCGGGGGTGCCCCGCCATCTACGCCTGGCAGGAGGAGGATCCGGACGTGGTCATCGAGGTCATCGAGGATGACAACGATCCCGGTGACGATCACGACGGCCGCTTCTATCTGGGCCACCGTGTGACCGACAACGGTGACGGCACGTGGCACTACGAATACGCGTTGTACAACATGAACTCCAACCGATCGGCGAAGAGCTTCACGGTACCCGTCGATCCGCTGGCCACCATCAGCAACATCGGCTTCCACGACGTCGACTATCACTCCGGCGACGGTGTGAGCGGGGTCACGACCTCGGGCACCGACTGGACCGTCACCCAGCAGTGCGGCCAGGTCACCTGGGCCACCGAGAACTACAGCACCGACGTCAACGCCAATGCCCTGCGCTGGGGGACACTTTACAACTTCCGGTTCGATGCGGATGCGCCGCCGGTCGATGTCACGACGACCATCAACCTGTTCAAGCCGGGCGTTGTTCCGCAGGTCTTCACCGCCAACCAGGGCCCGGGACCTCCGGTGTGCCCCTGGGATGCCGACGACGACGACCAGGTGGGCATCTCGGAGTTTCTCGAGATCCTCGGCCGATGGGGCGAGCCCGAGTGCGGCCCTCCCGACTTTGACGGCGACGGCAACATCGGCATCGAGGACTTCCTGCTGGTCCTCGGCCACTGGGGGCCGTGCCCGACCGATGACGCCTGCGGGCCGGGGGCGGGAAGCTGCACGACGGCCAACGGGACAGCCGGTTGCAGCGACCTGGAGTGCTGCGGGACGGTGTGCGCTGTCGAGCCGCTGTGCTGCGACGTCGAGTGGGATGCGAGCTGCGGCGGTCTGGCGTTGACGCTGTGCGGCAACTGCGGTGACGCGGGAGCGGGCGACTGCTGCTCGGCCAACGGCACGCCCGGCTGCGACGAAGCCGCGTGCTGCGCGAGCGTCTGCGAAGCCGACCCTCTCTGCTGCACGAGCCAGTGGGACGTCATCTGCGCGCTTCAGGCCGAGACGTCGTGCGGTTGCCCGTGAGCCGGCGGTCTCGCCGGCACATTCACTGATCGTCCTGCGGGATCGTTCGGCCGTGGGGATCCGTGGCGAGCTCGCCCGCTGCCTCGGAGAGCCCTCGCTGCAGCGCCGGCCCCGTCACGTGCTCCAGCTGCATGGCCGTGCCGTGCACATGATCGGGGCGGAGACCGAGATTCCTCACGAGGTACGACTCCCACAGGCGGTGCGACCGCACGAGGTCGATGGCGCGGCGCCGGCCCGCGCCGGTGAGCCGGCAGGCGGCTCCATCGCGTCGCACGAGGCCTTGACGCATCAGCGCCGCCAGGGCCATCCGCGGGGCCACCGGCCCCAGGTAAAGCGCCTCGCGCAACCGCGTGATGAGCCGCGGACGCGACTCGGCCAGCCCGTGCTCCTCCAGGCGGTACAGCAGGCCCAGGACGTCCTCACGCACGATGCGCCGGCTCAACGCAGCGCGGTGAAGGAGCCGGCTGAGCACGCCGTACCGGGGCGCGCCCAGCATGACCGCGACGAAGATCACACCGGCCATCGTCGCCATCATGCCGGAGGTCGTGGTGTCGACGAAGCCGAACCACGTGGGGACCGTGATCGCTGCGGCGTGACCCAGCCCGGCGCTGAGCCCCCCCAGCAGAAGGCTGACGATGATCATGCGTCCAAGCCGGTCCGTCAGCAGGTGCGCCGCGGCGGCGGGCACGATGAGCATGGCGATGACGAGGATGCTGCCGATCGCCTCGAAGGACGCCACCGTCGTCACGGCGACGAGCGTCATGAGCAGGTAATGCATGACCCGGGCGTTGATGCCCAGGGTCGTCGCCAGGGCGGGGTCGAAGGAGCAGATCTTGAGCTCCTTGTAGAGCAGGCCGACGACCAGCACGTTGACGGCAAACACCCCCGCCAGGACGAGCGCGGCCCGCGGTATGGAGAGGTTGCCCACGTCCACCAGGTCGAGCGGGACCAGCTCGATCGATCCGTACAGAACACAGCCCGGGTCGAGGTCCACGTGGTCGGCGGCGCGGACGATCATGATCAGTCCGATGGCGAAGAGCGTCGTGAACACGACTCCCATGGCCGCGCCCCGATCCACCTTGCCGAAGCTGTGCACCCACTGGGTCAGCAGCGCCGTAAGCAC
>JBFGEG010000022.1:0-43373 GCA_041580235.1 Phycisphaerales bacterium
CACCCTGACCGCCGATGCCCGCCGTCACCTGTCCGCGGTTCGAACGCGATGCGCTGCTGCAGCGCTACCGCGGCGTCATCCGGACCCACCCCTGCCTCGATCGGACGCTGGTCAGCTTCCAGGCCAACCGCCATGTTCGGGGCGCCCGCTGGCTCAAGTACAAGGAGGCCTTCTCGGCGGCCCTTGCCGAGGACATGGTCAATCTGTACAGCCGTGAGGGCGACACCGTGCTCGATCCGTTCGCCGGCATCGGCACCGCGGTGTTCACGGCCCGTGCCCTGGGCCGCCGCGGCATCGGCATCGAGCTGCTGCCCGTCGGCATGTTCGCGATGGAGACGCGTCTCTCGGCCGAGGCGATTGATCCCACCGTGTTCCGCACCCTGGTCGACGCCGCGTCCGGCATGGACTGGGCGGCGCGCTTCGATGCGGGCTTTGCCCTACGGCACATTCCCATCACGCAGGGCGCGTTCCCCCAGGACACCGAGCGGGCCCTGGCCGGGTACCGCGCATACTGCGAGCAGTGCCTCGACAACCCGCACGTGCGGCGTCTCTTTCATCTCGCGTGTCTCGGTGTGCTGGAATCGGTGAGCTATACCCGCAAGGACGGCCAGTACCTGCGATGGGACTGCCGGACGGAGCGGCCCGGAGTGCGGTCCCAGTTCCGAAAGGCACGCATCGAGCCCTTCGCCGAGGCGGTCGGCCGCCAGCTCGACCAGCTGTGCCGCGATGTCGAGAAAACCGCCACCGCGGGGGGCAACGTGCCGCCGCTCGACCTGCGGCGCGGATCCTGCCTGGAGATCCTGCCCACCCTGCCCGACGGAAGCGTCGGCCTGGTCCTGACCTCGCCGCCGTACTGCAACCGCTACGACTACACGCGGACCTACGCTCTGGAGCTCGTCTATCTCGGCCTTGGTGACGAGGAGGTCAAGGGCTTGAGGCAGACCATGCTCTGCTGCACGGTCGAGAACGCGGCCAAGGTCGACGCGATGGCCGCGGCCTACGAGCAACGAGGCTGCACTGCGGCGTTCGACCGGGTGCGTCTGGTGCACGCGGGCCAGGCGGCCCTGCAGGAGGTCCTGGACGTTCTCGAACGGCGCGGGCGGGCCGGCGATCTGAACAACGCCAACATTCCGCGCATGGTGCGCAACTACTTCCTCGAGATGTGCTTCGTGGTGCATGAGCTTGCCCGCGTGCTGAAGCCGGGTGGCCGCGTGGTCATGGTCAACGACAACGTCCGGTACGCGGGAGAGGAGGTCCCGGTGGACCTCATTCTGTCGGACTTTGCCGCAGGTCACGGTCTGGCCGTCGAGCACGTGTGGAAACTCGCCCGCGGCAAGGGCAACAGCAGCCAGCAGATGGGTGCGCACGGGCGCCGGGAGCTTCGTAAGTGCGTCTACGTCTGGACCAAGGAGATCCGGCCATGAAACTCAACGTGCGGGCCTTCGGGCTGACGTGCGGGCTGATCTGGGGCCTCGGCCTGTTCTGCATCACCTGGTGGATCATCGCCTTCGACGGCCCCAGCGCCGACGCCAACCTGCTGAACCGGGTCTACCGTGGGTACGCGATCACGACCGCCGGCAGTTTCATCGGTTTGGCGTGGGGGTTTTTCGACGGCCTCGTCGGCGGCGTCGTCTTCGCGTGGCTGTACAACGTGCTGGCGGGGAAGCTGACGCGGACCTAGGTCCGGTGTGAC
This sequence comes from Phycisphaerales bacterium, assembly GCA_041580235.1. Taxonomy (GTDB): domain Bacteria; phylum Planctomycetota; class Phycisphaerae; order Phycisphaerales; family SM1A02; genus JADFOJ01. Next base: position 1,694 of record JBFGEG010000022.1, read on the forward strand.
CTAGGCCGTGGCCCCGACGTGCTGCTCGGCGGCGCTTCGCAGCTCCGCGGCCTTGTCGGTCTTCTCCCACGAGAAGCTGCCCTCGCCGCCGTCGCCTGGGGTGCGGCCGAAGTGGCCGTGATACGCCGAGTGACGGTAGATCGGTCGCCGCAGACCCAGGGTCTCGATGATGCCGCGCGGCGTCAGATCGAAGTGCCGGCGAGCGAGCTGCTCCAGCTTGTCCTCGTCCACCCGGGCCGTCCCGTGGCAGTCAACGTGGACCGACGTCGGCTCCGCCCGCCCGATGGCGTAGCTCAGCTGGACCTCGCAGATCTCGGCCAGCTCCGCCGCGACGATGTTCTTGGCGATATAGCGGGCCATGTAGGCGGCCGATCGATCGACCTTCGAGGCGTCCTTGCCGGAAAAGGCTCCGCCCCCGTGACGGCCGCGGCCGCCGTAGGTGTCCACGATGATCTTGCGTCCGGTCAGGCCGCAGTCGGCCTCGGGCCCGCCGAACTCGAACTTCCCGGTCGGGTTCACGTGGATGATGATGTCGTCGTTCCACCACTCCTTGCCCAGCACGGGCTTGAGAATGTGCTCGACGATGGCGTCCTTCAGCTCGGCCTGGCGGTCGTTCCACTCCGGGCCGTGCTGGGTGGAGAGCACCAGCGTGTGCACGCGGACCGGCCGCTCGTCCTCGTATTCGACGGTGACCTGGCTCTTGGCGTCGGGGCGCAGGTGGGGAATGACGCCGGTTCGCCGAACCTCGGCCTGACGCTCGACCAGCAGGTGCGCCAGATCGATGGGCAGCGGCATCAGCGACGGGGTCTCGCGGCACGCGAAGCCGAACATCATGCCCTGATCGCCCGCACCCTGCGACTTGCCGCTGGCAGAGTCCTCATTGACGCCCTGGGCGATATCGGGGCTCTGCTGGTCCAGCGAGACCAGGACCGCGCAGCTGCGGCCGTCGAACCCCAGTGACCCGTCGTCGTAGCCGGCCTCCGCGACCGTCTTGCGCACGATGTCCGCGATGTCCACATAGCCCGAACAGCTCACCTCCCCGGCGACGACCACCATGCCGGTCGTGACCATGGTCTCGCACGCCACCCGGGCGTTCGGATCCACGGAGAGCATGGCGTCCAGCACGGCGTCCGAGATCTGGTCGGCCAGCTTGTCGGGATGCCCCATGGAGACGGACTCGGACGTGAACAGATAGCGGCGAGATGTCATGAGTGGAACCCGCAAGTGAGAGTCGGCGGCGTCAGTGAACGCCGCAAAAAACCGTGCCCGGAAGAAGAAAAGCGGAAGCTCGCACTCTAGCGTGGGGTCAGATCGACGGCAACCGTGTTATCGGCGTCTGATCGGGTGCCAACGGCGTTTCCGCCGTGCGACGCGGGGGTCGGCGTGCGATCCGCGCGTTTTTGCTTCTCCTCCAGGCGAACCTGACGTAGGATCTAAGACGTCCGGGCGGCGCCGTGGGTTCGTGTCGCCGCGAGTTTGTGGTGGGCGGAGGACTTCCTGAAGGAAGATGGACAGCCTCGGATCAGGACTTTGTGTGATCGCTGCATCCGTCGTGCTGTGCACGCCGGTCGTGGTGGGCGTGCCGCCCGCTGCGGCCCCGGACACGGTGGGCGGGTACGCGTCCACCCACGTCCTGCTGCGCACTCGGCCGGGTGTGACGCCGGTCGAGATGGCCCCGGCCGCCGGACCGCGACTCACTCTGGCCGCGGCGGGGACGCCGATGCCGCAGCGCGAGGCCGCGATCGCGGCTGTTCTCGAGCGGTGGCGGGTTTCGGCCATCGAGCCCATGTTCGAAAGCGGCTTCGCCAACCAGCCGCTTGCCGCGCAGCTCGGGCTCGATCGGTATTACCGCGTCGAGACGCCGCCGGGCACGGACTCGCCGGGGCTGGTCGCCAACCTGAGCCGCTTCGGAGGCGTGGTGGAGCACGTCGAGCTGGACGCGATCGGCGGTGTGGCGGCGACGCCCGATGATCCCGACTTCGACCTCCAGTGGGGCCTGCTCAACTCCGCCACACCCGGCGCCGACGTCAACATCACCACCGCCTGGGACATCACCACCGGTGACGCGGGACTCGTCCTGGCCGTGCTCGATGCCGGCATGGACCAGCACGCCGAGCTGCTGGCCCGGATGATCCCGGGCAAGAACGTCGCCGCGTTTCCCGACAACGACGACACCAGTGACGTCTGCATATCGCACGGCACGCACGTGGCGGGGATTGCCGGAGCCATTGCGGACAACACCCAGGGCATCGCCGGCGTCGACTGGCAGTGCAGGATCATGCCGGTGAGGGTGCTCAACAGCTGCAGCGGCCCGGAGTCGTACGTGGCGGAGGGCATCATCTGGGCCACGAACAACGGGGCCGACGTGATCAACATGAGCCTCCAGTACTCGAGCGGAACGGCCGCCCTTCAGAGTGCCGTGCAGTATGCCCACGCCCAGGGCGTCGTGATGATCGCCGCCTCCGGCAACTTCGGATCGAGCCCGATCAAGTTCCCCGCCCTCTGGCCGGAGACGATCGCGGTGGGGGCGATCAACAGCAACGATGTCCGGTGGAGTAGCTCCAGCTACGGGCCGAACCTCGACGTCATGGCGCCGGGCGTGACCATCTGGTCGCTCAAGGACACGACCGCCTATCAGTACCTCACGGGAACGTCAATGGCGGCGCCGCACGTGTCGGGGATCGTAACGCTGATGAAGTCGCTCGACCCGGCGCTGACGCCCGACGGGATCAAGCTGATGCTCCAGCAGACCGCCGCGGATCTCGGCGCCGACGGCTTCGACAACCTGACCGGCTACGGCCGCGTGGATGCGACCGCCGCCCTGTCCATGCTGGTGCCCGTGCCCGGAGACGTGGACGGCGACGGCCTCGTGGGCATCGACGACTTTCTCTTCCTGCTTGGCAACTGGGGGCCGTGCCCGGCCGAGCCGGAGTCGTGCCCCGCCGACTTCGACGGCGACGAGGAGGTGGGGATCAACGACTTCCTCATTCTCATCGGCAACTGGACGCTCTAGGTCCTGACTGCGTTTTCGCAGTCCCCGAAAAACCCACTGGTAGCATCGGCCGGGATGAAGCCAACCATCCTGGTCGCCGCGTTGCTCACCGCGAATCCGCTTCACGCCCAGGTCGCCATCACGGAGCTGCTCAACAACCCTGACGGCACGGACAAGGGCCGGGAGTGGGTGGAGCTGTTCAACTTGACCGCCCGGCCGGTCGCGCTGGCCGGCTGGGTCCTCGGCGACGAGGGCACCGACGCCGTTGCACTGCCCGACGTCACCCTGGCGGCGGGCGCCTATCTCGTGCTTGTCAACGGCGGGATCGGCGGCGTGGACGCGGCCACCGCCAAGGCGATCTTCGAGACCGAGTGGCTCGATGGATCGCCTTCTGCCGGCGTCATCGGCGTCACGGGGATGGCCCTGGCCAACGGCGCCGACGAGCTGGTGCTCCGTGACGCGCGGGGCGTCGAGGTCTGGAGCCTCGCCTGGGCCGACGACGAGACACCGCCCTTCGCGACGTTTCTCACCGGGACCCACGACTTCTCGATCAAGGCGTTCGGCACGGCCCGAGCGCCCGGTGTCGTTCGCAACGGTGACGACAACGGGATCAAGGGCTTTCTCGGCTACGAGCAGAACGATGCCACTGCGGACCGGTGGGCGACGATGTCCGATGTCTCGAAGCTGGCGGCGCGGTTCGGTGAGGACTTTCTCAACGTCGAGAGTCCCAGCGTCGGCAGCCCGCTCGCCGGCGGCTACCGCGCGGCCCCCGTGGGCGACGTGGACGGCGACGGTGTCGTCGGCCCCGCCGATCTCGCGTTTCTTCTCGCCGCCTGGGGCCCGTGCCCCGACCCGCCGGACACCTGCCCGGCCGACCTCGACGGCGACGGCTTCGCAGGGATCACGGACTTCCTGATCCTGATCGGGCATTGGGGGTAGAGGTGTCGCCGCCCACGCGCAGGGCCCCGAGCGCGTCCATGGTCTCGCCGCGGTCGTCGGTCCCGGCGGCGTAGGCCTTGATCACGGTAACCCCGGCGGGGAGTCCGCCGTCGATGGCCGCGCTGAACCGGCCCCTCACGACGTTCGCCTCGATCCGCCGAAACACGACGTCGTTTGCGATTGGGTAATTGTGGGCGGCCTTGACCTCCAGATCGGGATCGTCGGCGCCCAGGACCGTCACGAGCCTGCGCCGGTCGGCGGGCAGGGACCGAGTGCTCTCGAACGTCAGCAGCACGCGGCCCGCGCGCATCTCCTTGACATGGCCGCTCACACGGCTGTCGGCGATCGTGAGGTCGGTGATCCCGTCGCGGGGAACCGCGATCTCCAGGGCTGGATCCCCCAGCAGGTTGTACAGCCGCGTGTGCATGCGCCGCAGGCCGCGCAGCGACGACGGCCAGCTCATCGCCAGCGCGATCGGGGCGGCCAGGGCATCGAGCTGCCGGTCGTCCTCGTCGACGGCGAGCATCTGCTGCATGGCTCGCAGATCCAGCTCGCCGGCGGTCGCCACCCGGTCGATGAGCAGAAGCCTCGTGATCTCCTTCTGGAGAATGACGTTGGCGTAGGGATGCGTGGGCCGGCTGCCGGCGATCACCGCCACGGGGCCCGCGGGGTGAAAGAGCATCGCCTCGCCGAGGCTCACTCCGCCGTCGGGCAGGTCGTACCACCCCGCCGAACAGCAGGTCAGAAGGGCGATGGGCAGCACCCCCGGCTCGCCCTGGAGCCGGTCGAGATCCGCGACCTCGAGAATGGGCACAGCACTTCCGTTCCAGTTGAGGCGGTCGAAGGCCGTCGCGGTGCCGTGCCCCACGTAGTTGAACAGCAGGGCCCCATCGCCAAGCTGGCCGAGCACGGTGTCGGTCAGACGCGATGGCGGCGGGCAGTAGATCGACGTCGGCTTGGCGTAGGTCATGGAGATGTCGAAGGCGGGGGGCACGTAGCGATCGACCAGCGCCCGGAAGAGCGACTCCAGGAGATGGTCGGCGAGGCCGAACCCCCCCTCGCCGGCGGTGTAAGCGACACGCCGGCGCCACGGGCCGGGCCGGTCGTTGCCCTCATAACGCTTGATCTTCGCCAGCACCGACAACGCCTCGTCGGGCGTGCGGGCGGGGACGCGACCCAGGGCGATCGCCGGCGCGAGGTCGCCGTCGGCCAGGAGCTGATACGGGTGGTCCGTGGCGTACACCGCGTCACCGGCCGGCCGCAGCGTCGGGTCCTTCTGCGCGACATGCCACGTGGGGATGCCGCCGGTGTCGGCGTCGCCCAGCAGCAGCACGGCGCGGCTCGACCCGTCCGGCTGTTCGGCGGCGAACCGCCGGATGCGGGCGGCAAGATCAGCGCGCTTCGACGGCGTGTCGCCGCCCCCGGCAACGGCATGGGTGACGACACGCCACCCCCGCGCCGAGCGGTACTCGCTCCAGGCTCCGGCTGCCTCCCCCAGGTCATCGGCGTGCACGATCAGCAGGCCGCCGCCCGCGGGCGTGTGCGCGTCGGCGTGGCCGAAGGCCGCGTTGAGCACGGCGAGGGCAACGACGGCGGGCAGCGAGATGGGTCCGGGGCGGGCCATGTGCGGTGGAGGTCGTATCGGTCCGGCGGCCGGAGCTCGGACACGTAAATAAGACCCATTCCTGGCACATTGTTCCACGGCTGCGACGCTCTTTTGGTACACCACGGCCATGGGCGGCACCCCGAGACGCATCGGCTGGATCGGGACCGGGGTCATGGGCCGATCGATGGCGGGCCACCTCCTGGAGGCGGGCCACGCCCTCACGGTGCACACCCGGACCCGCGCCAGGGCCCGGGAGCTGCTGGACCGCGGCGCCGCGTGGGCCGACACCCCGGCCGGGGCCGCCGACGGCTCCGACCTCGCGGTGTCCATGGTCGGTTTCCCTGACGACGTCGAGGCGGTTCACCTTGGATCACACGGGACGCTCTCGGCACGAGCGCTTCCGGGGGTCATCGTGGACATGAGCACGAGCCGACCAAGCCTGGCCGTGCAGATCCACGAGCAGGCGGCCGCGGCCGGCGTGGGCAGCGTCGATGCGCCGGTGAGCGGCGGTGACGTCGGGGCTCGCGAGGCGACGCTGTCGATCATGGCCGGAGCCGACGAGAAGGACTTCGACACGGTGCGGCCCGTGCTGGACGTGCTGGGCCGCAGCGTTGTTCGACAGGGCGGGCCCGGAGCCGGCCAGCACACCAAGATGGTCAACCAGATCCTGATCGCCTCGACGATGGTCGGCGTCTGCGAGGGCCTTCTTTACGCGCGGCGGGCCGGGCTCGATCCGATGCGGGTCCTGGAGTCGGTGGGTTCCGGCGCCGCCGGCTCGTGGACCATTAACAACCTCGGCCCGCGCATGATCCGGCGTGACTTCGAGCCGGGCTTCTACGTGGAGCACTTCATCAAGGACCTGACGATCGCCCTGGACGAAGCGGGCCGCATGGGCCTGGCACTGCCCGGTCTGGCGCAGGCGAGACAGTTGTACGAGGCGGTCCGGGCCCTGGGCGGGGGCTGGGGGGCCCGCCGGGGCACCCAGGCGCTGCTGCTGGCCCTGGAGCGGCTCAACGGGCTGGACGAGTCCGCAATTCCCGATCGAGAAAATCCAGCCGGCACTTGCCCGGCGCCGAGAGAGTGAACACGATTACGGGCGAGGCTCGCCGGGAGAAGCGTCAATGGCCGTTCGCATGGAACTGTCCCGAATCTTTATTCGCGAGATGACGGACATGCAGATCATCGAGCTCACCGAGATCGACGGTGATCGCACGTTTCCCATCGTGATCGGTCTTCCCGAGGCGTTCGCGATCGAGCGGCGTCTGAAGGGCATCGAGATTCCCCGACCCCAGACGCACGATCTGCTGGCCTCGACGATCGAGCACCTCGGAGGCACGCTCAAGGAGATCATCGTCAACGACCTGGTCGACGGCACCTTCTACGCCAAGCTCATCATCGAGCAGGATGGCCAGGAGGTCGAAGTCGACTCGCGGCCGTCCGACGCGATCGCGCTGGGCGTCGCCGAGAACGTCCCGATCTACGTCGCCGAGCAGGTCCTTGATCAGACCGAGGCCGATGCGTCGTCGGATTTCGACTTCGAGGCCGACGACGAGTTCGATTTCGAGTAGACGACCGAGGGCGAAAGAGAGGTTGGGGTGCCCGTCGAGACGATGCGGATCGACAATCCCTTGCCCCAGCGGTACCTGACCGATGCGCCGGGTATCGGTGGCGTCATCAAGACCCGCCCCCAGGACTTTCTGGTCGAGGAGCTGCCCCGCTACGAGCCGAGCGGCGAAGGCGAGCACCTGTACCTGAGAATCGAAAAGTCCTCCGTCTCCCACGCCGAGCTCATGAGCTGCCTGCGCCGGCACTTCGGCGTCCCGGCCTCGGCCATCGGCTTTGCCGGGATGAAGGACAAGCACGCCGTGACGCGGCAGACGGTGTCCATTCACCTGCCGGGTCGGGAGCCGCCGCCGGGGCCGATCGAGCACGAGCGGATCGGCGTGCTGTGGGCCACGCGGCACACCAACAAGATCAAGATCGGGCACCTCGCCGGGAACCGCTTCTCGATCCGGATCCGCGAAGTGGACCCGCTGAAGGTCACCGCGGTACGCCGGCAGATCGTCGAGCTCGAGCGCATCGGGATACCGAACTATTTTGACCGGCAGCGGTTCGGCTACCGGTGCAACAATCACCGCATCGGTCTCGCCCTGCTCCGCGAGGACTGGACGTCGCTGCTGTCGGAGCTGCTGGGGACGGCGGGGCCGCCGTTCCCGGAGTATCAGCGGGAGCGCCGCGAGCTCTTCGACCAGGGACGGTACAAGGACGCCGCAGCGCAGTGGACGCCTTCCGATCGCAATGAGCTGACGATCATCAATGCCCTGTGCAGCGGCCGGAGCCCCGACGACGCCGGCCGCACCGTCGGCAAGGCCGCGCTCTCATTCTGGATCAGCGCGTTGCAGTCGGCGGTCTTCAACCGGGTGCTCGATCGTCGGCTCGACGATCAGGAGCTGGCCGTCCTGCACGAGGGGGACCTCGCGTGGAAGCACGACAACGGCAGCGTCTTCGCGGTCACCGCCGGTGACAAGGCACACCCGGATTTCCAGCGGCGGGTGGCTTCGCTGGAGATCTCGCCTTCTGGCCCGCTTTGGGGCAAGGGCATGACCCGGGCCGCCGGCAAGGTGGACGAGGCGGAGCTGGAGGCGCTGGCGGCAATGGGCGTCACGATGGAGCATCTGCACGCGTGGAAGGATCGCACCAAGGGCGCCCGCCGCCCGCTGCGGGTGCCGTTGCGTGACACCGTGACCGAGGCGGGCGTGGACGAGGAGGGCGGCTACATCCGCCTGGCCTTTGACCTGCCGCGTGGCTCGTACGCCACCGTTCTGCTCCGGGAGCTCACCAAGACCGACGACGGACCCGTGACGACTCGGGCTCCTCGCGGCTCTCAGGGCAACCCGACCGACACGCCGTGAGCACGCAGGGCTCCGGTGATCTGTTCGGCCGGCGATCCGGCCGGATCGATGGCTTCCGCTCGCCAGCCGACCGCGCGGGCGGCGCCCACGTTGTCAGGCGTGTCGTCGAAAAAGATGATCTGCTCGCCGGCGCAGCCCGTCTGCCGCTCCACACGCTGGTAGATCTCGTGGTCCGGCTTGCGCAGCCCGAGACGATGTGACGCCAGGAGGTGCCGCATCCGGAACACCGCCGGGAACTCGCCCATCCGCGCCCAATGCTCGTGGTTCGTGTTGGACAGCGCCGCCGTCTCCAGCCCGGCCCCGTGCAGCAGATCGATGAGCTGCCGCATGCCCTCGTACTCGGTGAGCAGCCACGCGTTGTGGACGCCGAGAATCTCCGCCGGGCTGTACAGGCCGCCGACCATGGCGCTGGATCGTGCGGCAAAGGTCAACGCGTCGATCCGGCCCGTCTGGTGCTCGTGGACCAGGGCCCGGCGGGCGGGTCCGGTCGACTGCCACAGGTCCGGGTCGCGCACCGGCAGCCCGGCCGCCGCGCACCCCTCGGCCCACGTCCGGCAAATGCGGATGACGACGCCGCCAAGATCGAAGCACACGAGACGTACCGCGCTCACGGCCGGCCCCGCCGCGGCTCGAAGAAGCGGCGCAGAAGCTCGGCGCACGGCTCCGCCAGGACGCCGTGGATCACCGTCACCCGATGATTGAGCCGCTCGTCGGTGGGTATCTCGTACAGCGTGCGGCACGCGCCGGCCTTGGGGTCGTCTGCACCGTAGACCAGGCGACCCAGACGCGCGTTGACGCACGCCCCCGCACACATCGGGCAGGGTTCCAGCGTCACGGCCATCGAGCACTCGTGGAGCCGCCAGTGGCCCAAAGCCCGGCCGGCGGCACCCAGCGCCCGCAGCTCGGCGTGGCCCACGGGGTCCGCCGACGCCTCGCGGTCGTTGGCCGCCTCGGCCAGCACCGACTCGCCGCGATAGACGATGGCCGCGATCGGCACCTCGCCCGCCTTGGCCGCCCGGCCGGCGAGGGCCAGGGCCCGCCGCATCATCGCCACGTCGACGGGGGTCACCGCGGCCTCGCCGATCACGTCGCAGGGCTTCATGCGCTGAGTATAGACGGGCCGGTCACGGTGCCTGATCGGGCGGGCGCCGCAGTCGATGCAGCAGCCCCCCCTCGGCGATTGCGGAGGCGGGAACGGCAACCAGCAGCACGATGCTCAGCTCGAACAGCGCCACGAGCGGGATGAACATGATGACCATCGACATCGCATCGGCGGGCGTGATCACCGCGGCCACGGCGGCGCATACGAAGATCGCGTATTTCCGCTTGGCTCGCAGCTGGTCCGCCGAGACGAGACCCAGCCAGCCCATGAGCAGGATGACGAGCGGCATCTGGAACGCGATGACGATGCCGAGCATGAGCAGGAGCACGAAATTGATATACGTCGTCAGGCGGAACTCCTGCGAGATCATCGGCCCGCCCGGCGCCGGCACCTTGATGATCTCGACCGGCTCGATTCCGGGCCTGGTGTCGACCGTCTCGACGGCCGCGTACAGCTCGAGCCCGGGCCAGGTGAGCCAGACGTCACCCGGCCGCGGTGCGGGAGGCGCCTCGACCCGAACCGGGATGGATGTCGCCCCGTCGAGGGCTGCCGTGACCCGCGGGTCGCCGTCGGCCTCGGCGTGGCCCATCTGCAGCGAGGCGCCGAACAGCACGAGCATCCGCAGCATGAGCGGCAGCATGATGAAGTACATCAGGGCGATGCCCGTCACCGTGAGCACAGCGCTGCCGGGGACGAGGAAGTACACGAATCGCCGCTCGTGCCCGTACAGACCGGGCCGCACGAAGAGCCACGCCTGCCACAGGATCCACGGCCCCGACAGGATCGCGGCGAAGATCAGACTCAGCTCGAGCTTGATCACGAGCACCTCGGCCGGTCCCAGCGCCTGCAGACGCCGGGGCAGGTCGAACGCCTCCAGGACACCGTCCAGCGGCCGGTACAGCCACTCGACGAAGGGATCGCTGAAGATGAACAGGACGATCGCCAGCGGCAGCGGCACCACCAGCGCCCAGAGAATGCGTTTCCGAAGGTCCTCCAGGTGGTCGCCGAAGCTCATCGAGTAGCTGTCGGGGTGGTCGTCGGTGGCCATCAGATTGCTTTTATCGGCCATTCCTCGGGCCGGCTCATGCCCGGCCGACGGGCAAAAGCCCGATCCCGACGCCGGGCCAAAAATAGGCTGCCTTTCACGACGGAGCTACCCCCTGGATCCATCTCGTGAACCAATGGGCTCTCGGCAGAGTTCCGACGAGCTGCTCATCGAGCGAGCTCGCCGCGGCGACCGTGCCGCGCAGCAGGAGTTGTGGCGCGCTCATAGGCGGTGGGTCGCGGCGATCATTCTGGCACATCGCCCTCATTCGGCCGAGCTCGAGGATCTCTTGCAGGACGTGGCGGTGAAGTTTATCGACAAGGTGCACACGTTGCGCGATGACGGGGCGTTTCGTCCCTGGCTGCGCCAGGTCGCACTCAACGTGTGCCGCGGCGCGGCGAGATCGTCCAGATCGACGCTGCGGCTCGGTCTGCCGCGGCGCGGCGGCGCCAACGAGCCCGAGCGAGGCGCCGTTACGGAGCCGTCGGTCGAGGCGTCGGGGCAGGTCGAGCACCGCGACGCCGCCAACCGCCTCCTGGAGCAGGCCCTGAGCCTGCCGCTGGCCTACCGCGAGCCCCTGCTGCTGCGATGCCTGCGATCGATGAGCTATCAGCAGATCGGCGAAGTGCTCGACCTGCCCGTCACCACCGTCGAGACGCGTCTGGCGCGGGCCCGCCGGATGCTGAGACAGGAGCTCGGCGGTCCGGAGACCGACCTTGACGGGTCGGATGCTGCCGCCCGCCGCTCCCGATCCCGCCCGCGCCCGACGCCGCGTCCGACCTAGATCCGTTGTCGAGGGGCAAGACACCATGACACAGGACACACCTTCACAGCACTCGAGCACGACGGACGACACCGAAGTGCTGATCGGGCGTCTCGTCGACGGGGAAGCCACGCCACAGGACCACCAGGACTTCGACCGATTGGCGGCCGGGGAGACGGGATTGTGGCGGACACTCGCACTGCGGCAGCTCGAGATGACCATGCTCAGCGAACGCGTGCTCGCTCGCACCGGCGCCGCCGACCGGATCGAAGTGGCGCCCGGACCGCGCCGGCGTCTCAACCTGCCGCTGATGCTGTCCGGTTGGGCCGCGGTGCTCGTTCTCGGTGCCTGGTGGGCGGTATCGGTCGGCAGGGGCGACGGTGCGTCGTCGCCCGCGAGGCTGGAGCCGGTCGGCAGCGCCGCGGTCGAAGGCGGGCGTCTCACGCCCGATGAGCACCTGCAGCAGTATTTGCAGGCCGCGTTCGTGCTCGGCGAGCTCGACCCCGTCCTGCTCGATCGGGAGACGCTGGAGGACGGCCGGCACCGCCTGCGGATCCTCCGGCGCATCGAGGAGTACATCGACATCTCCTCGCCGCCGGAGGCTCTGGTCGACGACCGCGGCCGGCTCGCGATCGATCCCGGTGAGCTGCGCAATCCCGACTCCTAGGTCCCGTCTGTCCCGGCCCGTATACTCACCTCCGTGGCACACGACAGGGACTACTACGAAGTGCTCGGCGTGGAGCGCAGCGCCAGCGCTGACGCCATTCGCCGGGCGTACCGCCGGCTCGCCCGAGAGTACCACCCCGATGTGAACAAGTCTCCGGACGCCGCGACACGCTTTGCCGAGGTGCAGGAGGCCTACGAGGTGCTGTCCGACGCGGAAAAGCGCAAGGCGTACGACCGCTTCGGCCACGCCGGTGTCGGCGTCGGCCAGGGTCCCGGCGGGTTCGGCGGCGGGTGGACGGTCGACATGGGCGGCCGGGGCTTCGATTCGTCGGATTTCGCCAGCGTGTTCGAGGACCTCTTCGGCGGCCGGGGGCCGGGGCCGGCGGCCCGCCCGCGGGCGGCCCCGCAGCGCGGCACCGATATCCGGCACACGATCGACGTCAGCTTCATGACCGCGGCCCTTGGCGGCCGCGAGGAGGTGCGGCTTCAGGTGGGTTCGGCCCCCGCGCAGACGATCAGCGTCCGGATCCCCCCGGGCATCGAGTCCAACGCGCAGCTTCGGGTGAAGGGCAAGGGGCACCCCGGCGGCGACGGCGGCCAACCCGGCGACATCCTGCTCACCGTTCGTGTGGGGGGGCATCCCTACTTCCGGCGGGACGGTCTGGACCTGTCCATCGACGTGCCGATCACGATTGCCGAGGCGACGTTCGGGGTGTCGGTGACGGTGCCGCTGCTCAAGGGAACGGTCGAGATCAAGGTTCCGCCCGGGGCCTCCAGCGGCCAGAAGCTGCGTGTCAAGGAAAAAGGGATCCGGGACGCGAAGGGTCGCACCGGGGACTTTTACGCGGTTGTCCAGATCGTCGCCGGCACCGGGCTCTCGCAGCGCGGTCGCGAGCTTCTGCGCGAGCTTCAGGGGGAGTTGAAAAATCCCAGGGAATCGGCACCATGGGCTGCTGATGTCTGACGCGCTTGCGCGCGGAGGGCCACTGGAGCGTCTACTTGCTCAGAGAGCAGCATCGTTTCTTTCTCAGCGTCCTGATCCTCGCCGACTTCGTTCTCATCGTGCTGGCCGGCGTCTCGGCGTACGCCCTGCGATTCGAGGTGCTGACCGACGTCATTCCGCCGTCGGACATCGGTGCGATCACGTTCCGAACGCACGCCATACCCATGGAGCTGGCGGCGCCGGTCATGGTGCTGGCGATGTTCTGGGCGGGGCAATACCGCCCCCGCCGCGATGAGCGGTTCCACTTGGAGGCGGGGGCGATCATCAAGGGCGTGGTGGTCGGCCTTGCGGCGACCATCATCGGGTTCAGCGTGTTCCAGAACGTGCTGTTCGACGGCCGTCATTACAGCGGGTGGCAGTTCGCGATCTACGGAGCCAGCACGGCGGTCATTCTTCTGAGCTGGAGGCTCGGTTTCCGGATGGCCCTGCGGGCCATCCGCCGACGAGGTTGGAATCTCAGGCACGTGGCCATCATCGGGACCGGCCGGCTCGGCCAGCTTGTCTACCGCACGCTGCAGCGCAACACCTGGACGGGCATCACGCCCGCGTTCTTCATCAGCCACCACAAGGAGACCGCGAGAGAGACGTGCCAGGACCTGCCCGTGCGGTCGGGGCTGAACGACCTCGAAACGACGCTCGACGCCGCGGAGCTCTCGGGGGTCTTCATCGCCCTGCCCGGGCGGATGTCGGCCCTGATTCCCGACGTCATCGTGCGCCTGGAACGCTACCCGCTGGACGTGCGGGTCGTGCCCGACATGAATCCGAAGTACGTCCCGATCAACATGGCGGCCAACGAGCTGGATGGCATGCCGGTGTTGTCCATACGCGAATCACCCCTGGGCGGATGGGGGCGTGTCTCCAAGCGGATCCTCGACCTCGTGGGCGGACTGAGCCTGCTCCTGCTCTTCGCGGTGCCGATGATCGTCATCGGCCTCATCGTGTTCGCCCAGGGCGGCAACGGTGCCGATGGCGGCCCGGTGATCTTCCGACAGGAACGCATGAGCCTCAACGGCCAGCGTTTCAAGATCTTCAAATTCCGGACCATGAAGCACGTCGACGCCGAGCGGCAGACGCTGCGCGACGTGGGCAAGGGCACTGACGCGTGGACGAAAGAAGACGACACGCGGGTCACCCGCTTCGGTCGTTTCCTGCGTCGCACCAGCCTCGACGAGCTGCCGCAGCTGTTCAACGTGGTTCTTGGCGAGATGTCGCTGGTTGGCCCGCGGCCCGAGCGGCCGGAGCTCATCGAGCGGTTCCGCGAGGACTGGCGCGGCTACATGCTGCGTCAGAAGGTCAAGGCGGGCATCACGGGATGGGCCCAGGTCAACGGACTTCGAGGTAACACCAGTCTCCGCAAGCGTCTCCAGTACGATCTCTTCTACATTCGAAACTGGTCGCTCATGTTCGATCTGCGGATCCTGTGGATGACCGTCTTCCGAGGATTCGCGCACCCCAATGCCCAATAGCCGCGGTATCCCGTGACGCTCGGTCCATCCCCCCAAGCCGTGGTCCTGCTCTCCGGCGGGACCGACTCTTCGACCACGCTGGCCGTCGCTCGCCACGAGGGATTTGCGTGCCACGCCTTGAGCTTTGATTACGGGCAGCGTCACCGCCACGAGCTGGACGCGGCCCGGGCCGTCGCGCGGTCGCTGGGGGCCGAGCACCACCGGATCATACGGATGGATCTGAGAGTTCTCGGCGGCTCGGCCCTGACCGATGAGATCGACGTCCCGAAGGACCGCGGGCCGCAGGAGATCGCCGAGTGGATTCCGATCACCTACGTACCCGCCCGCAACACGATCTTCCTGAGCTTCGCCCTGGGCTACGCCGAGGTGCACGGCGCGACCGACATCTTCATCGGCGTCAACGCCGTCGACTACTCCGGCTATCCCGACTGCCGGCCTGAGTACATCCAGGCTTTCGAGGCCATGGCCAACCTGGCCACCAAGATGGGCGTCGAGGGTCACCGCATCACCATCCACACGCCGCTGATCAAGATGACCAAGGCTCAGATCGTTCAGCGGGGCGCCGAGCTGGGCGTGGACTGGAGCCTCACCTTGAGCTGCTACGACCCTGACGCCGGGGGCCGGCCGTGCGGCCACTGCGACTCGTGCCTGATCCGCGCCGCCGGCTTCGACGAGGCGGGCATCACCGACCCCACCCGGCCGTGAATCGCGTCTGCGATGTCCCGCGGGTCCGGCGTGTCAGATGTCGAGGTTCCTGACCTCCAGCGCGTGGTCCTCGATGTAGGACCGGCGGCTCTCGACATTCTCGCCCATGAGCGTGGAGAAGAGCTGCTCGGCGTCGGAGGCGGTGTCCCAGGAGACCCGCAGCAAGGTCCTCTGCGCCGGGTCCATGGTCGTGTCCCACAGCTCCTCGGGGTTCATCTCGCCGAGCCCCTTGAACCGCTTGATCTCGATGCCGCGGCGCCCGATCTCGTGCAGCCCGGCGAGGATCCCGGGCGTGTTGGGCACCTCCAGGACGTCGGCCTTCTCCGTGTCCGGATCCACCAGCCACGCGTAACGCGTAGGCAGCTTCTCGCCGGTGACGGACTCCTCCTGCACCAGGGCGTAGTCGTCGATGTCGATGTCGTAGCCGGCGAGCCGCTCGAAAAGCTTCTGAAGCTCGCGGTTCTCGTGCAGCTCGCGCAGCGTCGCCACGTTGGTCGCCTTACCGCCGTTGCCCTGGCCGAGATCATCGAGGATCAGATCGTTGGACTGAATGAGCTCCAGGGCCTGCTCCTCCGACCAGCAGAGCCGAGTGCCTTCGTGCCATCGCAGCAGGTGCGAGGGCAGCTTTCGCTCGCCTTCGGGATCCTGGTCACGCGACTCCAGCAGCATGGTGAAGGGGATGCCGCGTCGCTCCGAGATGAGCACGAGCTCCTGCAGGCGTGTGAGCAGGGCCACGAGCCCGGTGAGGTCGTCGCCCTCGATCCGACGCTTCTCGTTGCCTTCCTCGTCACGGACCACGAGAACGGCGCTGGCGCGGGCCAGATCGACCAGCACCTCCGAAAGCTCCCGGTCATTGAGCACGTAGCGGCTCTTCTTGTTCCGCGAGACCAGGTAGAGCGGTGGCTGGCCCACGTAGATCTTGCCCTGACGGACGAGCTCCTGCATCTGGCGGAAGAAGAAGGTCAACAGCAGTGTGCGGATGTGAGATCCGTCGACATCGGCGTCCGTGAGAATGATGATCCGCCCGTAACGGAGCTTGGAGATGTCGAAGTCCTCACCGATGCCGCACTGGAGGGCCTGGATGAGAACACGGATCTCCTCAAAGGCCAGGACCTTGTCGATTCGGGCCTTCTCGACGTTGAGGATCTTGCCGCGAAGCGGCAGGATCGCCTGCGTCTCGTGGTCCCGGCCGCCCTTGGCGGAGCCGCCGGCGGAGTCGCCCTCGACGATGAACAGCTCCGACCGATCGACGTCACGAGTCACGCAGTCGGCAAGCTTCTGCGGCATGCCGCCGGAGTCCAGGGCGCTCTTGCGCTTGATCAGCTCTCGCGCCCGGCGGGCGGCCTCGCGGGCCTGGGCCGCCAGCACCGCCTTGAGGCAGATGGACCGGGCATCGCCGGGGTTCTGCTCCAGCCAGGCCCGAAGCTGTTCAGTGACGGCGGAGCTGACGATCTTCTCCGCCTCGGGGTTGAGCAGCTTTTCCTTGGTCTGGTTGTTGAACTGCGGCTCCGGCAGCTTCACCGACACGACGACAGTCAGACCTTCGCGCAGATCGTCGCCGGACGGGGTGAGGCCCTTGAGCAGGTTCGTCTTCTTGGCGTAGTTGTTGATGGTGCGGGTCAGCGCCGTCTTGAACCCGGCTACATGCGTGCCGCCGTCGGGATTGTTGATGTTGTTGCCGAAGGCGAGAAGATGCTCGTTGGGTGAGTCCGTGTACTGCATCGCGATGTCGACCGAG
Organism: Phycisphaerales bacterium; assembly: GCA_041580235.1. Taxonomy (GTDB): domain Bacteria; phylum Planctomycetota; class Phycisphaerae; order Phycisphaerales; family SM1A02; genus JADFOJ01. The sequence continues at coordinate 18,631 of JBFGEG010000022.1, forward strand.
ATGCCGTCCTTCTCGTCGATCTTGTGCACTCGAATGGCGGGACTGACCACGGTCTTCGAGCGGTTGAGATGCTTGACGTAACCGAGCAATCCGTCCTCGAAGTGGAACGTGTCCTCGCGAGGCTTGCCCGACTTGTCGACGCGTTCGTCGATCAGGTGGATGATCGCGCCGGGGTTCAGATAGGCCAGCTCCCGCAGGCGATGCTGCAGCATCTCGTAACGGAACGTCGTGTCGGGGAAGATCTCCGGGTCGGGCAGGAAGCTGATCCGCGTCCCGGTGATCCTCGGATGCTCGTCGTTGGCGTCGGCTCTCGTCGCCACCACGTGCAGGGGCTTCTCGATCTCGCCTCGCGCAAAGCTGATCAGGTAGACCTTGCGATCCTTGACGACCTCGACCTCAGTCCACTTCGAGAGGGCGTTGACGCACTTGACGCCGACGCCGTGCAGCCCGCCCGAGACCTTGTAGACGTTGTCGTCGAACTTCCCGCCGGCGTGCATCTCGGTCATGATGACCTCGACCGCGGGGCGGCCGTTGATGGCGGGGTTCTCGTGCACCATCGCGTCCACGGGCATCCCGCGGCCGTCGTCGATGACGGTGCAGGAGCCGTCCACGCCCAGGCGGACGGTCACCGTGGTCGCGAAGCCGGCCATGACCTCGTCGATGGCGTTATCGACGCCCTCGTAGACGAGGTGGTGCAGGGCGGAGACCGTGACGCCGCCGACATACATGCCGGGGCGCTTGCGAATGGCCTCGAGCCCTTCCAGCACCTGGATGGACTCGGACGTGTAGTCGTGTTCGGCAGGAATGGTCGTACCTCGTTGGGCGGCGGTCATGGAGGCTCGTTCACGGCGGGGCGGTGCCGGCTCCCGACCCGTCCGCCCGGGTTCCGGGTGCGGTGCGGGAGCGTTTCGCAGGCGTCCGGGCCGCGTGACGCGGGCCGTTTCCCCCTCCGGGCAAGAGGGACGTCTGACGCATCGAATTATAGCCGATCGACAGACCTTTTTCGCGCCGCCAGACCCGTTTCGTGTTGTCGTAAATCCCTTGAAAACATGCGTTTATGACTTCTTTGCGGAAGCGCTTCCGGCCGCCGGCCCGCCGACGCGTCCTGGCCGCCCCCGGTGCCGCTGACAGGCGCCATCGACACCGGCCAACGCCGCTCTGCAGCCGTGAGTCGGCGCCGGGATTATGGGCGGGGTTCGATAATGGAGCGGCCGAGGAAGCGGCGCCGATATTGCACTGACCAATGTGCGAGACGTGCGCCGAGAGGGCGGAAATCCGCGACGGGACAGGCGACCGGGGCCCCGACGCCGGCGCAACGCGCCGCGTCTTCCTGCTGCTGGGGCTGGGTCTCCTCGCCGGCTGCGCCAAGCAGGCGACCGTGGGGCCGATGCCCGCGCCGCCCTGGCCGGAGTCTCCGTCACCGGCCCCGGCCCCCGCCGCTCCCGCACGCGTGCAGCAGGGCGTCACGGCCGCCCCCAGCCGCTCACAGGGCAGCGCCTACATGGCCCGCTCGGTGTGGGCCCAGGGAGAACCCGTCGCGCGACGGATGAACCGCATGACCCCGGTGCGGTATATCACCATCCACCACGACGGGATGGACCCGTTCTTTGCCACCGACCAGGCAGCCGTCGCCGATCACCTCGAGTCCATCCGGCAGCTTCACCGTCGCAAGGGCTGGGGTGACATCGGCTATCACTTCGCCGTCGACCGCGCCGGCCGCGTCTGGGAGGCGCGGCCGATGGGCTACCAGGGAGCCCACGTCAAGGACCACAACCCCGGCAACATCGGCATCGTGGTGCTGGGCAACTTCGAGCAGCAGACTCCGAGCGAGGCCCAGCTGCAGGGGGTCCGCGGCCACGTGACCATGCTCATGCGGGCCTACCACGTGCCGGCCAGCCGCGTGCAGACCCACCAGGAGTGGGGTGCTCACACGGCCTGTCCCGGCAGCACCCTGCAGCTTCACCTGGACCAGCTCCGCCTCCGCGGCGGCCTCGGCTGACCCTCGGTCCCGTCCCGCCGCGAGATCAGTTCCAGCTCATGCCCTTGGGCCAGTCACGAGGCTGGCGGTCGGCGCGGCCGACGAGATCGTCCAAACTGACCAGCTCGTGCTTGATGATCCCGGCCCGGCGGACGGGGTTGGCCTCCGCCAGCAGGCGGTACTTGAGCTCGCTGTCCCTGAGCAGGGCAAAGCCGATGAGCTCGAGCAACGCGTGCGTCGAGACGTCCTCGCGGTCGAACCACGCCATCACCGTCTCGACGGAGCGCAGCCGGCTCAAGTGCGGGCTCTTGAGCAGCTTCCGAAGCTCGTCGCGGATGTTGGACATCGGCGGCGGCTGGCTCGTCACGGGCTCCAGCGGCGTCAGCTCCGCGAGCCGATAGGTGCGGCCGTTCTCGGGCTCGATCATCTTGAGGATCTTCGCCCGGCAGATCCCTTGAAGCAGGATGTCGTGCCGCCCGTCCTCCAGCGCTTCGTGCTGCACGATCTGGCCGACACAGACCGCCGGCCGCAGCGAGGGGAGGTCGTGGTATTCGCTGCGCCAGTCTTCTCCTGCGAAGCTCGCCAGCGCCAGCTGGCCCGGCCCGTCCAGGCAGTCATCGACCATCTGGCGATAACGGGACTCGAAGACGTGCAGCGGTTGAATGGCGTGCGGCAGCAGCACCGCATCGGGGAGGGGGAACACCGGCATGGGCCTGCCGAAGTTGACACGGATCGCATCCGCCATGCGGGTCATCATAGCGCTCCGTTCGGCCTGGCTGGTTTCGGTGCTCCGCACGGCCTCCGCCCACTCGCTTCAGTCCGGCTCGCCGGATTCCATCCGTCGGGCCTGATCGTGCGCCCGCCGCCGACGGCATTGCGAGAAGACACCCGCCGCGCGGGTGCCACCGGCGGCGTGCTGCCAGGGCGGTCACGAAGGGTGACCTTCGCACGGGCGGACGAGCCGCCCGCGGCACGCTGACCGGCGGGATGCCGACGGCAGTACGAGGAGACACGCGCCGCGTGCACACGACAGACAGGCCCGCCGAATTGCATTCGACGGGCCCGCTCGTGTACTTCATCGCCCTTGCCCGGGCCGCACTCAGCCGAAGGTGGCTTCGATCTCCTCGAACGCCTGCGGGAGGTTGGTCTTGACCGCTTCCAGCTGCGCCGGCTGCAGGCCGAGATCGCTCATGACGTCCGGGTGGACAGAGAGGTTCTGGAGATCGGCCCGGAAGCCGTAGCCCGCCTCGGACGCGATGCGATCAGCGACGTAAACGATCGCCGTGAGCATCCGGTTGGCCGAGGGCAGCTCCGTCGGGTCGTGGTGGTGACGTGTGACATACGTGAAGGACTTCGGGAACTTCCACGCTTCGCAGAGGCCTGCTCCGAACGCCTCATGGTCGGCGCCGAGAACCCGTCGCTCGACCTCGCGCATGTCGGTGGTCGGCGCGCCGTCGCCGTCGAAGGTCATCTCCTCGAAGACCTGCAGCAGCTCGTGACGCATCGCCTGAACCTCGACCATGATGCCGATGTCGTGAATCAACCCGGCCAGGAACGCCTCGTCGGAGAGGCCGAGCTTGAGCTCGTCGCAGATGAGCTTGGCACAGGCGGCGGTGGCAATAGAGTGGATCCACAGATCCTTGGCCGAGAAGCGAGCGCACAGGTCGCCGCCCCGGAACAGTTTCGTCAAGCTCGCCGCGATCGCGATGTTCTTCACCGCGTTGAGGCCCAGCAGGACGATGGCGCGATTGATCGAGCCGATCTGTCGAGGCAGGCCGTAGAACGCCGAGTTCACCACCTTGAGGATGCGGCTGCACAGCGCCGGGTCGTTGGAGATGACGTTGTGCAGGTCCTGCGCGGTGCTGCTCGGATCCTCGACCAGTTCGATGATCTTCAGCGTGATCTCGGGAAGCGTCGCGATGTGGCTGATCTCGGTGATCGCGGAAGCCACGACCGCCTGCTGCTCTTCACTGCTGATGGCGCCCATGTGGGGTCCCCTGGGGTTACGGGTGGTTCGTGATAACCCAAGTCTCGCATCGTTCATCGACCCCACGGCGCGCGGACTTGAGGGCAGGGACAGGAGTCGCGATTCAGGACTCAGGGGGCCGAGACCGGAGCCCGGAGGAGGGCATCGGGGCCGGGACGGGCCGCGCGGGGTGTCCGCACGACGTTATCCGGCCGCTGCGGCGTCATGGACCCCTGGTCTACCGCCGTTCGCGGGTCGGTCACCCGGCGTCCCGCGTCAGACGCCAGCCCGCAGCGGCTTCCTCCAGCACGGACCGGGCCACGGCGAGGTCGTGCGGCGTGTCCACGTCGATCACCGATCCGCAGGGCGTCTCCAGACCCCGCCGGTCCGTGCCCAGGAAGGCGTGCGGCGGATCGTCGAGGGCCGCGAGCAGGCACCTCCGCGTGACGGCGATCACGCCGCCGTCGGGAATGAGCAACGGGGGCAGATCCTGGCGGCGGTCGATGGTGTTCTCGACGTGCGGCGTGACGCGGTGCTCGTCATCCAGCGCGACCATCCAGTAGGGGTGGTGCTTGCCGACGTCGGTGTAGGACTGCACACTGTCGGCGCCGGCCTCGACCAGCAGTCGCACGGCCCCGTCGATGAGCCCGGCCGGGCGGACGGGAACGTTGGCGTACAGCACCACGATGATCGGCTCGTCGCCAACGACGCTCTCGACGGCGTGGCGGACCGCGGCCACCACCGGCGCCGTGTCGGTGCACAGGGCCGCCGGCCGCCGCACCACCTGGATCGACATCGACGCGGCCGCAGCCGCGATGTCATCGCCGTCAGTGGAGACGACAATGCGACGCACGGTGTCGGCGGCGCGGGCGGCATCGAGCGTGTGGCAGATCATGGGGCGACCGGCCAGCGGCACCACGTTCTTGCCGGGCAGACCCCGGCTTCCCGACCGCCCGATCACGACCGCCAAGGCGCCGCTCACGAGTCGCCCGCCTTGTCGAGCACGGTGCCGTCGCTGAGGATGCTCCTGGTGTGGCGGCACTGGTCCTCGAGAACCCGCGGCGGCACCGGGGCGGGCAGCAGATCATCATCGCCCGAAGCCGGGACGGGCTCGATGAGCGCGCAGCCCAGGTTGCCCTGCCACCGATCGAAGAAGCCGTCGATGTCCTCGCACGTCTCGACCCGCCGCTGCAGCCGCGGCACGATCCACGGCAGGGCCAGGGCGGCCGTCGGCGGGTGGTCGGTGAGACGCCGGCGGTGGGTCACCATGTAGTGCAGGTTCGAGAGCACCCGCTCGTACTCGTCGAGCCCCATCATTCGACGGTACGTCTCCGGGCAGTCGGCGTGCAGGTCCACGCTCACCACGTCGGGCTCGCAGCCGAGCAGCCGGTCGAGGATGGGCCGGTCGGCCAGCAGCTCCGTGCGGACGTGGACCCCGGCGATCCCGGCGTCCGTCGCCAGACGCACGATTTCGTCGAAGCGCTCGTGCAGCAGGGGATCGCCGGCCCCGGCCAGGGTGACCACGGTGCCGGGCGCCGCCTCGCCGAAGATCCGCCCGGCCACGGCCGTGGTGAGATCCGGGCGCGGGCCGCGGGGCCAGCCGCAGTCGAAGAGTCCCCGGCTGCGCCGCCGGGTGCACAGCTCAACGATGAGATGGCGGGGCGGCTCGCTGCCGCCGGCCCTTTCGCGCGACTCGAGGGCACCAACGATGTCCACCGCGTCGATCGGGCCGTCAAGCCTCGGCTCGATCGCCTCGAGAAGCGCCTGCCGCCAGGGCGGTGAGTCGAACGTGGCGCGGATCCGCGATCGGCGCACGCGATGTTCGATCCGCACGTTGGCGCTGCGGGCGATCGGGTCGTGCTGCGGTGCGTGCGGCTGATAGACGAGCAGCCCGCCGATCGTCGACAGCCGGTTGCGGAGCGTCAGCTCCTTCATGAGCCCGGCGCTCACCACGCACCCGCACAGACCCGGCGGTGCCTGAGTGAAAACGAGGTTGTGCTGTTCCGGCAGCTCGAGGTGGCGGGCCACGATCTCGTCCACACCCGCGACGGCCGAGATCAGCGGCCAGTCCGGCCCGGCGAGCAGAGCGGCGGTGAGCGCGTGCTTGACCATGACCGCGTGCATCACCTGCGGGCAGAGGATCTCGTCGTAGACGCTCATGCCCGCGATGCCACCGCGCCAGCACGTCTCGGACCAGCGCCGGGCAGCCGCGATCGCGGCCTGTTCCGGGCCGTAGGGCGAGCCGTCGCAGCGCTCGATCACCACGGGCAGGCCGATGCCCTGCTGATCGATCAGGGGTCCGACGTCGAAGCCGCGGGGGACGATCAGGATGATCGACTCAAGCCGGCGGGACTCGCCGAGCCGCTGGAGCGTCGCCTGGAGCACGGACCGGCCCCCGAACGGTGTGGCCAGCGAGCGCGGCACGCCGAGGCCGCTGCGGTCGGGGTCTACGGGGACGAGAGCCGCGACCCGCGCCACGCCGGCCGTTCCCGGCGACGTGGGCTCGTCGGCCAGCAGCGAAGTGCCGGCCGGCGTCGCGTCGACGGGCGATCCGGACAGGACCTGTCCGGAGACGACGAGCTGGCGGCCGATCTCCGCCGCGGCGTCGGCGGTCCAGGTCACGTTCTCCAGGTCGCGTTGCAGCTGGGCCCGCTGACGCTGTCGCGGGTCGAGGTCGGTCTGCATGTGCAGCCGGCGGTCCGCTCGAAAGCGTTTGTAGACCCCGAGCTGGTTGAGGTGGCTGATGATCCTGAAGGCGTTCATCCGCTGCTCGACACGCCGGCGGTACGACTCGATCCGCCGGAAGTGACGCTGCATCTTCGGCGTGTCGTCCTGGTCCTCGAGCATGCGGCGGAGGACCTCGGCGGTTTCGATGGAGATCTCCCGCAGCTCGACGACGTCGCGCTGCACCGCCTCCACCCGGCGCCGAGCCGCGTTGAGTCGCTGCGGGTCGAGCCCGGGACACGCCGGCGGCAGGGGGGGCAGGGGCCGCGTGGCGTACCGGTCGAGCACCTCCGCCAGCGGTCGGGCGGTCGTATGCTGCTTGGCGATTCCGCCCTCGGTGGCGTCGATGACCTCCACGCCTGCCTCCCGGAGGCCCGCGAAGTCTCGCTCGAACTGCTGCAGATAGGCCAGCATCTGGGCGTCGGAGAAGACCATGCGGCCCTTGACATCGCGAAGGCGGCTCAGGTGAACGCGGTGACGGGCGATCCGCTGCCACTGCATCATCTCGATCGTGTTGAAGGCGTTGAGCTCCGGTGCCCACACCTCCTCGATGGCCGTGCCCGGCGTGTAGTACAGCCCGTCGGTGAAGGCGAGGTCCTGGCCGACCATGACGATCGGGTTGCAGCCGAGATGGTGCGCCAGGTACACGGCGAGGTGGGCCACCGTGGACCCGGCGGGCAGCACGCCCATGGGGCGTTTCGCATCACCCAGGATCTCGTCGAGCAGCTCGTTGGCGCAGCACCTCACGGGGCCGGGGAAGCTGTCGAGGATGACGGGGTGGGCCTTGGGCTCCGCCACGAGCGTCACGTCGCCGACGGATTCGGGGCTCAGGTCCTCGTAGAAGCGGCGTGAGATCTCGTGGTAATCCAGCGCCGTCACGAAGTGCGGGCGCACACCCGCGGCCAGCAGCGGCCGCAGGGTCGTCTGGGCGCAGATGATCACGCTGCGCTCTCGAACCTCGGCGCGGGCGAGCAGATCGAGGTTGCGGCGGAGGCTGGGCCCGGCGGAGACGACGATGCCCGGGCAGCCGCCCGCGACACCGTGAAGATCGGCAATGCCCGGGCCCGCCGCGTAGTGATCGAGGTTCAGCAGGAGATTGCGCACCGTATCCACGGAGCGCATCAGCGTGGTCAGGAAAGTCGTCTTGGTCGCCTTGACGAGCTCGCTGACGAGCATCCTGAACTGCCGGCTCGCGTCCGCCAGACGCCGTCGGCTGGGCGGGTGCTCGAGAAAGGTGATGCCCTGGGCGATGATCGATTCAGCGCCGTCAAGCTTGCGTGCCAGCGCGCCGCGGTCGCCGGGGTCGGTGATGAACAGCACTGATGCCGGCTGCAGCCACGCCGAGTGATCGATGCGCTCCAGCACGGCCCGCAGCAGTCCGACGTCCGGCTCGAAGACGACGATCACCCCGGCCCGCCCCATCCGCTCGGCCAGGCGCCGCACGTGGTGCCCCGCGCCGAAGCCCAGCACGACGACCACGGCGTGCTCCACGAGGTCGGCTCGGTCGGCCAGGCGGTCCGCCTCATCGAGCGGACGGTGGCGGCTGCACAGGGGGGTTGCCCCGATCGCGACCGACGGCACGCCCTGGTCCGTGTCGGCGAAGACGACATCGGCGCGGGCCGCGGCCGCAGCGATCCTGCTCTCGAGATCGGCGTTCCGCTTGCCCAGCGCGGCGAGGTTGGCCGCGAGGGCCGATGGACTGGCAACGGTCTGGGTCATGGCCGCTTGTGGTTATCGGCAACTTGCATGACCCATGGGCAAGCTTCACTGGTTTGTCCCCGCCCAACGACCGATAGTCCAGGGGCGATGCGGCCGCGGAGCCGCTCGGAGTCCGGGAATCCCGATTCGGGGAGCGTGACATGATCGAGGCGCTACGCGAGAGACGACGATTCCGACGGGAAGCCGTGGTGGTCCTGCTGCTGGCCGCGTTTCTCTTCTCCATGCCGACGATGCTGTCGGCGTGCGGCCGCATCGATCGGGCGGGGGCGGCCGACGCGGCCGGGCCCCGGCCCGACGTCCTGATCCTCGTGCTCGACGCCCTGCGGGCGGACCGGCTGGGCTGCTACGGCTACGAACGCGCCACCAGCCCCGTCCTCGACACCGTGGCCGCGGACCAGGACGCGGTCGTCTACAAGAACCATTACGTCCAGGGGGCCTACACCAAGCCCTCGACGGCCAGCCTCTTCTCCGGCCTGTTCGTCTTTCAGCATGGCGTGATCTACGGCCACGAGATGGTGGAGATCCCCGGTCGCCCGGGCTTCTATCCCACGCAGCGTCTTGGCGACGAGGTGGACACGATGGCCGAGCGCTTCGACCGCCTCGGCTACCGGACCTTCGGCATCGTCAAGAGTCACCACCTCGATGCCGAATACGGCTTCGCCCAGGGCTTCGATCACTACGTCGACGCCAGACTTCGCGGCGACCGGCAGCGTATGGCCCGCACCATCGATCTCATGCTCGCGGGCCCCGGCCCGGTGTTCGGCTACATCCACCTCAACGGCGTCCACCATCCCTATCCCCCGCAGCATCGCGATCAGAGTTTCATGACGCAGTACGGCTACGACGAGGACTTCCTGTACCACGAGCAGACCCGCATGGCCCAAGGCGTCGACTTCACCACGGCCGAGATCAGGCACGCGATCCTCGACGGCGACGTCACGCTGGAACCCGACGATGTGCGCTTTCTCGACCTCATCTACGACGCGAAGCTCCGCATGATCGACCAGATGCTCGAGCCGTTCATCCGGTTCCTCAAGGAGACGGGCCGTTATGACAACACGATGCTCATCGTGACCGCCGACCACGGTGAGGAGCTCTACGACCACGAGAGCTACGGCCACGGCCACGCCCTGTGGGACGAGATCATCCGGGTGCCGCTGATCGTCAAGTTCCCGCGCGGCTGGAAGCCCGACTCCCTCGGCCGGGAGGTCGAGGCGACCACGCAGGCCGTGGACCTCCTGCCGGCCCTGATGGGGCTCATCGGCCAGCCCGCCGACGGCCGGCTGCCCGGCACGGACATCTTCCTGGAAACACCCCGCGGCTTCGCGTTCTGCGAGACCCACCTGGAGTGGGCGCTGCTCCAGGACGGCTACAAGCTGATCGACGGCGGCGAACAACCCTTCCTGTTCGAGCAGCGATCCGATTCGGGCAACCGTGTCAATCTCTCCGAGAGCGAGCCGGAGCGTGTCGCCTCCATGCGGGACACCGCCACGGCCCTGCGTCAGCTCGTCGCCATCAAACCGCTGCAGGCACCGCTGGAGGAGACGCAGCTTTCCGAGGACGCGGTGAGGTCGTTGCGCGCACTGGGGTACGTGCGGTAGGCGCACGGCCGCGCGGCGGGAGCTTGTTCGTACTGCCGTCGGCGTCCTGCCGGTCCAACCGCGGCCTCCATGCCGCGGGCTGATCATGTCGATTGTCAATCATGCCTGACAATCGAGCCCTCGCTTCGCTCGGGATGAGCCTGCGTCGCTGGAACAGGCTTGCCCCGGTGCTTCCCCAACCCCCAAACCCTCTGCTACCTTGCCCCCATGCCCGATCCACCCCCGGTCGGACTGTTCACGCGCTACGTTCTTGAGAACCCGTACCCCGCGGGTCTGCTGATGCTCGCCCTGGCGGTGGGCCTGGCGTGGACGGCACTGCGCACCGACGGCCGTCGGAACCTGGCCGGCGCCGGCGTTCTCGCGGCGCTCGGGGCACTCGTGCTCCTGGTCGGGGCCGTCGTCGTCACCCCCGGCGAGGCCGCGCGACGAGTGGTGCTGGCGGTCGTGAAGGCCGCAGAAGCGGCCGAGATTGCCGAGGCAAGTGCGCACTTTTCCGACGAAGCCACCCTCGCCTTCGGATCACCCAACAACCCCGGCTATCCGCGGGAGGCGATCGAGCGCAATCTCGACCGGCTGGGCGATCGCTACCGGATCACATCCAACCAGATCACGAGCCTGAAGGCGTTCAGCGAGTCACCGCGACAGGCCACGGTCCACCTGGGCCTGCGCACGACGCTGGAGGTCGGCTTCGGCCCCACACCGACCTGGTGGGTGCTGCGAGTCGAGCAGGAGCCCGACGGAACGTGGCGGATCACACGCGCGACGTGGGTGTCGATTGCGGGGAGCACACCGTCGCCGCGGGTGGGGGGGTAGGGGTTTGGGGTTGGGGGTTCGAAACACACTGGGCCAGGCCTGTACCAGGGACGCAGGCGGATCCCGAGCACGGCGAGGCTCGAATGCCCGCAGCGGCCCGATCAGAGCATTCTGCGGAACTTACACCCTGCGCCGGGCGAAACGGTCTGTTGCCATGCTCCGTCTGCTTCTCATGGCCGCAATCGGTATCGGGTGCTCGGCGCACGCCGGGGTGCTGCATGTCGACGACGACGCCCCCAACGACCGGGGGCCCAACGACAACACGGTGAGCGATCCGCTCGAGGACGGCTCGGCCGAGCATCCGTACGACGCGATCCAGGAAGCCATTGTGGCCGCCGGTGACGGCGACGAGATCCTCGTCGCTCCCGGCACCTACCACGAGACCATCAACCTGCTGGGGCGGGCCGTCACGCTGCACGGCGTCGGGGGAGCGGCGGTGACCACTATTGATGCCCAGGCGTCGGGCACCGCGGTCACCTGTGACGGCGGCGAGGGGCCGGGCACGGTGATCCGTGGCTTCACGATCACGCACGGATCCGCCGAGCAGGGGGGCGGGATGATCAACCTCGCCAGCAGCCCGACCGTGGCCGAGTGCACCTTCCACGCCAACATCGCTGCCGCTGATGGCGGCGGGATCTACAACAGCGCCGGCAGCGCGCCGACGGTGATCGACTGCACGTTCACCGACAACGTCGCAGGCGGCTGCGCCGCGGGGACCTGCCGCGGGCGCGGCGGCGGCATCTACACGGGCGACAGTACCGCGACCGTCATCGGCTGCGTCTTCGAAGCCAACCAGGCCTTTTCCAGCGGCGCAGCCATGTACAATTCCGTCAGCACCGTGGATGTGACCCGCTGCACATTCACCTTCAACCTCGCCGGTGGATGCTCCGAGGGGAACTGTGGCGGACGCGGCGGCGGGATCTACAACCTCCTCAGCGACCTGACCCTCTCGGAGTGCGTGTTTCACGGCAACGATGCGATCGCCAGCGGCGGCGGAGTGTACACCACCAGCACCGCGATCGGTTCGGTGGCTGCTTTCAGCTGCTCCTTCACCGACAACACCGCGATACTGGGGGGCGGCATCTTCGATACATCACCGGGTCAGCCCGGCGCCACCGTCACCAACTGCGTCTTCGGCGGCAACTCGGCCTCGGGTTTCGGTGGCGGGATCTACTACGCCGCCAACCCGACCGTGGCCAGCTGCACCTTCAGCGGCAACAGCGCCGCTCTTGGCGGTGGCCTGTTTATCGCGGCCACGACCACCCGGGCCACGGTGACCAACTGCATCGCGTGGGGCAACAGCCCCGACCAGATCCGGGACGGCAACCAGGTTGCCGAAGTGAAGTACAGCAACGTGCAGGGCGGCTTCGCCGGAGTCGGCAACATCGATGCCGATCCGCTGTTCGGCGATCCGGACCTTCGCCTTTCAGCCGACTCACCGTGTCGAGACGCCGGCAACAACTGGGCGGTGCCGCCCGACGAAGGGGATCTCGACGGCGACGGCGACCGGATGGAGCTGACGCCGCTCGATCTCGACGGGAACCCGCGCTTCGCCGGCGACGCCGCAGAGCCGGGCCCCGGCTGCGGCGCGCCGGTGGTCGTGGATATGGGTGCGTACGAGCTGGCCGGGGATCCGGTCGCAATCGTCTTCGCCGACCTCGACGGCGACGGCGTCGTGCGGCCGCGGGACCTCATGATCCTCAATGGCTGCGTGGGCTCACCCCAGCAGCGCTGCTGCCTCGCCGACCTCAATCTCGACGACCTCGTGGATGCCGCGGACCGGAGGCTGCTGCGCTGGAATCTGGTCAGACGCGTCCCGTGAGCCGGGTTCTTTGCCTCACGGCGATTGGCTCTGGGGGTGACCGGCGACCGCCACGTCGCCGATCTGAGGGATCGAGAGCACCCTGTTCAGCCGTGCCCCGCCCTGCTCGATGACGCCGATGTGAACGTCCGTGCCGGCCAGGAGCAGGGCGCCGCCGGTCACGCGAAAGCTGCGCATCGCGGTCTGGCCCGGCTGCAGACCGCCGACCGCCCGCCGCTGCCGGGCGATGCCCGGACCGGAGAGGTAGGCGACCAGGTTGAGCACCTCGTCACCGGTATTCGTGACGTGCTGTTCGATGATCAGGTCGTCTGCGTCCGTCCCGTCGCCGCCGGCGAGACGCCAGTGCGCGGCGAACTCGACATCCCGCATGCCGATCTCCATGTCCAGCCGCGCCCGCAGGCGGTACTCGCGATCGGCAGCGAGCTCGACGTGGGCCTCCAGCGACGCGCGGCCCGTCAGCACTCGCTGGCTGAAGACGAGGCTGATGGGCAGGCGGGCCTGCTCGCGGGGCGCGATCGAGAAGTGGTGAATCCGCGGCGTGATCCGCCACCCGGCCGGCGCTTGCAGCCGCACGGTGCCGGTGATCGCGTCGTTCCACGGGTTGTTCAGGACCAGCTCGCCCTCGTGCATCCGATGGCGAGCCGCGATGTAGGCGGGATTGATCTCGAGACCCGCGCGGAACCGGGTGAGCCTGGGGTCCACGCCCTCAACGAAGACGGGCCTCGGACCCAACTGCACCACGTGGGTGCCGTTGAGCGGCTCGACCGCCCGCCGGTTGCCGAAGGCGTCCACCACCTCGACCCGCCCGCCCGCCAGCAGCATGCGTAGTTCCATCCGGTCCCCCGGCCCGTCGGCGCCCATCCCTTCGCTCCAGGCGACCAGCGACATGTCGTCGGGGCCCGGGCCCGCGAGGATCCAGGCGTTGATCTCGTCGCCAACCGGCAGCTCACCCTCGAAACGGCGGCCGTCGAGCCGGTCGGCAAGTGCCGGCCACACCGGCATCGCCGGGTCGGGCACTATCGCGGCGCGGTGGCCGCGCCTCGACCAAGGCGTGGTGATCGCCATGCGCGGCAGGCCTGCCCGCCAGCCGTGCAGCGCCCGGAGCATGAGATCGATGACACGCTCGTTGGGCGTGTGCTGTCGGGCGTCCAGACGCTGGAGCGTCGTGTGCACCGGGCGTTCGGGAATCGGCCAATGGGACGCGTACTCTGCGAGCGACTCCGGTTGGATGAAGGTCGGAACGCTCATCCAGAAGCCGTGCGGCGCCGGCAGTGCCGCCGGCTCGTACTCCGCCGACCAGGGAACGAGAACCACCGGCTCGGGGACGAACTCCGACAGCGCCTGGGCCAGGGCCGCGATCAGCGGGCCAAGCGTCCGGTCGGGGATGAGCACCGCACTGCCCAGCGCGCCGGGAGCCGCCGAGGGCTCCGACGGCGCCAGCAGCCACCGGGGCACCTCCAGCCCGTATCGCATCAGCAGGTCGCGCAGTCCCTCGCGGTTGCGAAACGCCTCCAGCACCTTGCCCGCGTCCAGATCGGGCTGCGTGGCGAGGTCGCGCGAGATTGAGGGCAGGGCGATCGTCAGCTCGACGTCGCGCTCGATCAGATCCTCGCTCATCCGTCCCAGCGGGCCCGCCGGGCCGGACTCCTCGTCGATGGGTTCCGGCAGGGGCAGCAGCGCGCTGGACACCCCCAGCCGCTGCACGAGGTAACGCGTCACGTCCGCTTCGTTGACGGCGGGCGCGTCGATCACGACGCCGAACCGATTCTCGAGCCGCCTCGGCTGCCGTGCCGGCACCACAGCGAAATCGAGCGAGCGCCGCCCGACCTCCTGCTCGTCGTTGCGCACCTCGACGACCGCCCGGTACCACCCGTGGTCGGTGCCGTCGAGCATGACGGCGGTGCGCCATGACCCCTGGGGCAGGATCTTCGCGGTCTGCCGCAGGGGGCGGCCGTCGAGATCCTCGATCCGTAATCGGGCGGTGAGCTGCTCGTCCGTCGGGTCGCGCACGAGGACCGAGAGGGTCGCGACCTCCGGCGCAGTCACGACGTTGCCGGGCGCGTTGGTCGAGATCTCGATCCGCGGCTGCTGCCAGACGGTCACGTCGTCGAACCAGGCGTGTCCGGTGACGTCGTCCAGCCGCGGCCCGTCGACACGCTCGCCGCGCGGCGAGATCTGCTGCGGCTGCAGCAGCTCCAGCTCGATCACGAGATCGGCGGCGTCCTGGTAGTCGCCGAACAACTCGACGGACACCCGCCGCCAGTCCCCGCCGGTCTGCAGAAGCGGGCTTTCGGCCCGGCTGGACGGGATGGGATCGTGCCTCACGTCGTGCAGCTGGGCGACGAGCCGGGCGCGAGCGTGCGTGAGCCCGTCGGTCCGGATCCAACCCGTGACCCGGTAGTCGCCGCCCGGAAGAACCGGGATCACCGCCGTCGGCACCCGCGCCGACATCGATCCGCCGTCGAGCGCAAACTCGAACGACCACCGGCCCTCATGGGCGACCTCGTTGGTCAGCCGCATGTGACCGAAGCGCGGGAAGCCCTGGTCGGGGGCCAGGTACCGGTAGAAGTTGAACGGCATCGTGTACGGGGCCCGCTGGGCTTCCTCGAAGTCAAAGCGATGCAGCAGGCGGCTCAACGACGACAGTCCGACGGCCTCCGTGTCCACCGGACCCTCCGGACCCGGCCCGGGAGCCGATTTGGCGGCCGAGGGCCGCGTCGCGGCCGGCTGAGCGACCGCGGGCGGCCCCACGATGCCGATGGCGGCGACGACGGCTAGGATGCTTCCCTGGACCATCGCTTGTTTATCGGTCAATTGGCCGCAGTCGTTGACGATGGTCGATGTTGGCAATCCCCGTGAGGGAATCGGAACAAGGAGACGGGGGTCAGAGGTCGGGGATCAGCGATTGTTCGCCCTGAGTCCTGATCCATTCCGACCCCCTGACCGCCGACCTGCCTATGCCCCTGCCCATCGCCGCCATCGCTCGCACCTCTCTGCTCGGCGTGCTTTTCTTCGGCGTCGCAGCGGTGGTGTACTGGCGCGTGAGCGGCGAGGATCTGCGCCGCACCATCGAGGAGATGGAGGCGATCAAGCTGGAGATGCAGCAGCGTCTGGAGGCCAAGGACGGGATGATCCGCCGGCTCAACCGCAGCCACCGGCTGGCGCACATCCGGGTGCTCGACCAGCAGACCGCGGCCGACGGAAGCGTGCAGAGCACGGACCTGCTGTTCATCGAGCTCGATGACGAGGGCGGCGAGCTCGCCCGCCAGCAGTTCACGCTGCCGGGCGATGTGCTGTTCGTGGACGCCTGGTCGGTGAAGTTTCACCACGAGGATGTGGCTGAAGGGCATCCGCTGCGCGGCCGCACGTTGATCCTGCTGCGGCGTCTCTACTCGGATCGCATGCCCCCGATGGACGGCTACCCCATTGACGTGCCCGGAGCCATACCTCCCGGCTACGCCGCCGGAGAGGTCGCCGAGTTCGAGGTGCGTGTGTGGGAGCTGTTCTGGAAGATCGCCACCGATCCCGACACGGCGGCGGCGCTGGGCGTGCGCGTCGCCCAAGGTGAGGCGGTCTACAAACCGGTCCGCACCGGACAGGTCTTCGAGCTCTCCGTCGACGCCACGGGCGGCATGAGCCTCGTGCCTTTGCCGACGACCGATGATCTGGGATAGGTTGCAGGGCGGCCTGTCTTGCTGACCCCTGACCGCCGGCCCTCAACCCATTATTCTCCACGATATGACACGCAAGCCGCGGTCGCTGACCACGATCGAGCGCGCGGTGCCGCGGTGCGGCCGGTGCCCCGAGCTGCGGGCGTACTGCGCGGACGTCGCCGAGACCAAGCGCCGCGCGTTCGCCGACTGGACATACTGGGCCCGACCCGTGCCCGGCTTCGGAGATCACCGGGCCCGTGTGCTCATCGTGGGCCTCGCTCCCGCCGCCCACGGCGCCAACCGCACCGGACGCATGTTCACCGGTGATCGCTCGGGCGACTTTCTGTACGCGGCGCTGCACCGGGCGGGCCTGGCGAGCCAGGCTCAGTGCACGCACCGCGGTGACGGGCTCGAGCTGGACGGCGTCTACATCACAGCGGCCCTGCGCTGTGCTCCGCCGGGCAACAAGCCGACGCCGGCGCAGCTCGACCGCTGCTCGCCCTTCCTCGTCGACGAAATCGCGGTGCTCGAGCCGGCGGCCGTCATCTGTCTCGGCGCGGTCGCGTGGAAGGCGACGCTGAAAGCGGTGGAGGCCCTGGGCGACGCGATCCCCCGACCGCGGCCGAAGTTCGGCCACGCCGTCGAATGCGACCTCGGGTCAATCGTGCTGCTGGGCTGCTATCACGTCAGCCAGCAGAACACCTTTACCGGTACACTGACCCCTCGCATGCTGGACACGGTCATCAAGCGAGCCAAGGTGATTGCCCGATGCGGATCCTGATCACCGGGGCCACGGGTCTGATCGGGCGGCGGCTCGTCACCGACCGGCGGGAGCGGGGCGACGAGCTGGTCGTCGTGTCTCGTGACGCGCGTCGCGCCCAGGAGCGGCTCGGCGTCGAGGTTGACGTCGTCGAGGGCGACCCCACGGCCGACGGCGCATGGCAGTCTCGCGTCGACGGATGCGATGCAGTCGTGCACCTGGCCGGGGCCGGCGTGGCCGACCGGCGATGGTCCAGTGCGTACAAGAGGGTGATCGTCGACAGCCGTGTGGACAGCACGCGCCGAGTCGTCGAGGCCATCGACGCGGCTGAAACCCGGCCCGCCGTGCTGGTCAATGCTTCGGCCGTGGGCTACTACGGCGAGCGCGGCGACGAGCCCATCGATGAAACGGCGCGCAAAGGGGACGACTTCCTGGCCGAGCTGGCGGATGAGTGGGAGCGCACTGCCCAGCGGGCCGTCTCCGGCGGCACGCGAGTCGTGATGCTGCGAACCGGAGTCGTGCTCGACCCGCGGGGCGGGGCGCTCCAGAAGATGCTGCCGATCTTCCGGCTCGGGCTGGGCGGTCCGCTGGGGTCGGGTCGTCAGTACCTGCCGTGGATTCACTGGCGCGACGTCGTCGGCCTCATTGACCTCGCCCTCACCGACGCCACGCTGTCGGGACCGCTCAACGTGGTGGCGCCGGAGCCGGTCACCAATCGCGTCTTCTCGCGGACGCTGGGCCGGGTGCTGCGCCGGCCTGCGGTGCTGCCGGTGCCCGTGCTCGGCCTGCGGGTCCTCCTCGGCGAGCTGGGCTCGTACGCGACGATCAGCCAGCGTGTGGTGCCGGGTCAGGCACAACAGCACGGCTACACGTTCCGCTACCCGCGGCTGCAGCCCGCCCTGGAGACGCTGGTCGCCGGGCGTTGACCCGCAACCCCCGCGCCTGGCACGAGTTGGTACACTTCACCCGCTCCCTGGGCAGGAGAATGATGGCCGATACGAAGAAGATCTGGCTCGACGGCGCGCTGGTGGACGAGGCCGATGCCAAGATCCACGTCTACGACCACGCCGTGCTCTACGGCGACGGCTGCTTCGAGGGGATCCGGCAGTACGGCGGCCGCGTCTTCAAATTGGCCTCGCACCTGCAGCGGATGTTCGAGTCGGCGCGACGCCTCCGCCTGGAGCCGCCCTACCCCCGCGAGGCGATCGACCGGGCCATCCGCGAGACGCTGGCGGCCAACGGGATGTCCGATGCCTACATCCGGCTGGTCTTCACTCGCGGCGTGGGCACGCTGGGGCTTCACCCGTTCCGCTGCCCGCGGCCGACGGCCTTCATCATCACCGACACCATCGAGCTCTACCCGCCCGAGCTCTACGAGAGCGGCATGGAGGTCATCGTCGCCGAGCGCCGCCGGATTCCCATCGAGAGCCTCGATCCGGCGATCAAGAGCCTCAACTACCTGAACAACATCCTCGCCAAGATCGAGGCCATCGACGCCGATGTGCTCGAGGCGATCATGCTCAACACCGCCGGGTACGTCAGCGAGTGCACCGGAGATAACCTCTTCATCGTCAAGGACGGCTGCATCGCCACGCCGCCCACCGAGGCCGGCATGCTGCACGGCATCACGCGGCGGTTCGTGATCGAGGAGCTCGCCCCGCACCTCCAGTGCCCCGTCGAGCAGCGCATGATGAAGGTGGACGACGTCCTCTCCGCCGACGAGGTCTTCCTGACCGGGACGGCGGCGGAGATCATCGGTGTCACCAGGATTGACGGCACCAAGATCGGCTGCGGCTCGGTCGGTCCCGTCACCCGGGCGCTGTCCGAAGAGTTCCGCAAGCGCGTGAGCACGAACGCGCCGGAGGACTAGGGGGGCAGGGGCCGTTCGCCGTGAGCCGTTCCAACCCAGACTGGGGCAAGCCGGTTCCAGGGACGCAGGCTCATCCCGAGCGAAGCGAGGGCTCGATCGCCAGGCAGGATGCCCGACAATCGACATGATTCGTCCGCGGCCTGGATGCCGCGGTTGGACCGGCAGGACGCCGGCATCACAAGAGACCACCTTCGCGCGTGCGAGCACGGGGTGACCTTCGCAGGGGCGGGCAAGCCGCCCGTGGCCGCGAGCGACACAACCCCCATGAAATCCCAAGGGTATTGACGGTCACGAGCCGACGACGGGAGAGCCATGCGTTGCCGGACCTGCGATTACCCCCTGTGGAACCTCAAGACACGGCAGTGCCCGGAGTGCGGCTCGCCCTTCTCGCCCGACGAGTACCAGTTCGTCGCCTCCTCGGTCCGCTTCTGCTGCCCGCACTGCGACCAGGCCTACTACGGCACTGACGATCGCGGGCACCTCGATCCGGTCTCCTTCACCTGCATCGGCTGCGGCCGGCCCGTTCACATGAACGACACCGTGCTGCTGCCGGCGGAGGGGGTCACGGAGCAGGCCACCCGCGTGGGCGTGAACCCGTGGCTGGAGCGCCACCGGATGGGGCGGATCCGGGCGTGGTTCTCGACCGTGGGCGGAGCACTGGTGGGGCCGCTGCGGCTCATGCGCGGAACCGACGTTGACAGCTCGCTTGGGCAGGCGTGGTGGTTTCTGCTGGTCACGATGGCGGTCACCTTCGCGGTCGCGCTGGTGCCCGCGACCTGCATGGTCATCGCCATGCCGTTCATGATGGGTGGCTTGGGCGCGCCGGCAGGGCAGGGGCTGCCCGGTCCCGGCTGGATGTCCCTGATCATGGCGGGCAGCATGTTGGTCGGCTTTATCATTGCCTTCATCTTCGTGTCGCTGTTCGCGCTGGTGTGGGGCCTGGTCGCCCACGCGCTGCTGCGGATCACCGGCCCGGCGCCGGGACCGCTGCGAAGGACGTTCCAGGCGATCTGCTACAGCGGCGGGACGCTCGCGCTGTCGGCGATTCCGTGCATCAGCAATGCCGCCACCCCGTGGTGGGTCGTCAGCGCGGTGCTCATGGTCAAGCAGGGGCACCAGGTGCACGGCGGCCGCGCCGCCTTCGCCGTGATCACCTTCCCGGTCCTGCTTCTGGGGCTGGGCATCGCCGCCTACATCGGGCTGATCGCGCTGGCGATCTCGGCGGGCACCGCGGCGCCGTCGGCCGCGGCCGTCGCGACCCAGGACCTCCAGACCGTGCTCGATTCGATCACCGACTACGCGGCGGACCACCAGGGCCGCGGTCCGAAGCACGCCATCGAGCTGGTCACCGACGGCACCCTGGCCGAGTGGGATCTCGTCGCCTGGGGCACCGACACCGTGATCGACGACGTCCCGCTGGCGGACGTGAACCTGCTCGACTTTGAAATGATGACCGACGACCAGCGGCGTCAGGTCGTGCAGGGCGCCGCGGCGGGCCAGCCGCCGGGGATCCTTGCCCACCGGGTAGGCGACTTCGTGTTTACGTACCACGGCATCGATGTGAGCACGGCCGAACCCAACCTGTGGCTGGTCGTGATGTCGCCCGACCCGGACGCGGGGGGCCAGTTGAGTGCCAACCTCGTCGTCGGTCGGGCCGACGGGACGGTGCTGCCGATCCCGCCGACGAGCTTCGCGTTGTTGCTCACCCGGCAGAACGAGCTGCGGGCCGCCGCCGGACTGGCGCCGCTGCCCCACCCCTCCACCATCACCCATGACGCACCGGCGATCGCGCCGGCCGAATGAGGTCATGCAGCTGCGCAAGATCTTCCTGTGGTCGATGATCGTCTCGCTGGCCCTGGCGGCGCTGCTCGGCATCGCGGCCCTGCTGCTGCCGCGATACGGACCGGACGAGCAGGTCCTCGTGTCGGTGGCCCTCTTCGCCGTCTTCAGCCTCGTGGCCCTGGTCACCGCATCGCTCATCGAGCGGAAGCCGCCCTGGGTCTGGCTCATGCGGGCCGGTCTGGTGACCGCGGCGCTGGGGCTCGTCGGCTGGCTCGTGCTCGTCTGGTTTGATCGGGCCTTGAACCGCCCGATCGAGGAGATCATGGCCCGCGGTTCCGGGACCCTGTCGGTGCTCGCGGTGCTCGCGCCGCAATGCGGCCTCCTCCTGCTGGCGCAGCTCGAGTCGCCGCGCACCCGGCTCGTACGTACGGTGACGATCGCCGTCTCGATCCTGCTTGCGGCGTACAGCGTCACGCTGATCCTGTCCTACGACCTGCTCGAGAAGTTCATCGATGACGACACGCTGTTCCGCGGCTTGGGCGTGCTGATCATCCTCGCCGCGTGCGGGACGGTGATCACGCCGATCCTGTGGAAGATGCAGAGGGTGCGGCACGGGGGCGACGGGGCGGTTCCCGTGGTGGCGGGGATCACGCTCGTCTGCCCGCGGTGCCGCAAGCAGCAGATGCTGCCGACCGGGCCTGCCCGCTGCGGCACGTGCGGGCTTCAGATCAGGATCGAGGTCGAGGATCCGCGGTGCGAGTGCGGCTACGTCCTGCACGGACTGGACAGCGATCGCTGCCCCGAGTGCGGAAAGTCGATCACCGCGAGCCCGCAGCCGTCGGCGGGCTGAGGGGGCGACCGGACGCAGGCCGATGCCGGAAAGCCATCCGTTGGCCCCGATTCATCTCCAGGGCCCGGCCGGAGTGGACGATGCACGCGTGGTCATGAACATGGGCGAATACTTCGGGGGCGGGGTGGTCCTGCTGATCCTGGGCCCCATCGTGTTCTTCGTCGTGGCGCAGATCATCGTCGGCGCGAGCCTGATGGCGATCAACGCCGGGAAACGACGGCGGCCGTTTCCTTCCTGCGGAGGGTGCGGCTACGACCTGACGGGCTCGCTCGGCACGGCGGCGAGCTGCCCGGAGTGCGGCGCGTCACTGGAGGTGGCAGGCATCCGCCCCATCGACGACGGAAAGACCCTGGCCGCGTTCGTTATGGGAGCCCTCATGGTCTTTGGCGGGCTCCTGCTCGCCGGGCTCTGGGGTCTGACGTATTCCCTGTAGCGCCGTTTCACGGCTCGGAGATCCGCACGTGCGGGACGAAGAGATATTCCTGCTGATCCTGGTCGTCGCCTTTGTCTGCCTCTTTGGCGGAACGGGGCTATGGCTCGTCATGGCGGGACGGCCGCGGAGACGAGGGTATCCCGCGTGCGGCGTGTGCGTCGCGGATGTCACGGGCGCGGTCGAAGGCGGCGTGTGTCCTGCGTGCGGCCGTTCCTTCGCGACGGCGGGGGTCGATCCGCCGCGCCGCAAGACGCGGCCGGCGCTGCTGGCGGTCGGTATCGTGTTCCTTTCGATTGCCCTGTACATCGTCGCCGTCGTCGTCCCGGCGATGCTTTGACACGCCAGCGGTCGGCCGGCTCAGGAGACGCGGGAAGGGTTCGTCTCCGCGGCGGTGACCGTGATCTCCACGGGCGGTGGCGCCGGCGGGTCGCTGCCCTCGACGTGCAGGTGCTGGGGCCGCTGCGTCGACCAGTCGTCGACACGTCGATCGGGCGCACCGGCCGAGGCATGGACCTTGAGCAGGTTGTACTCGTTGTCGCGTTGCGCCGGGACGAACCCGGCGTCCCGGATCAGCCGGCACAGCATCGGCTCGTTGAGGCAGTACGTGGTGCCCGCGGCGCTGACCACGTTTTCCTCCATCATGACCGAGCCCATGTCGTTGGCGCCGTAGTGAAGACCCGTCTGGCCGATGTGCGGCCCCATGGTGACCCAGCTTGCGCCAATCGAGTAGATGTTGTCGAAGTACAGGCGGCTGAGCGCCTGGGTGCGCAGGTACGCGGTGCCGCCGGCCATGCGCACGTAGCGGCCGAATCTCGGGTGGTCGTCCTTGAGCCCGCCGCCGTCGAGCCGGGCCACGACGTCGCCAGGAAACGGCTCGTCGGGATCGGTGCCGTCCTGGCCCCACTCGCGGCAGCGTCCCAGGGGGGTGTTCTCCCGCTGGAAGGGCCAGGCGATGAATGCCTTGTACCGACCGCCCCCCGAGGCCGCGAAGTCGGCGATGCTGCGGTCCTGCCATTGCCGCACCAGCTCGAAGTGATGGACGCGGTCGGCGATCCCCTCGATGTGGCCGAACATCATGGTCGCCGACGTGTTCATGCCGAGCTCGTGGGCGACCCGCATCGTGGTCAGCCACGCCTCGGCGTCGCACTTGCCCAGGCCGATCTTGCGTCGGACGGCGGGCGCGAAGATCTCGCCGCCGCCGCCGGGGATCGAGTCCAGCCCCGCCTCCTGCATCTGAGACATCACGCCCCGCAGCTTCGCTTCCAGCGAGTCACCCGGCGGGTCGAAGAAACGCACGAACTCGATGAACTCCGGGGGACTGAAGGCGTGGACGTGAATCCGGGGAAAGCGCTGCTTGATCGCCCGCAGGAGGTCCAGGTACCACGACAGCCCAAGATCGGGGTTCATCCCCCCCTGCATGAGGATCTGGGTGCCGCCGATGGCGACCAGCTGGTCGATCTTGTCCAGCAGCTGGTCGTACTCCAGCGTGTAGGCGTCCTCCTCGTCGCCGTCGCGACGAAACGCGCAGAACGTGCAGCGAGCGGTGCAGACGTTCGTGTAATTGATGTTGCGGTCGATGACGTACGTACGGATGTGGTCACCGTGGAGCTCGCGGGCCCGGGCGTCGGCCCAGCGTCCCAGCTGCTGGATGGGCATCTCGTGATAGAGCCGCAGGGCCTGGCGGGGACCGATCCGCAGAGCGCCTGCCACCACCTCGGCGAGCACAGCCGGGTCGAGGATGTCGAGGTCTTCTCGGAGGGGGGCCGGCATCGTGCACCACCCGGCCGGCACCCGGCAAATCCGCGTTGCGTCACGGACGGAGGGGGCATCGGGCCCGGTCGGGGGGCCATGATAGGCAGCCCTTTCCGTTTGTCGAGGGGGACGGCGGGGCGGGGGCGGGGGCGGGGGCGGTTTCACTGACCGGGGCCGCAAATCAGGTCGATGAATCACAAACCGGGCGCGGTACGTGTGTTATCGCTCCGGCCGTAGGGGAAGTGCGGGCATGACCCAGGCCCAGAATCGATCGCTGTGTCTCGCGCTGGGACGTCTCCGGTTCGCGATCGTGACGTCCTGCTGGGTGATCGCCTTTTCGCTGGTGGCCCAGCTGATCGTGTGGTCGCTGTGCTCGTTCACCGAGATGCGTTACACGGACGACGCTTCCGCCGACAGCGCCCTCGTCGCCGACGGCGGCGACAAGAAGCCCAGCCGGTCGGCCTCACGGGACAAGGGCAAGCCCGAGGCGCGATGGCGTCCGGAAACCGCCGACGAGGTCGAGGACACGCCCGCCGTGGGCACCATCGATCGGATCTTCAAGGTCGCGGTGACCGTAGCGAGGACGATGGGCCTGATGTGCGCCCTGGTCATCTGTCCGCTCTTGTCGCTGGGGGTGCTGCTCGCCGTACCGGCGGGCGCGCCCAAGGTCGAGCGCGCCGTCAACGCGCTGTTCTGGGCGATCGTACTCGTGCTGCTGGCCATGCCGCTGGGGGGCTGGTTCGGCATGGCGTGGCAGCAGGGGACGATCACCGACTATCACCACATGATCCTCGAAGTGGAGGCGGCGCGGGCAGAGACCTTCTCGCCCGTCTTCTACTCGCGGTTCCTCCTGCTGCCCGCCGCCAGCGCCGTGGGCTTCATTCTCGTGGGGTTCCAGTTCAGCTCCGCGGTGGTGGCGGTGCTCGTGAAGCGCAACGTCTTCGACGCCGAGCTGGAGAAGGAAGCGTCAAACGTCGCGGCCACGAGCCTGCACGGCACTGCCGGCCGGACGGCCGGCGC
>JBFGEG010000023.1:0-42637 GCA_041580235.1 Phycisphaerales bacterium
ACCATCTTCACGCCTCGTCTGGCCGGTCATACCGGTCACGACGCCGGCTGCAGCAGCTCCGGCGGCAGTGGTTGATCCGGACGCTCCGCGACGTGCTGGGCGACACGCTCGGCAAACGCCACCGACGCGGCGAGCTCCCAACCCGCCAGCACGCCGTGGAGCAACGCGACGACCGTCGCCTCGTGCGTCTCACGGCGGTGCACCGTCGCGCCGGAGCACGAAGCGTCGGCCGTGCGGGCCGAGACCGGGCGTCCTTCCTGGGCGATGAGCACGAGCGACAGATCGGCCTGACGCGCGAGCTCTCTGGCGACCTCGTCCGGCGGCGTGTCGCCAGCGCCGGGCAGCAGCTGACTGAGCGCGTGGTCGTCGATCACGAGGGCCTCGGCACGGCGCAGTCCGGACATCGCGTGGCCACGATTCAGATCGACTCCCGCGCGGCCCGCGAGGTCGAAGACGCGCAGCGCCATCCTGCATTCGGCGAGAAAGCGGTCGACGGCGGAGCGGGCTTGTCCGCTGCGTCTGATCAGCCCGCCGAAGACGACGGCATCGGCCCGCTGCGCGACGTCCTCGAGATCGAAGTCCCACTGCAGGTTGTCAAACGCCGCGTGGCCTTCGAGGCCGCGGGTTCCCAGGGCGCTGACGACCAGACGTCCCGTGGGCAGATCGGGATCGGTCTGGAGATGATCGACATCGACGCCAAGATCCCGGAGTTTCGAGAGGAGGATGTCGCCGGTGGCGTCCTGACCGACGCGGGAGACGGCAACGCCCTCGTGGCCCAGCTGCACGGCGTGCAGCGGCACCAGCAGGCCGAGGCCGGCCGGCTGCTCGCGACCGCCGCTCTCCCGGAGCAGGGCTTCGCCCACGCCAACGATGACCCGCCGTCGCGCCATGGGGTGGCTACTCTACCGCACCGGCCGCTCTCTGCCGCGGGATGGACGAGGTTGTCAGCCTCTTGCGGGTGGCCATGCCACTGACTAGGCTTGGCCCGCACGGTGCGCCGGTGACGGGAGGCCGGCTGGGAGCACGGGGTGACACCACCAGGCCGGATGCTGCTTTCGATCGTCGCTCTCGGTCTGGGCCGAATCGTCTGCGCCGTGGATCTGCCCGATCGGCCGGACTGGTGGGAAGGCGTCGGGGACCCCATGAGCCTCGAGCTGGAGCTGGTGCGCACGGTCCTCGCCCAGGCGCCCGCCGCCGAGCCGCCCCGGGTCGAAGGGGAAGCGCCGGCCAAGCCGGCGTTCGCGGCTGCGAACACCTGGCGCTGGTATCTCCAGGGCAGCTGGGCGTTCGAAGTCAGCAAGAGTAGTAACGAGTTCGTGATGCTGGGCGGTGGGGTCAACTACTTCCTCGTCAACGGCCTCAGCCTCGGGGTTGAGCTCAACGCCATGTACGTCATCCAGGATGGGGGCGACGACGCCGTAGGCGTCAACTTCGCGATGCTGTTACGCTGGCACTTTCTGCTCCACGAGCGGTGGACGATGTATGCCGACGGCGGAGCGGGGCTGCTCGGCACGACGGAGCGGGTGCCGGGACCGATGGTCTCCGAGCCCCGCGGCGGGACGCGGTTCAACTTCACGCCACAGGCGGGCCTCGGCTTCACCTTCGCCCTGAACGACGAGGCCCGGCTGTTCGCCGGGGTCCGGTGGTATCACATCTCCAATGCCAACACGCAGGAGAACAACCCCGGCCGTGACAGCATCATGATCTACGGCGGCATGAGCTTCCCGTTCTAGACAGTCAGGAATTGACTCGATCTCCCTGACCCCTGATCCGTTATCGCCCCCGAATTCGCGCATCGCGACCAATCTGCGGCGTTCAATATGCCGAAGATAACCTCGTGTGATCGGGGCTCCTGCGACGGGACTCATGGTGCTCGCCAAGACCGTTGAAATCCAGGACATACTCAGGCTGTCTGCGAGACAGACGGCCGAGATCCTCGAAGGTATGCAGCGCTCCAAGAAAGAGGTCACGGAGGAGCGGCGGCGGTCGCCGCGCGCGCCCTACAAGGACGTCTCCCGACTGTGCGTGCTCCTGGAGAACGAGCAGAAGGGCAAACGCACCTACGCGCTCATTCCCCGCAACCTGAGCCGACTGGGCATCTCGCTCTTGCACGGCAAGTTCGTCTACGGCGGAACCAACTGTGTCGTGGGGCTGCAGGCCGCTGACGGCCAGGTGGTCCCCGTCCGTGGAAAGGTCATCTGGTGCCGGCTGGTCACCGGCCGCGTGCACGAGCTTGGTGTCCAGTTCGAGGACCCCATCGACGTTGAGGACTTCGTCGAGGGGGCGAGCGATCAGGCCTGACCTGACCGCTATCCGCCGTACCTCCCGAACGCCAGGCTCACGTTGTGCCCGCCGAAGCCGAACGAGTTGTTGAGCGCGTAGGTGATGCGGCGCTCCTGGGCATGGTTGGCGGCGAAGTCCAGATCGAAATCAGCGTCCGGATGGTCGAGGTTGATCGTGGGCGGGATCACGCCGTGATACACGGCGAGCACGGTGATCACGCTCTCCAGCCCACCGGCCGCCCCGAGGGTGTGGCCGGTCATCGACTTCGTCGAGCCGAGCACCAGTTCGCCGGCGTGCTTGCAGAAGAGCCTTTTGACCGCATGGACCTCCGCCGTGTCGCCCAGGGGCGTCGAGGTTCCGTGGGCATTAATGTAGTCGATCTGATCGCGGTCGAGGCGGGCGTCGTCGATGGCCGCAGCCATGGCCCGCACCGCCCCGTCGCCGGTGGGCTCCGGCGCGGCGATGTGGTGGGCGTCGCCGGAGGAGCCGAACCCCCGGATCTCAGCGTAGATCCGCGCGTTGCGCGACCTCGCCTGCTCGAGCTCCTCCAGGACGACGATCGCCGCGCCCTCGGCGAGCACGAAGCCGTCTCGATCGCGATCGAAGGGTCGCGAGGCTCGCTGCGGCTCGTCGTTTCGCGTCGACAGGGCCTTCATCGCGGCGAACGAGCTGATGCAGAGGGGGGTGATGGCCGCCTCGGCACCGCCGGCGAACATCACGTCCGCGTCACCGCGCTGGATCATGTGAAAAGCGCTGCCGATCGCGTGCGCCCCGGTGGCGCAGGCGGTGGCCGTTGCCGAGTTCGCCCCGCGGAGGTTATGACGAATTGAGACATTCCCCGCCACCGCATTGACCATGAGCTTGGGCACGGTGAACGGGCTGATCTTGCGCGGGCCGGACTTGAGCAGCACGTCGTGACCCTGCTCGATCGTGAGAATACCGCCCACTCCGGAGCCGATGACCACGCCCCGCCGGTACGGGTCCCCCCCGGCGAGGTCGATGCCGCAGTCTTCGGCGGCCTCCGCTGCGGCTGAAATCCCCATGGCGCAGAACCGGTCCATGCGTCGCGCCTCGCGTGAGTCCATGCATCGGGTCGGGTCCCAGTCGCTCGCCTCGCCCGCGATCCGGACCGTCCATTCCGGGCCCTGCTCGAACGCGGTGATGGGGCCGATGCCGGAACGCCCCTTGACCAGGGATTCCCAGATGGTCTGCACGTCCGCACCGACATCGGTCACGGCGCCAAGGCCGGTGATAACGACACGCCGCTGCGGAGTGGTGGTCATGTGCGGATCGTCTCGAGAATCTCCGTGAAGCGCCCCCGTCTGCCACTGACCAGCCAGAACCGGATGCGCGGCCGCCCCCGGTTGAGGGAGAGGTCAGGCATCGACGCCGATCGAGTCCTTGATGTAGTCGATGGCCTGGCCGATGGTCTGGATCTTCTCGGCCTGCTCGTCCGGGATCGAGGTCTCGAACTCGTCCTCAAACTCCATCACCAGCTCCACCGTATCCAGGCTGTCCGCGTGGAGGTCGTTGGTGAAATTGGTCTCGCGGGTGATGGTGCCTTTGTCCACGCCCATCTGCTCAGCGACGATGTCGATCACCTTGGCTTCGATTTCGGCTTCCGTCACAGTGAGGTCTCCTGAGTGCGGGCACGCCCCCCCGACCCGGCGGGCCGGCTGATCGGCGGCCCCGGCGTTCCATCGGGCGATCACTATATCCGTATTCGGGGGCGATGCCAACGAGCGGGTCGGTCACCGCAAATCGATGCTCCGCCGAGATTTTCGGGGACTACGGGGCCAGGCCCCCGTCGATCACGAGCACCTGGCCGGTGACATATCCCGCAAGATCCGATGTCAGGTACGAAACCGCATGCGCGATCTCTTCCGGGCGGCCGAAGCGCCGGACCGGCAGCGTCTTGACGACCTCGTCCTTGAGCGGCTGGGGAAGCGCGTCGAGCATGTTCGTCTCCACGAATCCCGGGGCGACCACGTTGGCCGTGATTCCCTTGGACCCGAGCTCCTTGGCCAGTGTCTTGGTGAGCCCGACGAGGCCCGCCTTGGCGGCGGCGTAGTTGGCCTGGCCCGTGTTGCCGATGAGCCCCGTGACGGACCCGATGTTGACGATGCGGCCGAAGCGCCCCCGCATCATGGGACGGGCGGCGGCCCGGCAGGCAACAAACGCGGAGCGCAGGTTGACGTTCAGCACGTCGTCGAAGTCGGCGTCGCTCATCCGCAGGATCAGACCGTCACGGGTGATCCCGGCGTTGTTGACAAGGATATCGAGCCTTCCGTGGGTTGACGCGACCTCCTCCACGGCGCTGCTCAGCGCTTCGCCGTGGTTGATGTCGCAGGTGCAGACCTCGGCCGCGCCGCCGGCCGAGGCGATCGCGTCGCGCACCTGCTCGAGAGCGTCGGTCGACCGGCTCACCAGGACGACCACATGCCCGTCGGCGCCGAGCCGCTCGGCGATGGACCTGCCGATGCCCCGGCTCGCGCCGGTGACGATCGCTACTCGCGGTTCGATGGCGGACCTCTCTTCCGGCGCGAGGGCCGGGGCAAACAAAAAACGAGCCCGCCATCAGCGACGGCGGGTTCGGATTGTAGCTGGTTATAGAACTCCGTACGGCCCGCCGGATCGATCCGGCGGTCCTGATCGGGCGCCACGGGCGGCTCATCCGCCCTGCGAACGTCAGCTCGTGCTCGCACCGGCAGACAAGCTGCCCGTGGCATTGATCCATGGTCGTACGAGCGTCCCGGAGGCTCGACCCAACGCTCAGAATGGCCTAGCGCCCTTTACCCGGCGCTGGTCGCTTGCCGCGTTTGGGTCGCTTGCCGGGCCCGCCGGGACCGGGGCTGCTCGGGCTGGGGCTGGGATCGCTGGGGTTCAGCGACGGTCCTGAGCCGCCGCTGCTGCTGCGGCTCGTGTCGCTCAGGTCCATCTGTGGGATCACGATCTCCTCGTCGGGCAGCTCGGCGAGGGCAAGCTCTTCGTCGAGGATCCCGAACCACGCGGAGATCCAGTCCGTCCCGTGGAGGCGATCCATCAGGTTCGGCGGCGCCGCCACCGCGTCGAAGATGGTGCCGGAGCTGTCGGTCTTGTAGTACCAGAGCTGCGGCTGGAAATCGTCGTGGACGTAGAAGACGGCCAGCGCGCATGCCTGGCCGTCCGGGCTCACCCCGGTCTGCACCTCGATGCGCTCGATGCCGGACGTCGTCTCGGTCCACGCGCCGCTCTCGACGAGGATGTCGAGCTCGTCGCGGTCAAGCTTCGAGAGCATGGCGCCGAGCGCCGTGTCGTCGCCCCTGGCGAAGCTGTCGAAGAACTCCAGCACGGCCTTTCGCTCGGCATCGGTGCCGGGCGCGACCTCCTCGGCCAGGTACACGCGGTCGTCGATGCCCAGCTGGGCCATGAGCTGGTCCACCGGCGTCACCGACGGCGGGGGCGGGGGCGGTGGAGTCCGGGGCCGGGAGGGGGCGGCCGTGGGCACGGCCGTCTGATCCGGCGAACTGCTGCCGCAGCCGCTCAGCGAGGCCGCCGCCAGCGCGAAGGCGGCGGCGATCGACTGGAATCTAGGGCTGGTCATGGGTGATCACCTTTGTCGTGCGGTCGATACGCTTCATCAGGCCCCGCAGAACCGAGCCCGGGGCCAGGGCGTGGAACTCCATTCTATCGCCACCCGCCAGCGCCCGGCACGATTCCGACCATTGGACGGGGCGGACGATCTGTTCGACGAGCCGCCGCTTGAGAAGTTCCGTATCGGCGGCGTCGTGGGGCTCGGCCGTGACGTTGGACCAGACGGGGACGGCGGGCGTACGGAAGCTGATCGGGGTCAGGGCCTCGGCCATCCCGTCCGCAGCCGGCTGCATGATCGGGGAGTGGAAGGCCCCGGCGACGGTCAGGGCCGTGGCCCGCAGGTCCAGCCCGGCGGCCACGGTGACCGCCCGCTCGCAGGCCGCGGTGTGCCCGGAGAGCACGATCTGTCCCGGCGCATTGAAGTTGGCGCACACGAGGATCTCACCGCCGGCTGCCTCGTCACAGACACGCTGGGCCTGCGTCTCGTCGGCCCCGATGAGGGCCACCATCCCGCTGTCGGCCGCCTCTGCGGCGTCCTGCATGAGCCGGCCCCGCCGGGCCACCAGCCGCAGGCCCGCCTCGAAGTCGAAGACGCCCGCGATGTGCAGGGCCGTGTACTCGCCCAGCGAAAGTCCCGCCGCGGCGGCGACCGCGAGCGGCCCCCGCTGCTCGGTGACCCCGCGGTAGCTGGCCATCGAGCACACGTACAGGGCGGGCTGCGCCACATCCGTCCGGTTGAGCCGGTCCGGCGGTCCGTTGAAGCAGATCTCGCTCAGGGGCGCTCCCAGCGAATCGCCCAGAATCGCGTCCGCCTCATCGAAGACCCCCCGCGCCTCCGGACTGGCCTCGACCCACGCCTTCCCCATCCCCACCACTTGCGCGCCTTGACCCGGGCAAAGGATGGCAACGTTCTCACTCATCCTCTTCCCAACCCGCTCATCGCTGATAGGTGACCCCTGTATCTGGACCTTGGAGCTCCGCGGAGCAAGCTACATCTTCCAGACACTCACCGCCCACGTCAGCCCCCCGCCGAAGGCGACCAGCAGGACGTATTCTCCCGACCGGATCTTACCCGCACGCCACAACTGGTCGAGACAGAGCCCCACCGAGCCCGCCGAGCTGTTCCCGTAGCGGTCGATGTTGATGTGCACCTTGTCGTCAGGAAGGCCCAGACGTTCCTTGGCCGACTCGATGATCCGGATGTTGGACTGGTGGCAGACAAACTGACTGATCTGATCGACAGTGAGTCCGGTGGCCTCGAGGGCCTCCTCGATGACCGAGCGGAACTTGGTGATTGCAAACTTGTAGATCTCACGCCCGTTCATACGAAGACAGCCGAGCTTGATGGGGTTGTCGCGATCGTGCTCGGGAACCTCCTGGCAGCGGCGGGGCATGTACAGCGACTCCCACATCGACCCGTCGGCCTGCGTGGACTGGTAGATGCAGCCGACGCTCGGATCGTCGGTTCGGGTGAGCACCACCGAGCCGGCCGCGTCACCGAACAGGATGGACACGCTGCGCTCCGTGAAGTCGCAGACGGTGCTCATCGCATCGCAGCCGACCACGCCGATCGTCTTGTACTGGCCCGAACGCAGCAGGGCGTCGGCGACGTTGATGCCGTAGACGAAGCCCGAGCAGGCGGCCACGAGGTCGAAGGCTCCGGCCGGCTGGGCGCCCAGCTCCCTGGAGACGCGACACGCCACGGAGGGGCAGGTCATCTCGGCCGTGACCGTGGCCACGATGACCAGGTCCAGGTCGGAGGGCTTCATCCCGGCATCTTCCAGGGCACGGCGCAGCGCGTCACGAGACAGCGTGAAGGTGCCCTCGACCTTGGGATCGACCACGCGGCGCTCCCGGATGCCCGTGCGCTGAACGATCCACTCGTCCGAGG
The DNA here is from genome assembly GCA_041580235.1 of Phycisphaerales bacterium. GTDB lineage: Bacteria > Planctomycetota > Phycisphaerae > Phycisphaerales > SM1A02 > JADFOJ01. Next base: position 7,748 of record JBFGEG010000023.1, read on the forward strand.
TATCGACCATCTTTTCGAGGTCGGCGTTGGTGAGCACACCTTCGGGCGTGGCCGAGCCCACGCCCGCGATTCGGACTCCATGCTCGCCGCGTGTAGTCATGCGACGGCTTCTTGCATGGCGCCGAGGCGACGGGTGATGGCCTCGTTCACGCGGGATTCGAGGAAGAGCTTCGAGCGCATGATGGCGTTGGTGATCGTCCGCCCGACGCTCGATCCGTGGCTGATGAGGCAGACTCCGTTGACGCCGAGCAACGGCGCCCCCCCGTACTCGTGGTAATCATGCTTGGAGTAGATGCGCTTGACGACCGGGTCGAGACGGGCCGCCAGCTCCGGATCGATCTCATAAACCTCGCGGGCCAGCGACTTGAAGATCCCCGCCGAGAGCCCCTCCGCCAGCTTCAGCATGACGTTGCCGACCACGCCGTCGGTGATCACGACATCGGCCCCGCCGTTGAAGACGGCGCGCCCCTCAATGTAGCCGATGAAGTCGAGAGAGGGCTCGGCCCGCAGCATGTCGCGGGCCTTCTTCATGTCCGCGGTTCCCTTCTGCTCCTCGCCCCCCACGTTCATCAGGGCCACCCGGGGCTTGCGGACGCTCTGGCCGAGCCCCGCATAGACCTCGCCCATCACGCCGTACTGGGCGAGGTGGTGCGGCTTGGGCTCCAGGTTGGCGCCGACGTCGATGAGGGTGACCGGCCCGCTGAAGGCAGGGATGGTGACCGCCACCCCGGGCCGGTGCACGCCGGGCAGGCGTCGAAGGTACATCTGGGCGGCGGTGACGAAGGCTCCGGTGTTGCCGGCGGAGATCATGGCGTCCAGCGGCTTGGCCGCCTTGCGGCCGGCCATCGTGGCCAGCATGACGATTGACGAGTCCTTCTTGGCCCGCACCGCCTCCACGGGCGACTCATCCATCGTGATGACCTCGCGGCAGGCCACGATGGTCAGACGCGGATCGTCGATCTTGTGCTCGGCCAGATACCGCTCAATGACCGCCGCGTCGCCGACGAGGACGATCTCGTCGGTCGGGGCCAGCCGGTCGAGAGCGCCGATCGCACCTTCAAGGATGGCGTCAGGGGCGTTGTCGCCGCCCATCACATCGAGGCCGATCCGCATGGATCACTCGCCCTCGCCGGTCTTGATCTGGAGGCCGGGCCGAACGTAGCCGCAGGAAGGGCAGGCCTGATGGGGCCGCTTGGCCGCCCCGCAGTTCGGACAGAGGACCGTGTTGGTCGGACGCAGCGCATGGTGCGACCGACGCTTACCCTTGCGGCTGGCCGATGTTCGGAAAGCCGGAACAGCCATGACTCAATCCTTGTCTGAGAGCTGCTGACGGCCCGTCCAGAGGGCCGAGGCGGCCCTTCCGGCGCCGATCGATCGACGCGCTCGGAAGGGCCAGCGGACTGTAAAACGCCCCCCAGTAAATGTCAAGCAACGGATGTCGCCGGGCTAGCCGCCGGCGGACCTCACCAGGGCTTCCAGCCCTTCTCGCTTGTTCGTGGGGTCGATGAGCCACAGCCAGTCGTCGAACAGAAACTCCAGCCGGATGGCCAGCAGCGCGATGCGGCCCATCACCGTGTAGCCGAACCCCGCGCCGAACGTGATCATGAGGATCCAGATGCCGACCCTGGCCGTGTGACCCACGAAGCCCTTGTGCTCGAAGGAGAAGAAGAAGTAGACGAGGCACACGAGGACGCCGCCGACCAGGAACAGGTTTCGCAGCGACTCCCAGAAGTCGAAGGATCCGTTTTCGAACATGACCAGCGGCACGATGGCGTTGCGGATCTGGTTGAGGAAGTCCCCGTGCAGGTACGCCATGAGACGGAGCCCGCAGAAGACGCCGATGAAGAACGCCAGCGGCCAGCGCGAGATCCAGCCCCCCTTGGGCGCAAGCCTCCACAGCAGCATCACGCCCAGCACCAGCGGCACGATGTACCAGTAGTTCGCGTGCTCCTTCAGCCCGGGGATCGCCCACGACTGGATCCAGTCCGGCCAGATCTTGCCAAACAGGTTCGGCAGCAGGATCGAATGGAACGCAACCACCATCCAGTAGGCGGCGGACACGCCGACCACGGCTGCTTCGGCGATCTTGTACGCGGGATTGTCGCGCCACAGGAACGAGAAGATCGCCAGCGTGAACAGGGCCGCCAGCCAGACGCCGATCGTCCGGGGGAGGCTCATCCCGTAGACGGTCTGGTTCGGATCGGCGGCCATCGCCGCCGCGTAGGTGTCCGGTGACGCGGGCTCGTGCCGTGTCCAGCTGATGCGAGTGTCCGGGGGATATGCCGCGAGCGACAGGTCAAAGGCCTCGGCTTCGTCGGAGTGCACGTCGATCCACCGGGACTCCTCCCCGGACGCGGCGACGTTGACGAACTCCTGGGGCACGGCCTTGACGTACGCCTTGCCCATCCCGGTGCCGGTGGAGGCGCGGATGGCCAGGTACACCGCGGCGAGGATGAAGATGATGGTCCAGACGAGCGTCTTACCCTGCATCACGCGGTCCCCCGCCGCTTCTCGGCAAAGTAGATCATGTTGGCGACGACGATCAGCACGATGATGAGCACGTGGGCGATGAGCTGCGGCCCCATCCGCAGCATGCCCTTGAGGTACTTGCGTGGCACCTCCATGCCCTCCGCGGTGAAGTACTTGTCGTTGACGAGCTTCTCATACTCGGCCGCCCCCTTGATCGCCCCCAGCAGGCCCGGCAGCTGCTCGGGGATGTACGGGTAGAGCAGCGGCGACATGACGCCCGTGCACCCGGCCACGAGGCGGATGCTCTCCGGATAGGGCGTCACCGCGAAGAGCACCCACTCCTTGGTCCCCGCGTACCCGGCCGAGACGTTGACGATGAGATCGATCTGCTGGATGTTCTCGACGTCCTGCATCATCGGAATGTCGCGGACCGAGGTGCCGTACTGGTCGGTGTTGAAGAGCTCCTTGAGGTTGCTGACGATGACCTTGATGACGCCTTCCTGCCCGGACTTGTAGCCGAGGTTGACGTAGTCCACGCCGTACTCATAGTGCGGGAACTCGGTCTTGAGCACGTTCTCGATGGAGTCGTCGATCATCTGGGGACCGACCGGTGAGAAGATCGTCATGTAATAGAGCTTGAGCCCCTTCTTGGCGCAGTGGAACGTGAACGCCGTCGCCATGGGCTGAAGCTCACCCTCACTGGCCGGGTCGTAGTCCCAGGCCATGAGCACCTTGTCGCCGGGCTCGAGGGCCTCGATCTCGTCGAAGACCGCCTTGGCGAGACCGGTGGGCTTCTCCGGGAACGTGAGCTGGCCGAGGATGGGGATCGCCACCGCCAGGAACATGAGCAGGAAGATCCAGCGGCGATCGAGCGTCGTGAGGACGCGGTACACGGTCGGCGAACGGTGGATCAGCACGCCCAGTAGGGCGAGCAGGATCATGAAGAGCAGAAACCACAACCACATGCCCATGGCTTACTCCTCTCCCGACCCGAGGTAGGACCGATCGACGCCGAGGATCACCTTCATCGAGGTGGACGCAATGCCCAGTGCGATGCCGATCACGATCGCGCGGCTGCCGGCCGTGTTGAAGACCTGCATGATGTAGACGGTGAGGTTCTCGATTCGCAGCCCGCGCAGGGGGCCGTCGTCGGCGATCCAGTCCGTCAGCCACACGCCGGCGAAGGTGCGGCCCAGCAGGATGATGAAGGCCGTGCCCAGCAGCAGGATCGCCTCCACGTTCTTGGCCCGGAAGGCCCGGAACGCCGCGGAGGCGATGTAGAACGCGAGCATGGCGAACATCGTCGCCGTCAGCGGCTTGAACGCGTACTCATAGAGCCACCAGAACGGGCTGCCGACCTCGTTGTAGACGCCCGACCACGAGTGGTCCGGATACTGCGTGTTGGGATGAACGCCGATCTTGCCCAGCCCGACGAAAAGGGTGGCGAGGAAGCAGAACAGCAGGATGACGGAGTAGCCCCAGCCCTTGGTTTTGTCGGAGACCTTGCGGAGGTGGATCTTGAGGATGTTGCCTCCGCCCAGAATGAAGGCGATGCCCGCCAGGATGTCGAACCAGATCGACGTGTCCTCACCCCACCCCTGGGTGCGGGGGATGAAGTAGGACACGATCATCACGATGCCCGCGGTCGCCGTCAGCCAGAGCGGTATGAGTCGTTTCATCCGCGGGATTCCTCAGGTGAGCATGCGATCTTTGAAGAACTCCACCGCGGCCTGCAGCAACCGGCCGCACGACGAGTCCGGTGAGTTGGCCAGAATGATGGTGGCGAGCGTGAAGGCTCCGACGCCGCCGACGAGTCCGCCGGCGACGATCACCTTGCCGACGTCCTGGCCCTTGAGGCTGCCGAGCTCCTCGGGCGATCCCGTGAGGTACGCCGAGGCGGCGAAGAACTCCTCACCGATGAGCGTGTAGTCGCAGGCGGCCACGAAGAACGGAAGCTGCGCCGGCATCGCCGTGCCGGCGACCTGGATGGCCCCGATCGAGTTGCCGGTCTCGGCCAGGATGAGCGACTCCGCGAAGAACGCGCCCATGTAGAAGCAGGCAGCGGGCTTCTCACGCACCATCATCCCCTGCACGTACGCGACGTAGCCGAACTGCTCGTCGGTGACGTAGTAGACGAGGTCGTCGTTGTAGGCGTCAGGCCGGCCCGCCTCGAGAAACGAGTTGTGCACGGTCTCGCGGGCGGCCGTCATTACCAGCGATCGCGACGTCGGCACCTCGATCTTCGCATCGTAATTCGCCGCCGTCTTCGACACGCGGGCCAGGATGTTGATGCCGGCGATCGTCTGGATGTCGTTCATGTCCAGGATGCCCGGGATGTACAGGACCGAGCGGCCCATCTCCGTGGCTCGACCCACGGCCTCGTCCACCGCCTCCAGACCGGCGATCTTGCGGACCTTCAGGGGCTTGCCCCGCTTGGCGAGGCCGATGAACATCACCACCGAGCCGCAGAAGATGAGGGTGGTCAGCACGAACCACCCTCGATAACCGTCAAACCACTCCATCACGGGCGAGATCGGCGTGGCCGTGACCGCGGGCGCGCTTCGGGTGCCATCCTTGCCGACGGCGACCACCCGGAAGATGTAGCCCAGACGGAAGTGCTTGTCACCACTGGCGAGCAGCGCCTTCAGGTCGACCTGATCGCCGAAGTCACTCTCCAGCTTGAGCACGTCGAGGTCACGGGTGAGCTCGATCACCGTGTCGGCGCCGGTCCCGGCGGGGACGACGTCGGTGATCTGGAACACCGGTTCGACGATCAGATCGCCGACCCGCCCGATGGCCTTGGATATCTCGTAGAACTCGACCTCGGATGCGTCATCCGGCGAGAGCTCCCACCTCAGGTCGATGCGAGTGCCGTTGTCCCAACGCTCGTGATCGACGGCGGTCAGGTTCGAGGGCGGGACCGGCTGGGCGACCGCGGCGCCGGTGGCCAGGAGCATCGCAAGCCGCGAGCCCGTCAGGAGAATCTTCATGCGCGGTTACCCTTCGATGAGCTCCACGTTGGCCCGCGGAATGATGACACTTTCGCCGGAATCGAGCTTCACTTCAAGCACGCGGGCCTTCGAGCCCGATTCGAGGGTCTGCGGCTCCGGCGGCAGGTCGGCGACCGACCCGATGAGGCCGAAGTAGGGGTCCCGGATGATCCGAACCGGCCGTCCCGGCGTGAGTTGGCCGTCGGGCGGGGCCGATGGCGCCGCCCGCGACTTCGCCTCCTCGGTCAAGGGAATGAGGATCTCCGGCCGCATCACCCCGGCCCGGATCTGGGTGGCCCCGTTCACCGACGCGTCGGCGCCCTCGCGGGAGGCGAGCAGCTTGAAGGTCCGCTCGGCCATGGCGATCTCACCGAATCCCTCGGTGATGATCAGGGTGATGCCGGCCTCCTCGGAGCCCGTGATGGCCACGCCAAGGTCGTAGCCCAGGACGTCACGCAGGTCCTCGTCGTCCATGCCGCCGGAGACGACCGCCGCCGCCCCGATCGCACGCGCCCGCTCGATCGCCGCGTCGGTCATCCTCGCCCCGCCCACAATCACACAGTCCTTCATGACGGGCTTGATGAGGTCGGCGGTCAGCTCCTGAGTGTGGCTGGCGCACGCCATCACGATCCGCCCGTAGGCCTCGCCCCCGATGCCGAAGATGCCCTGGATGAAGCTGACTTCGGCCTCGATCTCAACACCCTCGTTGGGCATGACCTTGGCCACCCGCCCGCTCAGGTAGGCCTGCACCTGCACCGGCTCCGGCTCGCCGCGGATCATGATCTGCCCGGTCACGGAGGAGATCGTCTCCAGCGTCCCGGCGACCTTTGCCTTGCAGGTGTTCTTGAAGAGGCCGAAGATGCCCCGGGTCCGCGCGATCGGGTCGCCCTCCTCGATCGGGTCGCCCACCTTGGCCAGCATGCACTCCGGCACGTCGGCGGGTGGCAAAGCCAGGAGGTTCGCGATGTTCATCGGGTTCACGTCGCCGGGCATGAACGTCTCGGCCACGATGTCGAGGGCGTTGACGGTGTCGCCGGACTTGACGAGCACCTCACCGGGGATCGGCAGCAGCCGGCGCACGCGGTGCGTCGTTCGGCTGCTGACGGTCAGTCCTGGGGTGTACGCGGTGGCCACTACGCAACCGCCTCCATCTGGGGGTACAGCTCCAGCGCGGTGACCCAGCGGTCCACGGCCTGCTTGGCAGCGTCTCGGTTGTCGGGAATGGCCAGGGGTCGGCCGCGTGCGTCGAGGACGAGGCCGACGGTGCCGCCACGCACCTCCTTCACGATGGGCCGGCCCGGACCGGCGCCGAGATCGAAGCCTCGTGAAGGGTTGGCGCTGATCGTCGCCGTCTCACCGAGGGCCAGGGGCAGCAGGACGAGGTCGCCGTACTCCAGCCCGCCCGACGAATCGATGGTGTCGCCCTTGACGGTGTACTCGAAGCACGGCTTGCCCGGCTTGCCGAGGCCCCTGGCGGCGACGCACGTGCCCAGATAGATCAGGCAGTCGCGTTCAAAGACCTCCATGGCCGCCGTGGAGTGAACCTGCGAGAGCACGCCGAGGTGCGGCATCATGAAGATCGAGTCCTTGGCGAGGGTCGTCACGCCCTCCGGCTGGAAGGCGTCGATGATCATCATTGCCGTCTGGTGCATGCGGGGGGCGTGTGACAGCACGCCGCCGGAGCCCACGAGCAGGTTGAGCTTCATGTTGTCCACGATGGTCTGCCCGCTGCTGAGCTGCTCGAAGGTGTCCCCGACGGTACGTTGCTGCTGAACCCCCTTGAGGGTCGTGGCGAATTCCTTGTGCTGCTGGTAGGCGAGCCGCAGGGCCTCGCGGGCCACCGCCTGCTCGAAGATGAGCGCCTCGGCTGTCTGAGGAATGGTGGTGGGGCGGATCATCTTGTTCTTGACGCGGTTGCGCAGCTCGCGCTCGTCCATGTCGAAGTGCACCCACCGCAGGATATTGGGCATGGTCGCCTCTGCGCAGACGTTGGAGATCGAGTAGCTCATGCCCAGGTTGGCGCTGACGGTGCGGTTGAACGTCCCGTCGAAGACGCTGAAGACGTCGGTCGTCGCGCCTCCGATGTCGACGCCCACGGCGTTGATGCCCTGTTGCTCGGCGATGGTCTTGAGGATGTTGCCCACGGCGCCGGGCGTCGGCATGATCGGGGCGTCCACCCAGCTCATGAGCCTTTCGTATCCGGGGGCGTGGGCCATGACGTGCTCGAGAAACAGGTCATGGATCTTGTCGCGGGCCGGGCCGAGGTTCTCGCGCTCCAGCACCGGGCGAAGGTTCTCCACCAGAGCCAGGTCCACGGTCTCGTCGAAGACTTCCTCGATGAGGGGGGCCGCCTTGTTGTTGCCCGCGAAGATGATGGGCATCCGGTAGTCGCGGCCGAAGCGGGGCTGCGGCTTGGCCGGTGCGATGAGCTCGGCGATCTGGACGACGTGCGTGGTGGTGCCGCCGTCGGTGCCGCCGGAGATCAGGATCATGTCGGGGCGCAGCTCCCGGATACGCTGGATCTGGTCGTGGGGGCGCCGTTTGTCATTGGAGGCGATGACGTCCATCACGATCGCCCCCGCCCCCAGGGCGGCCCGCTTGGCGCTCTCGGCCGTCATCTGCCTGACCACGCCCGCAACGAGCATCTGCAGGCCGCCGCCCGCCGACGACGTGGAGATGTAAAGGTCGCACCCCTCGTCAACCTTTGCGGGCTGCAGGATTTTCCCGTCATCGCCGATGAGACGCCGACCGGCCAGCTCCGCGACCTCCGTGACCGAGTTGATGACCCCGATGGTCACGTCGGCGAAGGGCTCCTCCACCGTCGACGGCGCTTCACCGCGGTGGGTCTGGCGATATTCACCGTCCACCATCTGGATGAGAATGGCCTTGGTGGTGGTGCTTCCGCAGTCCGTGGCCAGGATCACCTTGATCTTGTCGGGGTCAATCTTGGTCATCGTCGGTCGATCTTTCCGCCCGCTGCTGCTGCTCGTAGAGCCGCTCGAAGTGCTCGATGCGCCGGCTCAGATACTCGAGGGCGCCGCGCTGCTCGAGAAACGCGGCGAACTGCTTGTACTGGTCATAGGTCTGCTGCTGGGCGATCGCCCACACGCCCGGCGAGAAGAATTGCATGGCCTGGGCCGCGATGAAGTTGAGCGGCCGCGACATCTCCAGGGCGATGAGACCGGGCGTGGTCAGGTGCCGCTTGGCCACCTGCCGGCAGAACCAGTCGACAGCCGCCTGCTGCTGGGGTGTCGGCTCGGCGGGGCCGGGTGGATCGACGGCGAAGGCGTGCTTCATCTTCTCGCGGATCGTCACGCGTCGTCCCTCTCCGGCAGGTGGGACCGGACCTGTTCGATCACCGCATCTCGCTGCGTGCCGAACAGCAGGTGCAGACCGCGGTAGGCGTCCAGCCAGGACCGATTCGCCCGCGTGGACAGGTAGCCGCCGTGCTCGTCGACGGCGAACCGCCGGACGTCGCGCCACAGGAGCCGCCGAGTACGCAGGGGGAAGCGGGCGGTGATGCCCTCGTCGTCGACATGGAAGCGGCTTCGGAAATAGAACCGGTTGAGCGACACGACGAGAAAGACCACGGCCAGACCGCTCCAGGCCAGTGACCCGAACGAGGCGAGGATCGCCGCGGCCAGACCGAGGATCACGACCAGTCCCAGCACGGCGGGGCCGGTCCGCTCGCTTGCGGGATGGGCGTGCCACGTGAACTCGGCCGTGCTGCTTGCGGTTGCTCCCACCAGCATTTTCCCTCGAGGATTGCTCACACCCACCCGGAGACGGCCCGGTAGCTTAGCAGAGGGTGCCGGGCTTGGGCCGCCCGCGGCGGCAAAGCGTGACGGCCTCCGTCCCTTTTCTTGCCTGCCTTTCCACCGGACGGGTATCGTGTCGTGTGGAGGAGCGGGGGGAGGGATGGATTCGCCCCGACCGCTGCACTCAAGGAGACGCCCCATGACCACGGCCACCACCGTTGCCATGCCCATCAACATCATGAAGTGGGTGCAGGACAACCGCGACCAGCTCAAGCCGCCGGTGGGCAACAAGTATCTGTACGACGGCAACGACTTCTTCGTGATGGTCATCGGCGGCCCGAACGCCCGCAACGACTTCCACCAGACCAACTCCGAGGAGTACTTCTACCAGCTCAAGGGCGACATCGTCGTGCGCATTCTCGAAGGCGGCGAGATCAAGGACATTCCCGTCAGGGAGGGCGAGACGTTCTTCATCCCTGGCAACGTACCGCACTCGCCCACCCGCCCGCCGGGCACGATCGGCGTGGTGGTCGAGCGTCGACGACCGCCGGGGGAGACGGAGCACCAGCAGTTCTACTGCCAGAAGTGCGGGCAGCTCGTGTACGACAAGGAATTCGACTGCAAGGACATCGTCGATCACTTCGCGCAGTCGATGGAGGAGTTCTGGGCGGACCCGACCCTGAACACGTGCAAGAGCTGCGGCACGCCTAACGGCAAGCCCACGCCGGTCAAGCGGATCATCTTCGAGCCGAAGGTGATCATCGAGCGCGAATGAGAGTCGATCTGCACACCCACATCCTGCCCCGCGAGTGGCCGGATCTTCGCGAGCGGTACGGATACGGCGGCTGGGTGCGGATGGAGCACGCCGGCGGCTGCGCCCGGATGATGATCGACGATGAGTGCTTTCGCGAGGTCCACGCCAACTGCTGGGACCCCAAGGTCCGCCTCGCCGACTGCGATGCCGCGGGCATCCATGTGCAGGTGCTCTCGACCGTCCCGGTCATGTTCAGCTACGGGGCGAAGGCCGCCGACGCGCTGGATCTCTCCAGGCTGCTCAATGACCACCTCGCCGGCGTCTGCGCCGACTTCCCCGACCGCTTCACGGGCCTGGGGACCGTGCCCATGCAGGACGCGGAGCTCGCCGTCAAGGAGCTGGAGCGGTGCGTCAACGAGCTGCGGCTTCCGGGGATCCAGATCGGCAGCCATGTCAACGGTCGCAACCTCGACGATCCGGCGTTGTTCGGGGTCTTCGAGGCGGCGGCGTCGCTGGGGGCCGCGGTCTTCGTTCATCCCTGGGAGATGATCGGGCGCGACCGCATGACGCGGTACTGGCTGCCCTGGCTGGTGGGCATGCCCGCGGAGACGGCCCTGGCGATCTGCTCGGTGATCTTCGGCGGGGTGCTGGAGCGACTGCCGGAGCTCCGCATCGCGTTCGCCCACGGCGGGGGCGCGTTCGCGTTCACGCTGGGGCGTATCGAGCACGGGTTCAAGGTGAGGCCCGACCTGTGCGCGACAGCGAGCACCGTGAATCCACGGGACCTCCTGGGCCGGTTCTACGTCGATTCGCTCGTGCACGATCTCCAGGCGTTGCGTTACCTCGTGGAGCTCATGGGCCCGCGCCGCGTGGCCCTGGGCACGGACTACCCGTTTCCGCTGGGCGAGCAGGAGCCGGGCCGGCTCATCGAGCAGCTCGAGTCCGTGTCCGAGACCGATCGCGAGCGTCTCCTGAGCGGCTCGGCCCTGGAGTTCCTGGGGCTGGACCGCGGGGCGTTCGTCGCGCCCGACGCTACGATCAGATCATGACCACGGCGACGACACCGGTGTTCGAGCCCACCGAGGCCTGTGCGCGGCGTCTCGACGAGGCCGACCCGCTGGCGGGCTGGCGGCAGCGCTTTCACGTCCCCACGGGAAGCGATGGCACCCCGGTCATCTACTTCTGCGGCAACTCGCTGGGGCTGATGCCCCGGACCGTCCCCGACGCGGTTCAGCAGGAGCTCGACGACTGGGCGGCGATGGCCGTGGCCGCCCACGCCAGGGGACGGCGGCCGTGGTTCCCCTACCACGAGCTTTTTTCAGACAGCTGCGCCCGCCTCGTGGGGGCCCGCTCCGGCGAGGTCGTGGTGATGAACAGCCTCACCGTGAACATCCACCTGATGATGGTGACGTTCTTCCAGCCGACGTCGAGCCGTCACAAGGTCCTCATTGAGCACCCCGCCTTTCCGTCGGACCTGTACGCCGTGCGCACGCACCTGCGCACACGCGGGCTCGACCCCGACGAATCCATCATCCAGGTGCGGCCGCGGGACGGCGAGCACGTGATTCGCACCGAGGACATCGAGGCCGCGCTCGCCGAGCACGGCGACGAGATCGCGCTGGTCTGGCTGTCGGGGGTCAACTACTTCACAGGCCAGGTCTTCGACATGGCCCGGATCACCGCCGCCGCCAAGGCCCGGGGCTGCATGGTCGGGTACGACCTGGCCCACGCCGCCGGCAACGTGCCCATGCGTCTGCACGACTGGGACGTCGATTTCGCCTGCTGGTGCTCGTACAAGTACCTCAACGCCGGCCCCGGCGCGGTGGCCGGCTGCTTCGTCCACGAGCGGCACGGCGCCAACCCGGACCTGCCGCGTTTCGCGGGCTGGTGGGGCGACGATCCCCAGACGCGGTTCCAGATGCACCTCAAGACTGAGTTCATCCCGCAGGGCGGGGCCGCGGGCTGGCAGGTGAGCAACCCGCCCATTCTTTCTCTGGCGCCGCTGCGGGCCTCGCTGGACATCTTTGACGAGGCCAACATGGACGCGCTGCGCCGCAAGTCCGAGATGCTCACCGGCTTCCTGCGTTTTCTGATCGAGCAGACGCCCCACGACCGGCTGGAGGTCATCACGCCGCGAGAGCCCGCCGCTCAGGGCTGCCAGCTTTCGATCCTCGCCCGCGCCGAGCCGCGCGCGGTGCACCGGGCATTGGGGGACCGGCAGGTCGTCTGCGACTTCCGCGAGCCCGACGTCATCCGCGTGGCGCCGGTCCCGCTCTACAACACGTTCGACGAGGCCTGGCGATTTGCCGCGGCCCTTGGTGAGCTCTAGGGTGCGGGCTCTGCACGCACGGGTTCGATAGACGCACAGCGTGGCGGGTCAATCAGACACAAGAGTGGCAATCGTCGGGGCGGGCCTGTCCGGTGCGCTGCTGGCGTGCCTGCTCGCCGAGGCCGGGTACGACATCACGGTCTTCGAGCGGCGGCCCGATCCCCGCACGAAGGGGTTCATCGGCGGGCGTTCCATCAACCTGGCCCTGTCGGCGCGGGGCATTCACGGGCTCGAGCGGGCGGGGCTCGCCGAGGCCGTTCTCGCCGACGCGATCGCGATGCCCGGTCGCATGATCCACTCGCCCGAGGGACGCCTGACCTTCCAGCCCTACAGCAAGAACCCAGCCGACGCCATCAATTCCGTGTCGCGGGGGCAGCTCAACATCACCCTGCTGGACGGGGCCGACCGCCACGACAACGTCCGCTTGCACTTCGAGCACCGGTGCCTGGGCGTCGACCTCGACCGGCCGGCGGTGACCATGGCCAGGGACGCCGGCGGCCGCGCCGAGGAGCACGAGACCGACGTCGTCATCGGATGCGATGGTGCGTTCTCCGCCGTGCGCGGCCAGATGCAGCTCACCGACCGGTTCAATTATCACCAGAGCTATCTGCAGCACGGCTACAAGGAGCTCACGATCCCCGCCACGGCCGCCGGCGACTTCGCCATGGAGCCGCACGCGCTGCACATCTGGCCGCGAGGCGGCTACATGATGATCGCGCTGCCCAACCGTGACCGGACGTTCACGTGCACGCTGTTCTGGCCCTTTGAGGGACCCAACAGCTTCGACGTGGTCCGGACCGAGGCAGACATACGCTCGTTTTTCGAGAGGAACTTCCCCGACGCGGTGCCGCTGATGCCCGGTCTCGTCGAGGACTATCTGCGGAACCCGATCGGCTCGCTGGTGACCGTTCGATGCTCACCGTGGCACCACCAGGACAACGTCGTGCTCGTGGGCGACGCGGCCCACGCCATCGTGCCCTTCTACGGCCAGGGCATCAACGCGGGCTTCGAGGATTGCGTGGCGCTGATCGACTGTCTCGGCGAGCACGGCGACGACAGGGAGGCCGCCTTCGAAGTGTACGAAAAGACGCGAAAGGTCAACGCCGACGCGATCGCCGACCTGGCGATCGCCAACTTCATCGAGATGCGCGACGACGTGGCCTCGGTCTCCTTTCGAATGAAGAAGAGGACCGAGCGAGTCCTCCACCGGCTCCTGCCGCGGTGGTACACGCCGCTGTACAACATGGTGAGCTTCACGCGGATTCCCTACGCCGAGGCGCGGCGGCGGGCGGACCGGGCGAGCCGCGTGCTGCACGCCGTCGTGTGGACCGTCGTGATCGCGCTGGCGCTGCTGGTGCTGGGCATTCTGTGGGGACCGGTGCGATCATGATCTACGACATCAGCCCTCCAATCACCGACGACCTGAAGGTCTTCCCGGGCGACACCGGGCCGAGCCGCGAGGTGCTGATGGACATGAGACGCGGTGATGCCCTCACCCTGTCCACGCTGCGGAGCACGGTCCACGTGGGCGCGCATGTCGACGCTCCCAGCCATTACGGGACCGACGCGCCGTCGATCGAGGCGGTGGACCTGAAGCGCTGTCTCGGCCCCTGCCAGGTGGTTCGCGTCGATGCGCAGCGGGCAACGCGTGTCGCGGCCGAACAGATCACCGCGGACATCGCGACCGAGCGTCTCCTGATCGCCACGGGGACCTATCCCGATTCCACGAGGTGGAATGACGACTTCGCGGCGCTGGCGCCGGCGCTCGTCGATCACCTGCACGCCCGCGGCGTCACCCTCGTCGGCGTGGACACGCCGAGCGTCGACAGCGCCGACAGCAAGGACCTGCCCGCCCACCGCCGGTTCCTGGCCAACGACATGCTGATCCTGGAAGGCCTTGTCCTCGCCGGCGTGCCGGAGGGCACCTACGAGCTCATCGCGCTGCCCCTCAAGCTCGCCGGCTTCGACGCCAGCCCCGTCCGCGCGATCCTGCGATCCCCCGCTTGATCGCCGACGGAGGGGTGTCACCGGGCGGCTCGCCCGCCCTTGCGTCGGAGCTGCTCCGCACGGGCAGACAAGCGGCCAGTGGCGCTCAGGCGGTGCGCTACGATAGACCTGCGATGACCGATGTTGCACTTCCGGTCGTAAACAAGACGACGATCCGGCCCTCGAAGTCGGGGCGGCGGCGGGCGGTCGTGCTGATCATCGTCCATCTGCTCCTGGCGATTCACATCGCCCAGTGGCTCGTGACGGGGACCACGATGACGCCGCTGGAGCCCTCGGAGTCGATGGAGTTCGCCAAGCGGAGCATCGTCAACGCCGGGCTGATTTTCTTCGCCCTGACCATCCTGAGCACGCTCGTCCTGGGGCGATGGTTCTGCGGCTGGGCGTGCCACCTGGTCGCGCTGCAGGATCTGTGCCGCTGGCTGCTGGGCAAGGTCAAGCTCAAGCCAAAGCCCGTCCGGCTCGGCGTGCTCGGCCTCGTTCCCCTGCTCGCCTTCGTGTACATGTTCATCGCCCCGGCCGTGTACCGGCTGCTGCACGACATGCCCATGGGCAACGTCGAGGTCCACCTCACGACGGAGACGTTCTGGGCCACCTTCCCGTCCTGGATCCCCGCCATTCTCACGTTTCTGTTCTGCGGCTTCGTGATTATCTACCTGCTCGGGGCGAAGGGGTTCTGCACCTACGGCTGCCCGTACGGCGCGATCTACGGGATCGTCGACCAGCTCGCCGTCGGCTCCATCCGGGTGACCGACGCCTGCGAGGGCTGCGGCCACTGCACTGCCGTGTGCAGCTCCAACGTGCGTGTGCACCAGGAGGTCCGCGACTACGGGATGGTCGTCGACCCCGGCTGCATGAAGTGCCTCGACTGCGTGAGCGTCTGCCCCAACGACGCGCTCTACTTCGGGGTCGGCGTCCCGTCCATGCTCGTGAGACGCCGGGCGGGCGGGACCGGGAACGCGGCCCGGCTGGCGGCCCTCGCGCGAGCCCTGCCGTCGTGGCTGCTCATCGCCGTCTTCCTCTTCGCCGGCTACAGCCTGCTGATGTGGTACGACGGCGACCTCGACTGGCGTGTCGTCTCGATTCTGACGGCCGGATCGCTGGTCGTCGCCGCTCTCTTCAAGGGACGGTCCGAGCGTATCGGCGAATACACCCTGGGCGAGCAGGCGGTGCTCTGTGTTGCGTTTGTCCTGGCCATGCTCGCTTTCCGCGGTCTTTACGGCATGATCCCGCTGCTCTTTGCGCTGGGGCTCGCCGCCATCCTTTCTTACCTCACCCTCAAGGCCCTGCGGCTGATCTACAAGCGTGACCTCGGCCTGCACGGCTGGTCCCTGAAGCGGGCCGGGCGGCTCCGGCCGGCCGGCGTCGTCCTGGCCCTCGTGATGGCGGGCGTGGCGGTCTTCGGGGTCCACAGCGGCCTCGTTCAGTACCACGGCCGCGCCGGCCTGCTCGCCTACCGGCAGGTGGCTCGCGCTGCGGGTGGCGAGGGGGTTGAGTCGTCTCTTGTCGATCGGGCGTTACGGCACGTGGGGCGGGCATCACGGCTGGCGCTGATCGCGAACCCTTACGACGAGGCCACCATCGCCCGTCTTCACCTGCTCAAGGGAGACCTCGACGACTACGAGACGCACATGCGGATCGCCGTGGATCGGCTTCCGGAAGATGCCGCGTTGCCGCTGGAGCTCGGGGATTTCTACGGCTCGCGCGGCCGTCCCGACGACGCCGCGGCCATGTACCGCATCTCGATCGATCGCGCGCCGGGCCAGGTGGAGGCCCTGGTCCACCTCGGTCGGACCCTCGCCGGCCGCGGCGCGTTCGACGAAGCCGGGCGGGCCTTCGACCAGGCGCTGGAGGCGGACCCGGACCGGTCCGGCATCTGGTTCAACTACGGCGTCCTCGAATCGGTGCGGGGACGCTTCGACGACGCCATCGCCCGCTTCGAGCGCGCCGTCGAGCTTGACCCCGGCTTCGTCGAAGCTCGTGAGAACCTCGCGGGCGCCTACTGCCAGGTCGGGCGTCTCCGGGACGGCATCGCGCAGTTCGGCGAGGCGCTGGCGCTGCGTCCCGACGCGGGCACCCACGAGCTGGTCGCGCGGGCCCACTTCGCCCTCGGCGAGCTGGCCGAGGGACGGACGCACCTTGAAAACGCCCTGGCGCTCGCCCCGGATCGCGAGCAGACACGCGAGCTGCTCCGCGAAATCGACGCCCTCCTGGGCACCGACCTGCGCGACCCGCCCGATCCTGCCGGGGACGAGGTCTCCATCGAGCAGGAGGTCGCCGACAACATCCTGGGCCAGGTCGTCGGCAGCTCGACGCTGCGGTCGTTCGACCTGCCGGAGCCGTTCGTCAGGCGGCTCGCGGACCGGATCATCCGCTCCTCGTACCGGCAACGCTACCGCCGTGTCCTGCCCGGCGAAGGCGACCGCGGCGCGACGCCGCCGCCGGGCGTGGGGGCAAGCGACATCGCGGTCGAGGTGCGAACCCTCGAGCTCGCGGAATCGGTTCGGCTCTACTGGCAGTCGCTTGCCGAGCAGCGTCCGCCGCTGCGCGGCTACCGGGCGCCGATCCTCGACGACGCGATGACCCCCTGGCCGGTGCAGGTGCCCGACGAGACGGCTCTCGTCGAGCTACGCGAGGCCGAGAGCATCGTGGCCGAGGGCCTGGCCCGTGACGGCCTGCTCGTCACGACCGCGCGTGTCGTTGAGCTTCTGGGCCCGCCGGTGGTTGCCGACGACAGCATGCAGCTTCTCAGGTCGGTGGGGCTGCCCTTCGACCTGCTGGAGCACTTCGAGCTGCCGGGCGTCTCGCCGGGGGCGCGCGGCGTGGTGTGGTTCGTCGCCCAGCGGCTTGCCGAGGGCGGCACCGCCGCGGAGCTCGAGCCTGAGCTGCGCCGCGTGGGCTTCCGTTTCACACCGACCCGGCCGGGCTTCAAGCTGGCCACCGAGGACGGCCGCCACCAGATCGACGCGCTGCGTCTGCAGCTGACCCGCGGCACCTACTGGCGCGGCCCCGGCGCCGGCGGCTGCCTCGACGTGGCCCGCCAGCTCGTGAGCGCCCTGCCCGAGGCGGACCTTGTGGCCGGCATCGAGCAGAAGCACGTCGAGACGCTGGTGACCCTGACCAGCCACTGGCCGCTGCGCCGCGACGGCCGCCTGACACTCCTTGCCCAGCCGCTGGCCGTCGCGCAATGGGCCCAGGACAACGCCAAGTCGGGGTTCGTCAGGGAGGCCGGCGTCACGCGGACCGCCACCATCGTGCCCCGCTACGCGTCGCGTCACGAAGACGGCTCGGTCTTCGTGCCCGGGGAGTCGCTGGTGATGAACGGCGTGGCCTCGACCGGGCGCATGGTGTTCCAGTCGCCGCTGCTGTTCCAGGGCGGCAACCTGCTGGCGGTGCGGGATCCCGCCACCGGGCAGCGCGTTTTGCTCCTCGGCGAGGCCGAGGTCTACCGCAACACCGCCCTGGGACTGACCGCCGAGCAGGTCCTCGACGCCTTTCGCATCGAGCTCGGCGTCGACCGGTGCGTCGTGGTGCCGTCGGTGTCGTTTCACATCGACTACGACGTGAGCCTTCGGGTCCACGACGGTCGAATCGTCGCCTTCGTCAACGACACCGACGCGGCGCTGCGTCTCATCGCGGGTCTCGGCGTGGATGCCCTGGCCGCCCACGGCGTCCTGGATTCCGTGGCGGCCGAAACGGCCCGCGGGCACCTGGAAGCGCGACGCGACGGCGAGCTGGTGCAGCTCGTCTACCAGCGTGTGTTCGCCCAAGCCAACCCCGACGGGAGCTTCCCGCTGTCGATGGCCGAGGCCTTCGCCGTCGACGAGATCGACTCGCCGATCGGCAACTTCCAGCGGTTCCTCGCCGCCATGGACGCGCTGGCCGCGGCGGCGATCGCCCCGGATCAGCTTCCGCCCGATCGCCACACCCGCAGCTACTTCCGGTCGTTGACGCGGCGGCGCGCCGATCGGCGGTCACTGCACGGGATGCTCGAGGAGCAGGGATGGAAGGTGGTGGGGGTGCCGAGCCTCGCCGACGCCGAGCTGAGCCTCAACGCCGTCAACGGCATCCACGACCCGGCGCGGTATCTCATGCCCGCCTACGGCGGCTTTTACGCACCCCTCGACCGGGCGGCGGCGGCGACCTTCGAAGCCGAGCTGGGACCGGTCGTGCGTGTGATCCCGGTCCTCTGCGGCGAGAGCCAGCGTCGCGTGGGTGCCGTTCACT
The DNA here is from genome assembly GCA_041580235.1 of Phycisphaerales bacterium. Lineage (GTDB taxonomy): Bacteria > Planctomycetota > Phycisphaerae > Phycisphaerales > SM1A02 > JADFOJ01. Next base: position 26,279 of record JBFGEG010000023.1, read on the forward strand.
GCTCGGTTTCCGTGCTTCCCCGCCCCGGAAGCGCAAAATAACCGCAGGATGCCGCTTTCGGCCCCGTCCGTGTCCCGTATAGTGGGGCGGGGGAAGGGTTTCTTCTGGCTCCGGGCCACGCCACCGGGGCCTCTCCTCGCACGTCTTGATTCATCGCATCGGGCACAACTCCTTGACGCCTGGGGTCATGCTGCTGGTGGTCTCGACCGCGTGTCCAGCCCAGACGGTGTGGTACGTCGATGACGACGCCACGGCCGGCCGCGACGGCACGAGCTGGCCGACGGCCTTCACCGAGCTCCAGTCGGCGCTGGCCCTGGCCACGGCCGGGGACGAGATCCGGGTGGCGGGGGGCCTGTACCGGCCGGACTTCGATCCGGACGCCGCCGTGCACACGGGCGACCGCCACGCGACCTTCGTGCTCACCAGCGGTGCGCGTCTCTACGGCGGCTACGCGGGGGTCAACGCGTTTGACCCCGACGCCCGCGACGTCGCGGTGCACGTGACGATCCTCACGGGAGACCTCGCCGGCGACGACGGTCCGGCCTTCGCCGGCAACGCCGACAACAGCTACCACGTCGTCACCGCCAGCGACACCGACGAGACGACGGTCCTCGACGGCGTGACCATCACCGCCGGAAACGCCGACGGCGACGGGCCGCCGGCCCTGTGCTTCGGCGGCCCGAACACCGGATTACCGTGCACGGACACGAGCCAGTGCGACGCCGGAGACTGCATCAGCCTCGACAGCACCGGCGCCGGGGTGATCGCCTTCAACGGCCGGGCCGCCCTGCACGCCTGCACGATCACCGCCAACTTCGCGGCCTTCCAGGGGGCGGGCATGATGCTCAAGGCCGGCAGCGACCTCACCATGACGGACTGCACCTTCACCGACAACCGAGCCCTCGACAACGGCGGGGCGATCTATGCCGGCGGCAGCAGCCCGACGATCAACGGTTGCAGCTTCGCCGGCAACTCGGGGGCGCGGTACGCGGGGGCCCTGTGCCTGCGCGACCTCAGCAACGCGACGATCGTCAACACCTCGTTCGTCGGCAACACCGCCGCCGAGCAGGAGACCACCGGAGGCGGCGCGATCGTCAACGCGTCCAGCAGCCCCACGCTCAACGGGTGCGTCTTCGAGGCCAACGTCTCGTTTCTGGGCCGCGCCGGGGCGATCTACAACAAGTTCGGCTTCGACGAGAACTTGGGACCCAGCGCGCCGCTCATCGAGGATTGCACGTTCACCGACAACGTCGCCGCCACCGGCGGCGCGGTGTTCAACGATCGGGCCAACCCGACCATCACCAACTGCACCTTCACGGGCAATGACGCGACCGCCGGCGAGGGCGGCGGCGCCATCTGGAACGACGGCGGGCGCCCCCTGATCACCGGCTGCGGCTTCACGCGCAACATCGGCTTCAACGGCGGCGGGGTGTACAGCGGAAACCATGCCTCGCCCGTGATCAGCGACTGCGTGTTCACCGGCAACGCTGCGATCAACGACAACGGCGGCGGCGTCTCCAACGTCGAGTCCGATGCGCTGATCACGGGCAGCACGTTCATCGACAACACCGCCACCGGTGAAGGCTTTGTCGTGGGCGGTGGAGTGAGCAACTACCTGAGCAACCCGACCATCACCCACTGCGTGTTCGTGGGCAACAGCGCGACCTGGGGCGGCGGCGGGCTGTACAACGAGAGCGGCGGCGACGACGCGACCGGCCCCGTCATCACGCACTGCACCTTCACCGCCAACGTCGCCGCCTACGGGGCGGGCATGTACAACTTCTGGAGCAGCCCCACCGTCGCCAACTGCCTGCTGTCGGACAACCTCGCCAGCGCCTGGGGTGGCGGGATGTACAACGACTTCTCCAGCAGCCCCGAGGTGAGCCACTGCACGTTCGCCGCCAACACGGCCGTCCGAGGGGGCGGCGTCAACAACGAGAACGTCATCGGCAGCCCGGCGCTGAGCCACTGCATCGTCTGGGGCAATGCACCCGAACAGATCACGGACGACGGGATGACCCCGGCGTCGGTGAGCTACTGCAGCGTGCAGGGGGGCTGGCCGGGCGGGACCAACATGGACGACGACCCGTCCTTCGCGGACCCTGCGGGAGGCGAGTACCGCCTGCGGGCGGGTTCGGCGTGCATTGACGCGGGGGACCCCGCGTTCGATGCCCACGACGCGCTCGACCTCGACGGCAACCCCAGGCAGGCCGACGGTGACGGAGACGGCCTAAGCATCGTCGATCTTGGGGCTTACGAGTTTTCGGCGCCCTGCCCGGCGGACATCGACCGCGACGGAGCGGTGAATCTCTCGGACCTGGAGGCCCTCATCGCGGCGTGGGGGCCCAATCCGGGGCATCCCGCCGACCTCGACGACGACGGAACCGTCGGCATCACCGACTTTTTGGCCCTGATCGGCAACTGGGGAACTTGTCCCTAGGAACCTGTCTCACCCGTGCGTATTATCGCGGAACGTCCCCCGAACCCGTGGAGAAGAACTGTCATGAATGATCTCGGACCCAAGGCCTGGCGCCTTCTGGTGTGTGCGATGGTGGCCGGCGTACCGGCCGTCAAGGTCCACGCCCAGGCCGATGTCTCCCTGTGCGTCCTGCATCAGGTCACCAAGTGGGGCACGCTTGGCGACATCACGGCGTACTCGATCGGCACGACGTCGGTCAACGTCGGAACCACGAACCTCAACTGGATCCAGAACGGCGTCAACCACCCCGTGATCGGGCAGAACCTGTTCAAGCTCGAGGACGGCCGGTTCGAGCAGATCGGCCAGTCCTGGCTCAAGCACAGCTTCTGCGCCCTGCAGATCCCCAGCGCCTGTGATTCGGGCTGTCCCGGCCAGGGCGGGTGCCTCAGCTTCCTGGCCCCCGGCTGCCAGGACCCCTACTCGGCGCCCCGCAACGGCAGCCAGAACCTGCTGGGCCCCAAGTGGCAGGTCAACGCCCACACCGGCGAGTTCACCTGGACGCCCGCCAACGGCGACCAGGGCAACACCGGCGACCTGGCCTACATGCGGCTCCAGGCCCACAACGCGGATCTCGGTCACGCCGACGCGATCTACTTCATCGAGGGCCAGTACGTCGCCCTCGACGACTCGGCCGCCGGCAACCAGAACAACAACGCCTCGTACCGGATGGTCTCGATCAGCGCGGCCCCGAACTACAACATGGGCTTCGTCGGCGGCCAGACGACCCAGTTCCAGCGGCCCGCGATTACCGCCTGGAAGAGCCACGGCAACGGCGTGGACCAGCCGGACTTCGACGTCTTCAGCGCCAACGTGCAGGTCCCCGACGACGGCCTGTTCATCGCCGCCTACAAGGTGAGCGACAACGGCGACGGCACCTGGCACTACGAGTACGCCATCCAGAACCTCAACAGCCACCGGTCGGCCTACATGCTCGAGATTCCCGTCGGCGCCAACGTGACGCTCACCAACGTGGGCTTCCACGACGTGGACTATCACTCGGGCGACGGCGGGCCGGGCGCCGTCAACTACGACGGCACGGACTGGGCCGTCACCAGCGGAGCGGGCTCGATCACCTGGTCCACCCAGACCGAGGCGGAGAACGCGCTGGCCAACGCCCTGCGGTGGGGAACGCTCTATAACTTCCGCTTCGACGCCGACAGCCCGCCGCAGGATGTCAGCGCGACCCTCGGTCTGTACCGCTCCGGTTCGCCGCCGTCGGTGAGCTTCAACACCAAGGGTCCGTCCGACGTGCTCGTGGACTGCCCGGAGGACTGCGGCAACGGCGACGGCGTCATCGGCATCGAGGACTTCCTGGCCGTGCTCGGCACGTGGGGCCAGTCCGGCGTCGACTGCGACTTCGTCGATCCGCCCGCCGGCGTGGGCATCGAGGAGTTCCTCGCGATCATCGGCCTCTGGGGCGCCTGCCCGTAAAGCCGACGCGTTGTTGTCTTCCGATAAACGACACCCCCGAGCTCGTCGAGCTCGGGGGTTTTTGTTCTGCCGGGCGGTTGGAAGCGCGGACTATCATTCACGGAAGGGAAGGGCACGCATGCTGACAACGTCTTCAATCCGGGCCGTGGCCATCGTGCTGCTGCTGCTGACCGGGTCCGTCCGGGCCCAGAGCGTGGCCGGCGATGCCCTCCGCCGCGACGTCGACTTCGCCCGGTCCAAGGTGTACCCGGCGCTGGTCAACATCGCCGTCGTGGGCCGGAGCTACCTGGGGGGTCGCACCCGGCGTTTCCCAGCCGCGGGAAGCGGCGTGATCATCAGCGCCGCCGGCCATGTCCTGACCAACTTCCACGTCGCAGGCCACACCACCCGGATCACGTGCACGCTGCCCGACGGCGAGCGGATCGACGCCGACGTTGTGGCCCACGACCCCCTGACGGACCTCAGCGTGCTCAAGCTGCGGCTCGAGCAGCGCTCCAACCCGACGGTGCCGTTGCCCTTCGCCACGCTCGGAGACTCCGATGCGCTGCAGGTCGGTGACTACGTGCTGGCCATGGGCAACCCGCTCACGCTGTCGTCGTCGCTTACCCTGGGCGTGGTGTCCAATCCGAAGCGGGTCTTCACGGACTTCACGGGCACCGAGATGACCGACATGGATCTCGGCGCCGGCGAGAAGACAGGGATTTTCACACGCTGGATCCAGCACGATGCGCTGATCCTGCCGGGCAACTCGGGGGGGCCGCTCGTGAACCTGCGTGGCGAGGTCGTCGGGATCAACGAGCTGGGAGGGGCGGGCGTGGGATTCGCGATTCCGTCGAACCTCGCGGCCAGCGTCCTGAACCAGGTGCTGACCTTCGGCGAGGTCCGCCGAGGGTGGCTGGGGGTCGCGGTGCTGCCGGTGGAGAAGATCGGCCGGAACCGCGGAGCGCTCGTGTCCTCGGTGGTGCCGTCGTCACCGGCCGATCAAGCGGGTCTGCGGGCCGGCGACGTGATCCTCAGCCTTGACGAGACACCCGTGGATGCGCGGTTCTTCGAGGAGGTGCCCCGGTTCTACCTGGCGGTGGCGGAGATGGTTGCGGGCAGGGCGGTGACCATCGGCTACCTGCGTGACGGCGAGCCGCACGAGACCACCGCCACCATCGCTCCCATGGAGAAGTTCCTCGGTGAGCAGGACGAGCTGCGGGAGCTCGGGCTCACGGTCCGCGAGATCACCGGACCGATGGCCCTCGCCCGGCGGTTCCCCACCACCGAGGGCGTGCTGGTCACCGGCATCCGCCCCGGCTACCCCGTCGAGGACGCACGGCCGCCGATCCGCGCCGGCGACATCATCGTCTCCTTTGGCGGTGTCGACACGCCGGACGTCGACGCGCTGCGCGCCGCGTACGAGCGGCTCGCCTCGGATGAGCAGCGGTCACAGGCCGACGTGGCCATCGAGTTTTTCCGCGACGACGAGAGCGTGCTGGCCCTGGTGGAGATCGCTCAGGACGAGGACTCGCCCCGCGGCGGTGAGCTGCCAAAGGCGTGGCTCGGCATCAAGAGCCAGGTCATGCTGCCGGGGGTGGCCGCAGCGCTTGGGCTCGAGGGCACCCGCGGGTTCCGCGTCACCGAGGTGTTCCCCTGGACCGAGGCCCACAAGGCGGGGCTGCGGACGGGTGACGTGATCGTGGCGCTCGACGGCGAGCCGCTCGAGTCCTACCGGGAGCAGGACGCCCAGGATCTTCGCCTCGCCATCGAGGACTTCTCCATCGGCGACGAGGTCGAATTCACGGTTGTCCGGGACGGCGACGCCCGCGCGATCACGGTCGAGATGGAGGAGACGCCTGCGCCGTCCTTCAACGCCAAGAAGAGAAAGCAGGACGACTTCGAGTTCACCGTCCGCGAGATCACGTTCATGGACCGCATCGAGCACAAGTTCGAGAAGGACCAGCGCGGCCTGCTCGTGGTGGAGGCGATCAACGGCGGCTGGGCGCACATCGCCGGACTTCGAATCAACGATCTCGTGATGCGTATCGGCGGCCGCGAGGTAGGGACCATCAAGGAATTCGAGGCCGCCATGGCCGACGTCCTCCAGCGGCAGCCCCGCGTCGTGGAGATCTTCCTGCAGCGGGGGCACCGCACGCACTTCATTTTCATCGAACCCGTATGGTCGGAGAAACACAAGCCATGAACCATGTCTGCAAGACAAACCTGTGCTGGGGGCTGCTTGCCGCCGTCGGTGCGATGCCGGGGCTCGCGTCGGCCCAGAGCCCGTCGGACCGTGCGGGCGTCCTCGAAGCCGCCGCCCCCGCCATCGTGACGGTCAAGGTCGTCATCAAGATGGAGGTCATGATGATGGGCCAGGCGCAGAACGAGGAATCGCGATCGGAGCTGGCGGGCGTCGTGGTCGATGACAGCGGTCTGGTCATGATCTCCAACGCCGAGATCTCGTCCGACCGCATCAAGGAGGCGCTCTCCGGCAACCCCATGGCCGCCTCCATGGACATCAAGATGACGCCGACTGACTTCCAGATCATCTTCGGCAACGAAGAGAAGGAGTATCCGGCGTTTCTCGTTGCCAAGGACACGAAGCTCGACCTGGCGTTTCTCCAGGTGCAGGATCTGGGCGATCGCATGCCGGACTTCATCAGCTTCGACGAGACTGCCTCGGCCGCGATCGGCGACGAGGTCCTTGCGGTCAGCCGCCTCAAGAAGGGCTACGACTACGCGCCGTTTCTGGCGACCGCCCGCATCAGCGGTGCCATCCGCAAGCCGCGCAAGGCGTGGATCGTGGACGGGAGCGTCTCCAGCTACGGCCTGCCCGTCTTCTCGTCGGGCGGGGACGTGGTCGGCGTGCTCGTGACGCTGGCCCCGTCCACCCGGGATGACGCCGGCAGCGGTTCCGGGTTCGGCAGCCTGATGCGTTTCATGCGCGGCGGCGGCCTGGACTCGGGCGTCGGCACGTTCGTGCTGCCGGGCAAGGTCGTCAAGGGCCTCATCGGGCAGTCGAAGCGCAAGGCCGTGGAGATGCTGGAGCAGCAGCGGGCCGAGACGGACACGCCCGCCGGCGGATAGTCGCCGAGTGCGTCCGCTCTGAATCTGACGGCGGTCCGTACGGGAGCGAGTGCCGGCCCGGAGGGCCACGGGGTGCCGGGGGCCGCTTGTCCGCCGCGATTGCACACGGGCGGTCAAACCGCCGCCGGATCGGTCAATGCCGAAACAGGTCGAGGAAGCGGTCCTCGTACTGCTCGAAGACGCCGAGGCGATCGAGCTCCTGCTTGAGCTCGACGGCGCGGCCGCGATCCTCGGTGGCGGCCCCGAAGAGGTCCTCGATGTGCCGCCGCGTCACGATGTCCAGCACAGGCCGGTCCTCTGACTCGGAGGCCGGCTCCTCGCTCTCGCCGTTGCCGTTGCCCTCGATGCCAGCGCCCCGCTGGAGCTTCTCCAGCAGGTGCGTGAGCTGAGCATCCATCTGGTCGGCGCGGCCCGCCAGCACCGACAGATCGATCTCGAGTCCGGCCAGCGCGGAGAACGCCTGCAGCACGGCCAGCGCTGCCCGGGGGTTCGGGACGTTGGCCGCGTAGGCAGGAAATTCACCAAGCAGGCACATCGCGGGCACGCCGTGCTCCGCGGCGGCGGCGAGCAGAGCACCGTTGAGACCGCCGACCTGGCCTTCCTGCAGCAGATCGACGTCGCTGGCGCGAAGCTCGCCGAGCAGCTCCGGGGCAGTCACCGCCCCGAACACGCGGGGGTCGTCCGACGGGAGAAGCTGCGTTCCCATGGCTGCGAACGTGACGACGCGTTTCACGCCGCGCCGGGCCGCATACTCCATGATGCGCTGACACATCGTGAAGCCCCCGGTCGCGGGCTGGGCCTCCCCGAGAAAAATGATCAGGTCCCGCTTGCCGTCGGGGTCCCGCCAGACGAAGAACATGCTCCGCGGCAGCGCGCCCGAGCGCGCAATACCGCTCTGCACGTCCACGCGGTCGATCGTGAAGAACTGGCCCGGCGGGATCATTCCCGCCGGCTCGAGCTTCAGCACCTCGGCCAGGTACGTGCCGGCGATCGTCGCGACGCTGCCCATGCCGGGCCACGCGGCGACGAGCCATGGATTGCGGAGTTTCGTCGTCTCAGAGTTTTTCCGTCGCATGGTCTTTCCCCGAGCAGGACACGGTCCCGCCCTGGACCATTCGCCGCAAAGCCCGGACCAGCCCCCCCCGCGGCCTGGCGGGGCCGTGAGGCCCCCCTCACGTGCCGCCCCCGGCGACCGACGGGCCGGGACATGCCATTTCGGCGGTCGCGGCCGGGCCGTCTCTCACCCGGTCCTGTCCTGGACCGTCGCCACGACCTTGAGCTCCACCGCGATGGGCGTGGGCAGTGCCCCGACCTCGATGGTCGTACGTGTGGGGTTGGGCTTGCCGTCGCCGGCGAAGTACTCCGCGTAGAGCGTGTTGAACGCGGAAAAGTCCTTTTTCATGTCCGTCAGGAACACGACCACGTCGACGATCCGGTCCCAGCTGGATCCGGCGTCCTCGACCACCGCCCGCACGTTGTCGAAGCACGACCGGCACTGCGCCTCGATGCCCGCGGGAATCTCGGCGCTGCCGCGGCGGCGGGGGCCGACGCCCGAAAGAAACAGCAGGTTGCCCACGCGTTTCGCGTGGGGGTAGTCTCCCACGGGCTCCGGGGCGCGCCGGCTCATCAGGGGGGCGTCATCAGCGGACATGGTCACTCCTCGAGCTTGATGCACACGTTCTTGGGCTCCGTGAAGAATCGCAGGGCCTCGTCACCGCCCTCGCGGCCGAGGCCGCTCCTCTTCATGCCCCCGAAGGGGACACGCAGGTCACGCAGGAGCCAGCAGTTCACCCAGACCGTGCCGCACTGCAGCGACGCGGCAACACGATGGGCACGGTCGAGGTCCTTCGTCCACACCGATGCCGACAGTCCGTAGGGCGTGCCGTTGGCCATCTCGATCGCCTGACCCTGATCGGTGAAGGGCGTGATCGTGACCACGGGGCCGAAGATCTCCTCGGTGGTGGTGCGGCAGCCGGCGTCGAGCCCGGTGACCACCGTCGGCTCCAGAAAGACGCCGCCGGCACATCGAGGGCCGACCCGATCCGCCGGTGGAGATACGCCGCCGCAGCGGATCGTGCCGCCTTCCTTCCGGGCCAGATCCACGTACGACTCGACCTTGATCTTGTGCTCATTGGAAATCAGAGCGCCGAGGTCGGTGTCGTCCTCGAGCGGGTCCCCGACGCGGAGCCTGCCGGCGCGCTCGACGAAGCACCCGACGAAGCGGTCGTGGATCGACGCCTCGACGAACAGACGCGAGCCGCACAGGCAGATCTCACCCTGGTTGGCGAAGGCGGCGAGGACGCTCGTCGGCAGTGCTGCCTCGAGGTCCGCGTCGGCGAAGACGATCGTCGGGTTCTTACCGCCGCACTCCAGCGCCATACGCTTGAACATCGGGCCGCCGGTGCGAGCGATCTGGGCCCCGGTGTCGGTTCCGCCGGTGAAGGAGATGGTCGGCACCTCGGGGTGGGCGACGATGGCCGCACCGACCTTTTCACCGTAGCCGTGCACGATGTTGAGCACCCCCGGCGGCAGGCCCGCCTCCGTGCACAGCTCGGCCAGCCGGTGTGCAGTCAGGGGCGTGAGCTCCGACGGCTTGCCCACCGCGGTGTTCCCGGTGGCCAGGGCCGGCGCCACCTTCCAGCTGAACAAATACAGCGGGAGGTTCCACGGCGAGATCAAGCCGGCCACGCCCCGCGGCGCGCGCAGGGTCACGTTCAGGGCGGACGTGTCGGTCTGATGGGCCTCGCTCTTCGTGTGCAGGATGGCGGTGGCAAAAAACCGGAAGTTCTCCACCGCCCGTGGAATGTCCACGGTGCGGGCCACCTTCAGCGGCTTTCCGGTGTCGATCGACTCGAGGCGGGCGAGGTTGTCGAGGTCCCCTTCAATCAGCTCGGCGACCCGGAGCAGCAGACGGCTCCGCCGGGCCGCCGGCGTTGCCGACCATTCTCGGAAGGCGTGCTTCGCGGCCTGGACGGCCCGGTCGACGTCCTGCCCGTCGCTGTCGGGCACCTGCCCGCACACCTGCCCGGTCGCCGGATCGATGTCGTCGAAGTACCCGCCCCCGACAGGCTCGACGAATTCTCCGTTGATGTAGTTTGTGACCTGGATCATTGCGCGGCGGGTGTTTTTTCTACTGCTGTCGGCGTCCTGCCGGTCCAACCGCGGCATCCATGCCGCGGACTGGTTTTGTCAATCGCCAGGCATCCTGCCTGGCCATTGAGCCCTCGCTTCGCTCGGGATTAGCCTGCGTCCCTGGAACAGGCTTGCCCCAGTGGGTCCCTGGCTCTTGACCCCTAAGCCCTGGCCCTTGCTCACTGCACCGCCAATCGCCCACCATCGATCGGAAGGTTGACGCCGTTGAGGTAGCTCGCGGCCGGCGAGGCCAGGAACGCGGCCACGGTGCCGATCTCCTCGGGTGTCGCGAAGCGGCCGAGGGGAACGTGGGCGACCATCTGCTGCTCGATCTCCTGGCTCGTCGTGCCCGCCCGGTCAGCGCGCCCCTTGATCAGGGAGTCCAGCCGCGCCGTTCGCGTGTAGCCCGGCAGGATGTTGTTGACCGTGATTCCGAACGGGCCCAGCTCGCCCGCAAGGGTCCGCGCCCAGTTGGCGACGGCCCCGCGTGTCACGTTGGAGACGCCGAGGCCCCGGATGGGCTGGATGACCGACGTCGAGATGATGTTGATCACGCGGCCGTAGCCCTCGTCACGCATGCCCGACGCGACCGTCTGGACCAGGACCTCGTTGCAGACCACGTGCTTGGTGAACGCGGCCAGGAGCTCCTCCGTGGTCGCCTCGAAGAGGGGACCGGCGGGGGGCCCGCCCGTGTTGTTGAGCAGGATGTGGACGGGTCCGAAGGCCTCGACGTGCTCGGCCGCGCGGGCGCGGACCAGCTGCCAGTCGTCGAAGTCGGCGATGATCGCGCCGTGAGTCTGCCCGTGGTCGGCGGGCAGCTCCGATCGGGTCTTCTCCAGCCCTCCCTGGTGGCGGGCCATCAGCGTGACCTCGGCCCCCTGCCGCGCGAGCTCGATCGCGCACGCCCGGCCGATTCCCTGCGTGCTGCCGCAAACCAGTGCCTTCTTCGACTGCAGTGAATACGTCATCGTGGGGGCAGAATATCATGTCCTGCCATGAGCGATGCCCGACCGACCGTTGTCTCCGTCAACATCTCCCCCGGCGGGATCCCCAAGCTTCCCATCGAGGTGGGGCGCGTGACCACCGCGGGCATTGACCGTGACGCGCACGATCACGAGAAGCACAACACGCCGCTGCAGGCGATCAGCATTCTGGACCTCGAGGATCTGCACGACCTGCGGGACGAGGGGTTCGACGTGGGCCCCGGTGCCCTTGGCGAGAACCTGACGGTCTGCGGCCTGGGCGTCGACGAGCTGTCGCCCGGCGACCGCCTGCGGCTGTCCGGCGGCGTGGAGCTGGAATGCACCAAGCTGCGCAAGCCCTGCTTCGTGCTCGATGCCATCGACCCGCGGCTCAAGGAGGTCGTCATCGGCCGGTGCGGCGCCTACACGAAGGTGATCACCACGGGCGAGATCCGCGCCGGCGAGACGATCGAAGTGCACCATGGCGTTGCCGGCGAGGTTTGAGCTCACCGGGGCCGTGCTCGCCGGCGGGTCGAGCCGGCGGATGGGCCGGCCCAAGCACGCCCTGGAGCTGCCGGGGGGACGGACCATGATCGAGGCGGTCGTCAGCGCGTTGTCGCACGTGTGCAGAAACGTCGTGGTCCTCGGCGACGCCGACCTGGGCCTGAAGCGGATCGACGATCTGCGTGCCGGGCACGGTCCGCTGGGCGGAATCGAGGCGTTACTGGCCAGCGGTCTCGACGAGCAGTACCTGGTCTGCCCCTGTGATGTGCCGCTGATCACGCCGGTCATTCTCCGGCGGCTCGCGGTCGTTACGGAAGCGCCGGCGACGGTGCTTCGCGTCGACGGCGAGGAGGACTTCTGGCCTCTGCCGGCTCGGATCGCCGCCACCGCGCTGGACGCCGTGCGGTCGGCCCTTGATCGCGATGACCGCGTCCTGCACGAGCTGATGCGCGGTCTCGGCCCGCAGGTCATCGACGTCAGCCGCGACGACGCGGCGAATCTGGCCAACGTCAACACGCCCGACGACTACGCGCGGCTCTGCACCGGCGCGGCAAAGGTGCTAAGCTCGCCGGACAGGACCGGATGACTCCTCTCAGGGACAAAATCGACCTGCTGGGCACCATCTGCGGTGTCCTGGGCGCCGCCGCGTGCCTCTTTGCCGTCTTTATGAGATTTGCCCTCGGGGCGGGCAACCCGGCGGGAATCCACGTTGCGCCGCGAAGCATGCTCCTGGGAGGGATTGCCGTCATGGCCTTCGGCTGCTGGCTGAAGCTGACGGCGAAGTAGACCGAGTCCGATGGGCACGATGCAGAGCGAAGTCCTGTGGAGGCAGGCGCAGAGCGCCTTCGCCGCCAACGACATGGCGACCGCGGCCAGACTCTGCCAGCAGATCCTCGACCGCGACAAGAGGAACTACCACGCGCTGTCCATGCTGGGGCAGATCTCGGTGGCGCGGAACGCGCTCGACGAGGCGGAGTCCTACATGCAGAGAGCGGTTGCCTTGCGCCCCAGAGAGTACAGAGCCCATGTGATCCTGGGCGAGATCCTGACCCTGAAGGGGCGGTACGATGACGCGGTCGCCCGCTACGACAAGGTGCTGCGTCGCGAGCCCCGTCAGCCCCACGCCATCGCCGGCAAGGCGGACACGTACGAGAAGGCGAGCCAGCACCGCGAGGCCCGCGCACTGCTGCAGCCGTTCTTCGACGCCGGCAACGAGACGCCGACGATGGCGGTCATCCAGGCTCGCCTGGACCTGCACGATCGCAAGTACGACGAGCTGATCGAGCTGGCCGTCCGCCACCTCGAGAAGGGCGACGTTCAGGGCTACCTGCTGACGCATCTGTGCCTGCTGCTGGGGCAGGCGTACGAGCGGACCGGGCGCTACGACGAGGCCTTCGCGGCGTACGAGCGGGGCAACACGGCCGTTCCCTCGCACTTCAGCCCGGAGAACCACGCGCGCGAGATCGACGAGCTCATCGAGACGTTCTCGCCCGAGACCTTCGCCGCCCTGCCCCGCGCGAGCCACGACACCTCGCTGCCGATCTTCGTCGTCGGCATGCCGCGGTGCGGCTCGACGCTGGTGGAGACGATCCTCGACGCTCATCCCGACGTGGCGGGGGCGGGCGAGATCCCGGCCATGCACGAGATCATCACGTCGATGTCGATCGAGATCGGATCCATCCAGGGCTACCCGGCGTGCATCAGGGACCTCGACCAGGCGGACGTGGACATGCTCAGCCGGGCCTACCTCGATCGCCTCAGGGTCTTCGATCGCGCCGCGAAGCGAATCGCCGACAAGCTGCTGCACAACTACCGGCACGTCGGCATGCTCGCCGTGCTCCTGCCGCAGGCGCGGATCATCCATTGCCGGCGTCATCCCCTGGACACGTGCTGGTCCTGCTTCGTGCAGCCCCTATCGCCGACGATGCATCCGTACGCGACGGACCTGGCGAACCTCGGCCACGCCTACGGTGCCTATGAGCGGCTCATGGCCCACTGGCGCGACGTCCTGGACATTCCCATACTCGAGGTCACCTACGAGACGATGGTGGCGGAGCCGGAGCCGACGACGAGGCGGCTGCTGGAGTTCTGCGGTCTCGACTGGGACGACCGGTGCCTGCGGTTCCACGAGAGGAAGCGTCGCGTCCAGACCGCCAGCTACGACCAGGTGACCCGGCCGATCTATTCCAGTTCCGTGGCGCGGTACAAGGCGTTTGACACGTACCTCGACCCGCTCAAGACGGCGCTGGCCGAGGGCGGCTGAACTCCGCCCGAATGATCGTCAGAGTCAGCGGCGCCGCTCCGTCACACCGCATCGCGAGCCGTTTTGCGCCGATCTCGTACTGCCCGAGTGAGCGTGCCGTGGCTGCTGATCGTACGGATTCGGCGGGCACGTTCAGCGGAGACGTGGTATACAGGAGCGAAGGACGACGACGGTGGCAGGACGTTCCACCCCCACGAAGCGCCGACCGAAGCGCAGCCGCAAGACGGGCACCGCTGCGCGCGACGATGCCGCGGCCGCCGAGGAGCGAAGTCCGTCGCGGCGTGGTCGTGGGGGTCGTGGGGGGCGTGGGCGGCGTGGTCGGGGACGCGGGCGAGGAGAAGGCGCAGGAAAGCCGTCCGCCACACTCGAAGGGGCGCGGCAGGTCGCGCAACGGCGTTTCAGAATCCGCTCGTTGCGTCCCGAGCAGGTACGCGCGATCGAAGCGGTGCTCGCGGGCCGCGACGTGATGACCGTTTTGCCCACGGGCTTCGGCAAATCGCTGATCTACCAGGTGCCGGCGGTTCTCTTCGATCGGCCGACGGTCGTCGTCTCTCCGCTCATCGCCCTCATGCAGGACCAGGAGAGCGCGTTGCGCAGAAGAGGCGTGCCGGTGGTGCGTCTGGACAGCACGCTGCGCGCCGCCGAGCGGCGCGAGAACCTGTCCCGAATCGGGGAAGGCGGCTCGCTTATCGTCCTGACCACGCCCGAGACGCTCGAGTCGAAGGACGCGCGGCCGGTTCTCAAGCAAGCGAAGCCGCGCCTGCTGTGCGTGGACGAAGCACACTGCATCTCGGAGTGGGGCCACGACTTCCGGCCGTCTTATCTGCGGATCGGCCTGGAACGGGAGGGCCTGGAGATCCCCCAGGTGCTCGCCCTGACGGCGACCGCTACGCCACGCGTGCGTGACGACATCGCCGCCCGCCTGAAGCTGCGCGACCCCATGGTCGTCATCGCCCCGCCCCACCGGCCCAACCTGAGGCTGGCCGTCGACATCGTCCCGGGGGGGCACAAGATCGGACGGGCCGGACACCTGCTCAAGCGGCTGCGCCGGCCGGGGATCGTCTACTGCGCGACCAAGCAGGCGGTCGACGAGATCTACGGCGCCCTGGTCAAGGCACGGATCTCCGCCGCCCGGTACCACGGGGGCATGAAGACCGACGAGCGTGTTCGCGCCCAGAACAAGTACATGAAGTCGGGGCGCCGCATGGTCATGGTGGCGACCAGCGCCTTCGGCATGGGGATCGACAAGCCCGACATCCGCTACATCGTCCACTACCAGGTGCCGGCCTCGCTGGAGCAGTATGCCCAGGAGTCGGGCCGCGCCGGCCGCGACGGCCGGCCCTCGCACTGCATCCTGCTCTACGACCACTCGGACCTGAGGATCCAGGAGTACCTCCAGAACAAGAGCCGTCCCAGCCCGCCGCAGCTCAAGCGTGTCGCCAAGGCGCTGACGGCCTGGGCCGACGAGGGCAAGCCGGCCGAGCCCAAGACGCTCGCGCTGTCCGCCCAGGTCCCCGTCACCACGGCGAGGTCGCTGTGCACGCAGCTCGAGGAGAGTGGTCTTGTCGTTCGACAGCGGGGCAAGGGCTATCTCGCACTGGTCGGCGCCAAGGAGCTCCTGGCCGAGGCGCAGGACCTCGCCGGCCGCTTCGAGATCGAGCGCCGCCAGGATGCCCAGAGACTCCGGTCCATGACCGAGTATGCCGACACCGAGGGGTGCCGCAGCGTCTTCATCCGCCAGTGGTTCGGCGAGGAGGACCCGCCTCCCTGCGGCAACTGCGACCGGTGCGAGGAAGCCGGACGGAGGCCCCCGCGACCCTCCCGCGGCCGCCCCCCCGCTCGCCGCCGCGGCGGGCGGAAGAAGCGCTGACGCGGCGGTTGACCCGCGTCACCGGCCGCCGCCTTCACCATCTTGCCCAGACGGATCGTGGCGGAAACGCCCAATCTGCCCGGGCGCACGAGAAGTCGGATCCACGCCATTCCCATGGTCACGCCACGCGGGCCGGGGGATGGCGAATCATACTCTTGAGTACCTGGAGGCCTTCCATCAACTGCAAAGTGAGAGACCCAGACATGTCCGCGTACCGAACAACGTTGACCGGCTCGGCGCTGCTCGCGGCCTGCCTCGCGACTGACGGTGCGGTCTTCGCCCAGGCCGAACCGGAGACGATCGAGCTCACCGCGGTCATCCGCGACTTCGAGGAGCGATACGAGCCCGAGGGCCACGAGGACTTCGAGCGGAACAAGGACGAGGAGGCCGACGGCCTCTCCATCGGCGTGGTCGCTCCCCTGCTCGGCGAGGATCGCAAGCCCGTGTTCCTCAGCACCGGCACGATCGTCTCGCGAATCGACAAGTACACGTACAACCAGTGGGAGGACGCCCTGGGTCGGCCCATCTGCTACCTGCTGTGGGATCCGCTGATCGACGGCGTCGAGGGCCAGCTGGACCCCGGCGCGACCGAGGGCTTCACCAGCGAGGCCAACTTCGACCAGTGGTACCGCGACATCCCCGGTGTCAA
>JBFGEG010000024.1:0-40568 GCA_041580235.1 Phycisphaerales bacterium
GAAGCGAGGGCTCAATTGCCAGGCAGGATGCCTGGCAATTGACGAAACCCGTCCGCGGCAAGGATGCCGCGGTTGGACCGGCGGGACGCCGACGGCAGGACGAGAAAACACCCGCCGCGCGACCGCGAACTAAAACCCGAACACGATCCCGCTGAAGCTCACCGTCTGCCTCAGCTTGCCCGACATGTACACCGAGTTGAGCGCCTTGTTGATGCGCTCCTTGAGATCGCTGAGGTGCACCAGCGTGTACTCGTCCACCTGGCCCGTCGCCGCCTGATCGAGGATCTTGTCGAGCTTGCCGTTGAGCGCCCACAGGTGCCCCTGGGCCAGCGTCTGTACCGGTCTGGGCAGTCGACGGCCGTCCATGGCCAGGTCGATCAGCCGATCCGTCGTGCCGCTCTGGAGGTTGCGGCGGAGGCTGGAGATCATCGGCTTGCGGTTCGTGAACTCTTTGTCGTCAAGCGGCGCGTCGAGCTCGGAGAAGATCGCGTCGACGACGGCGTTGATGAGCTCCGGAAGCGTCAGGGCATCCTCCTCGGCCGGCGTGCGCAGCTCGTTGTCGTACACGCGTGTGAGCGTGGCCGGATTCAGCAGGTACAGCAGGGCGAAGCTCCGGATCTGGGCCACGCGATCGTGCACCGAGAACGCCACGTCGGACGAGCCGCCCTGGTTGCCCCAGTGGTGGTGCTTGTCGTCGGCCAGCTTGCGCAGCACCTCCGGCCGGGTGTCAAACGCGTCGTCGGCGAACGCCTTGTCGATGAGGAAGCGCAGGGCACGGCGCTGCTTGGCGACGTCGGTGGGAACGAGCGGATCACGGGCGTTTGGATCACCCTTGTGGTCTCGGTGAATGTGCACGCCCCCGACGTAGCGGCCCGCGGCCCGCAGCGCCCCCAGGTGCTCCGCGAGCAGGATCTCGTACGCCTGTCGGAGCAGATACCAGCTCTGGCCGTCCTCGACGGCCCGTTCCAGCAGCCTCTCGCGCATCGCGCTGACCAGAGCCAGCCGCGTCTCGGCCCAGTCGAGGGGCTCCGCCCCCAGGTCAAAGCGGGCCACAAGCGGATCGGGACCGCGGGCGTCCTCGTCGGTGGCGTACTGCAATTCACGGCTGGCCACCTGCTCCAGCAGCGCTGTGCAGCGCTCCTCGTCCAGCGTGTACCCGTGCTCGATCGCCCAGTAGTCGTAGGGCCCGATGGTGGGCGTCACCCAGTCGCCGCGCGGCCCCTCCGGGTGGGTCGGCACGTAGATCGGGTTGTAGTCCATGACCGACGCCACGTTTGCCTCACCGCTGCGCACGACGTACTGGTCGAGCGTCAGCCAGGCGCTGGCCTTGAAGTTGTGACGCAGGCCGAGCGTGTGGCCGACCTCGTGCATCACGATCTCCCTGAGAATGGCGCCGAGATACTCTTCCGGAACGCCGTCCATTGTCGGCACGGCCTCACCGGCGGAGACGTAAAGCTCGTCGCGAAGCAGACGCATGGCCAGTTGAGCCGTGCGCATCTGCATCGCCTTGCCCACGGCGTAGCCGCAGTAACGGTTCTGCTGCACCACGTGGGTGAGCAGGTCCACGTCGTCGTCGTCGACCCCGGACGGCTCGACGGGCTCTGACGCATGTGGCCCCGGCGTGTCGGCCCGCCTCGTTTCGGAAGCGGGATCGAGCCTGCCGTGGCCGGTGAGCGGGTTCCACAGGGGCCGGTCGGCGATCCACTCCAGGGCCTGGGGATCGACGCCGTCGAAGCCGTAGGCTGCGATCAGACGCTCGTATCGCAGCGCGTAGTACTTGAGCATCGAGTCGTCGAAGATGATGTCGGCGTCGAGGATCTCGCCCGTCTCGGGGTTGACACGGCTGGGACCCATGGCGAACGGCGTCTCGGAGGAGATCCACCGGAAGAAGTTGTAGCGGACGTCCTCGGGATCGATGTCCATGAAGGCCCCGGTGCGGGCATCCTGCTGGCGGACCTCGATCGCGTCGAGGATGCCGCACTTTTCAAAGGCCTTGTTCCACTCCAGGATGCCCTCACGCACGTAACGCCGGTACCGCACCGGGACCGTGTGCTCGATGTAGAACACGATCGGATCGGCGGGCGGGCTCATGGGAAGGGTCGCGTCCCGCTTCTGGAGGTTCCAGCGGTTGACGTACCGCACGAAGTTGCGCCCGTCCGGGCTCATCTTCGTCAGGTCCTTGTAGACGGTCAGGAAGTACCCGATCCGGTCGTCCGCCTCCCGCGGCTTGTAGCTGGTCTTGGGGATCACGCTGATCGAGTAGTGCAGCGTCGTCATCTGCCCGTCCTCGATCGGAATGGTGACGGGCACCTCGACGTTCTGCGGGAAGGCCTTGATCTGACCGACCTTGGCCAGCGCGGCGTTGCCCCGCAACTCGGTGAAGACGTGAGCCTGCTTGATGAGCAGCTCGTCCAGATCGATCACCGGCGCCCGCTTGGGCCCCATGGTCATGATCGGTACCGACGTGATCACGCGGTCGTTGTACGTGCGCTTGACCGCGAGCTTCAGCTCCTCGTCCTGCTGGCTCCCGTTGGCCCGTCGTCGAAGCTGCGGCTCCATCAGCACGAGTCTTTTGTCGTGCCTCGTCCAGTAGCAGTACTTCTCCTGCCACTGCCAGCCCGTCCGCCGGCTGCCGCCCGCTATCGAGGTGGCGATGAAGATCTTCTGACCTTCGAAGCCGGGGTTGAGCTCCGCGAGCATCTGGTGCTTCGTCTTGTTGACCCAGATCGTGTAGAGGCTCTTGCTCCCGTCGGCGCGGCTCACCACCTTCTCATAGCCCTTGGCCACCTCGGCGAACGGCGGGAACTCGGGCTTCTCCTTCTTCTTCTTCGGAGCCGCCTGAGGCGGCGTCGAGGCCGCAGGGGGCTGGTCACCGAAGGCGAGACCCACGGCAAGGGCGGCGACGATGAAGGCCGCAACGGTTGGTCGTCCCGATCTCATGCGATCGCTCCTCTGGGTGCGCGGTGACCACGGGAGCACCGGGGGCACTCCGCCTGAACAGCAGGTCATCGGACGCCATCGTGGTTTCGCTGGTGCGAAGGTTGGTCAGGCCCGATAATGTCGGGCATCTTCTGCCCGATCCCCAAGGACGACGGAGACACCAATGTCCAGATCAAGCTCGGCCGGCGCCGCCGTCGAGACCAACCGGTGGCCGAAGCTCCCCCACGAGGCGTGGGGCAAGACGTGTGCCACGCTCCACATGTGGATGCAGATCGTCGGCAAGGTGCGGCTCGCACAGATGCCCTGGACCAACCACTCGTGGCACGTGACGCTCTATGTGACCGCCCGCGGCCTCACGACCTCGACCATTCCCCACGCGTCCGAGTTCCAGATCGACTTCGACTTCATCGACCACGAGCTGATCATCAGGACGTGTGACGGCGAGGTCCGGACCATGGCCCTTGGTCCGCGATCGGTGGCTGATTTCTACCGGGAGCTGTTTTCCACGCTGGGCAAGATGGGGATCGACGTGAGCATCTGCGCGAGGCCCAACGAGGTCGAGACGGCCATCCCCTTCGCTGCCGACGAGGAGCATGCCTCGTACGACCCCCAACACGCCAACCGCTACTGGCGGGCCCTCGTGGAGGCCGAGCGGGTCTTTCGGATCTTCCGCGCACGTTTCACCGGCAAGTGCAGCCCGGTTCACTTCTTCTGGGGCGCGCCGGATCTTGCCGTCACGCGTTTTTCGGGTCGCACCGCGCCCAAGCACCCCGGCGGCTTCCCGAATCTGCCGGACTGGATCACGCAGGAGGCGTACTCGCACGAGGTCAGCAGCGCCGGCTTCTGGCCGGGCACCGGGGACATTCCGCCGCTGTTCTACGCGTACGCCTACCCGGAGCCGCCGCGCTTCAGCTCGGCGCCGGTACGGCCCCAAGCCGCCGCCTACAACCCGGACCTCCACGAGTTCGTCCTTCCCTACGAGGCTGTCCGCACGGCGACATCACCGGACGAGACGCTGCTCGACTTCCTGCAGAGCACCTACGAGGCGGCGGCCGATCTGAGCGGCTGGGATCGGGCCATGCTGGAGAAGGCGTAGAGAGCCCAACGCATGGTTTACACGGGACAGATCTCCATCAAGACCGCGGGTCACCGGCACATGACCGACCTGACCGACGACGTGGCCCGGATCGTCGACCAGTCGGGCATCGCCGGCGGCATCGTCCACGTCTTCAACGTGGGGAGCACCGGCGCCATCGGGGCTATCGAGTTCGAGCCGGGTCTCCGCGAGGACCTGCCGGAGATCCTCGACCGGCTGCTGCCGCCCAGCCGTGACTACGGCCACGAACGTGCCTGGCACGACGGCAACGGGCACTCACACCTTCAGGCCACGCTGCTGGGACCGTCACTGACCGTTCCCGTGGCCGACGGCCGGCCGGTGCTGGGGACCTGGCAGCAGATCATTCACCTGGAGTGCGACATCCGCCCCCGCACGCGTCAGGTCGTCGTCACCGTCATCGGGGGCTGATCCGCGCCAGGCGGCACATCCACCGGACGGCGAGACCCAGCACGACGCCGAAGACGAGGTGCGCCGTGAGGGTCACGATCACGAAGCTCGTCGAGAGCTCGATACCGAGCTGCCGCGGATAGGGTGTGAACAGCATCCCGAGTTCCAGCCCCGCCGCCCACGGCAGTGCCCAGCACCAGCTTCGCCGCGCGCCGTCCCCGAGCATCGCCAGATACATGATCCCGAACGAGGCGCCGTTGCTGAAGTGATACGCCCAGCCCAGCAGGTGCGCTGCCGTCGAGTAACCTTCCTGCTCGGCCGGGTCGCCCAGCAGCATCGCTCCGAACATGGGAAAGACCTTGAAGAGTCCCAGCTGCGGCAGGGCGGCGGCGAGCCCCCAGCGATCGGCGAAGACGAACGGCACGCGAAAGAGGTCGTAGGCCGCGGCCGCGGCCACGCCGGCGGCGGCGCCGATGGCGACGTTGGCGAAGAGACGCCGATCATGGCGGAGCCCGTCCGCGACGGTCAGCGCCGTCAGCGTCAGGCTGGCGGGCACGAACACGAGCAGCGCAAAGGCCCTCATCGACAGGAGCCCGTAGAAGTCCGCCAGCAGGCACGCGATCGACGTGGCTGCCAGTGCGAAGACCACGGCGCGGCCGGTCGGAGACCAGCCCAGGATTCGATCGTCGCGGGACATGTCTGGCGGGGCGGTCAGTCCCATCCGAAGAACCGACGGCAGTTGGGCTTGATCCAGAAGATGAGCAGCGCCACGCAGGCCGGCAGCGTGCAGCAGCTGGTCATGCCGAGGCAGATGAGCACGAGGTCGTAGATCCACACCCAGCGCCGTCGCGGCAGGAACGGGGCGATGATGTACGGCACAAAGAAGAAGACGCTGATCCCGATGTACATGTACCCGGCGATCTTCGCCTCGACCGGGTCCATCTCCAGCTCGACGGGATCGACCACCAGGAAGATGGTGCCCACGGCGCAGCCGCAGAGGCAAAAGAGCGCGGTGACGACGCAGTAGACGATGAACCACGGCCAGACGCCGGGCGAGGCGGGCGGATGGTCGGGTCCCGGGGGGTACACGTCCGGCGGCACGGTGGGCGGCCAACCCGGCACCGGCGGCGGCGGGTACACGCCCTGCTCGTCCTGCCCGTTCATCGGGGGCAATGGTGGCAGACTTGCGCCGGTCCCGCAAGGTACGATGGAGGGCGGGAGGACACGACGATGGCCGGCACCGGCAGACCCGAGACGATGCTGACGCTCAACGCCAACTACCCGCGGGGCAAGGGCGGCACCCGCGTCTCGGTCGAGAAATACGAGGTGATCAAGAGAGCGATCCTCAAGGCGGTCCCCCGGACCAGCAACGGCATCGCGTTTCGCGATCTTCCCAAGGCGGTCGAGAGGAATCTCACCAGGACCGAGCGCGGCACGATCGGCTCGGTGAGCTGGTACGCCACGACCGTCAAGCTCGATCTCGAGGCCCGGGGTTTCATCGAGCGCGTCCCCGACGCCAGCCCGCAGCGTCTGCGTCGCGTCAAGTGAGCGCGCGGGCCACGGCGGCCGGCCCGCCCGTGCCGGCATCGGCGCTCAGCCGGGGTCACGGACCACCGCCGGCCAGCCGTCCACTTTGCGAGGCGACGTCGTGAAGCACGCGGCCCGGAAGCCGCCGGGCGTGACGAGAACGTCGCTGCGCTGCATCATGGACTCCCCCTCGTGTCTCGCTGGAGCGTGCTACGGGTCACGCCCTTGAAGCGACGCGCATCGGCGGCCATCGATGCGTTCTTGAACAGGCAGTAGGTCAGCTCGGCCGAGCAGCGCTCGCGAAGCTCGGCCAGCTCGTCATCGGTGTGCTCGTGCTGGTGGCCGCTGATCCCGTGCAGGCGGTAGTACGGCGGTCGGGGCCGCATGCACGGCCTCTGAAACGGGTCCACGACGTGCGTGAGCGACAGCTCCCGGCACAGGTGACCGACGATCTCGTCGGTCCAGGCGATGCCGCGCGGCTCCCAGCCGAGCTTGATGCGGTCGCGATGCGCCCACTGCACGAAGCGGGTGAGGTTCCCGATGTTCTCGTCGGTCGGCGTGAAGCTCGCCGGGCACGGGAGGATGACCAGCCGGGCCTCCAGTGCGTGGGCCAGCTCCAGCGTGGTCTTCCACGCCTTGCGCACGACGGGCGTGTCGCGGAAATCGCCGCACCGGGCGCGCTGGGTGTCGCTGAGCCCGCTGCGGCGATGGGCGGGGTTGCGGGGCGGGGGGGTGATCGCCGCCAGGGCCTTGAGCGTGAACTCGAAGCCGTCCGGAGCCTCCGCCCGCCAGCGCTGGGCGGCGGCGAGGGGAGGGGGCCGGGACATCGTCGGCTGGAACTCGACGACGTCGAACGCGTCGTAGTACTCCGCGTGCCGCGTGCCGAAGCCGCATGTTCCGACGCGGATGGTCGTCATGGCGGACGAAGCTCGCGATTGAATGCGACGCGACGGGGATCGTCGTGCCGGCGCGGGGAATCAGATGACCGGATCGTGGCTGGGCAGGTTGTGGGCGGGGGCGGTGTTGAGCCGCACCAGCTTGTCATCCTGGATCTTCTGGGCCTTCTCGGCGTCGACGTGGTCGCTGTGGCAGGCGGCCTTGCGGTTGTTGAGCGGCCCCAGCGCCTTTTTCGTCTTGTCGGCCAGCTGATGGATCTCATCCGGCGACAGGACGCCGCGCTGCCGGAGGATCTCCTGCTGCTGCGGGGTCAGGGCCGCCGAGACCTTGGGCTTGTCCCAGGCGTAGTCTCCGTCCTTACCGGAGGCAAACTCCTCGATCTCCTTGGAGATCCGCACGCTGCACCAGTCGTGGCCGCACATGGCGCAGAAGTCCGTGTCCACGTCGAGATCCTCATCGTGCAAGGCCCGCGCCGTGTCGGGATCGAAGCTCAGCTCGAAGTGCTTCTCCCAGTTGAGTGCGGCCCGGGCCCGGGTGAGGTCGTCGTCCCAGTCCCGCGTGCCCGGTATGCCCAGGGCCACGTCGGCGGCGTGAGCCGCGATCTTGTAGGCAATGCAGCCCTGCTTGACGTCATCCTTCTTGGGCAGCCCGAGATGCTCCTTGGGTGTGACGTAGCAGAGCATGGCCGCGCCGTGGTACGCCGCTGCCGTCGCCCCGATGCACGACGTGATGTGGTCGTAGCCGGGAAAGACGTCGGTCACCAGCGGGCCCAGAACGTAGAAGGGCGCGCCATGGCATAGACGCCTCTGGATCTTCATGTTGTACTCGACCTGGTCGAAGGGCACGTGACCGGGCCCCTCGGTCATGACCTGGACGCCATGCGCCCAGGCCCGCTCGGTAAGCTCTCCCACGGTCTCCAGCTCGGCGAGCTGCGCGTCGTCCGTCGCGTCGGCCAGGCCTCCGGGCCGCAGCCCGTCGCCGATGGAGAACGAGACGTCGTAGCGACGCATGATCTCACAGATCTCGTCCCACAGCTCGTACATGGGGTTCTGGCGGTTCTTGTCGATCATCCACTTGGCCAGCAGCGCCCCTCCGCGCGACACGATGCCGATGAGCCGGCCCTTGACGTGCTTCAGGTGCTCGCGGAGCACGCCGGCGTGGATGGTGAAGTAGTCGACGCCCTGCGCCGCCTGCTTCTCGAGCTCGGCCAGAATGATCTCGTGCGAGAGGTCCTCGAGGCGACGTCCGATGATCATCGAGTAGATGGGCACGGTCCCGATGGGGACCTGGGCGTGACGGATGATCGCTTCGCGGCATTGATCGAGGTCGCCGCCGGTGGAGAGGTCCATGACGGTGTCGGCCCCCCACCGCTGCGCCCACCGCAGCTTCTCGACCTCCTCGTCGGTGCTCGACGACACCGGCGACGCACCCATGTTGGCATTGATCTTGGTCTTCGACGCGCGCCCGATGCACATGGGATCGAGCTCATACGACAGGTGCACGGTGTTGGCGGGGATGATGAGCCGCCCGGCCGCCACCTCGTCGCGGACCTGCCGGGGGGTCATGTGTCCCTCCCGCTCGGCGACGCGTTGCATCTGCGGCGTGACGTGCCCCAGCCGCGCGTGCTCGAGCTGCGTCACCGGCGCCGGCGCCGTCCCCGATGGCATGAAGTCCCACGCGGTCTTGTCGGACGGCTCCGGCATGCGGGGGGTGTCGGGCGAGGCGAACATGTACGGGCCGCCGACGTCGGCCGCCCGGGCGAAGCTGCCGGGCGTGGTGCCGGCGTCCGTCGACGAAGGGTTGCCGGCCCCGGCACGCGGGCGCTGGAAGCGATCTTTCTCGCGGCTCGTGATCATGGTGGGCGAACCTCCAGGGTCAACAGCTGGGGTCGCCCGGCATCGGGAAGAAGTTCGCGTTCCCTACGCCGGTGCGAACCGGATCAGGTTCCACGGGTGCCTCTCAGCCGCCGGCCTGTCCGGGGGCGCCCCGCGCGAACTGCGGTAGTGTAGCAGGAGATGGAGGCTTCAGCCAAGAAGCGTCTGGTGGTCTTCGACGTGGACGGAACGCTTACGCTGACGATGGCGCTCGACACGGAGCTGTACGTGGAGACGGTCCGGCAGGTCCTCGGCCTCGACGAGATCAGCGCCGACTGGTCGACGTACCGCAACGTCACGGACACCGGCATCACGGCCGAGCTGATCGAGCGCCACCGGGGCCGGCCCGCAGAGCCGGCCGAGATTCACTCGGTTCGCGATCGGTTCGTGTCGCTTCTTCGGGCCCGGCTCGCGGCCTGCCCTCATCGGTGCCGCCCGACGCCCGGCGCAGCTCGAATGCTGTCGGCGCTACGCGGGGATTCCCGCTTCGAGTGCGCGGTGGCCACCGGCGCCTGGCGCGAATCGGCGCTGCTCAAGATCGGCTGCGCCGGTCTCGTCGTGCAGGATCTTCCCCTGGCGACCTGTGAGGACTCCGCCGGGCGCGAGGGGATCCTGCGGGCGGCCGTGCGACAGGCGAGCGGGCGATACGGGCTGTCCGAAGACGCCGGCGTCGTGTTCGTCGGCGATGGGGTGTGGGACGTCACCGCCGCCAGACACACCGGGCTGGATTTCGTCGGCGTGGGAACCGGCCCCGACGCGCAACGCCTCCGCGATGCCGGCGCCGAACGGGTCATCGAGGACTTCACCGACCTCGATCGGTTTCTGGAACTGCTGGCGAGGGAGCACCCGGCGGAGGCGCGTCGGCGAGCTCCCACTCGATCGCATCGAGATCGGGCAGGTCCTCCACGCCCAGACGACGCAGCATGTTGAGCGCCTGGGCGCGATGGTGGACACCGTGGGTCGCGACGTGGACGATGGCGGTGCCGCGGGTGAACACAAACCGCTCGTCGCGCAACGCGAACGCCATCGGCTCGTCGAGCTGGTCCTGCTCGATCACGCGCCGGACAACCCGGTCCAGGTCGTCGGCCGCCTCCGCCAGGAGAACGATGATTTCATCGGGCGTCCACGTGCGATCAGCGGCCTCGACACTGTCTCGTAACGGCCGTTGGTCGATGCGGTCCGACCACCGGAGCATGGCCCCCACCACGTGCAGCAGCGTATCGTGCAGGCTGCCGGGGCCGATGTCGAAGGCCCGGATGAACTGCGCGGCGGTCAGGTCGCGGCAACGCTCCAGCAGGACGCGTGTCGCATACGCGTTGTGCCGCAGCAGGCGGTCGATCACCGCCGCGTTTGCTGCTGTTGCCATGGGTCGGTCTTCCAATAGTCGAACTTCATGGTGTCCACGGGCGTGTCGGGCAGCAGCTTCGCCGTGAGAGCGATCTGCCCGGCGTGCCACGCGAAGCTCGTGACGACGCCGGACCAGATGTCGAGCACGGTGATCCGCCCGAAATCCGGGTCCTCGACCTCGCGCTCGAACTCGCCGGCGGTCGCCGTGGCCAGCCGGCCCCGCGTGATCTCGCGCACCTCGTGGAGGTATTCGATGAGCTGCCGTTTCGAGGGGAAGTGCTCGTCGCCGGCGGCCCGCACCTGCACGTCGAAAGGAAACCGCAGCGGCTCGCCGGTCACCAGTGAGCGGATCCAGTTGTCCTCGACCTCCGCGATGTGCCAGAGCTGCCACGCGATCGAGTTGCGGTCGGGATGGGGCCGCCATCGCATCTGCGTCTCGTTGAGCGGCTCGACGTTACGCAGCAGCATGGGCTTGCGGAACTCGAGGCCCGACCAGATGGTCCGGGCATGCGGTGTCATGGATGAACCTGAAGTCACTGGGGCACGTAGACCGACTAGAACAGGATACGGCGCGCGGCCGGCGGACGCATCCCGCCCCTCACGCCGGCGAGAGCACGACATGGGCATCCGCGGCGGGGCATTTCACCTTCTGGCCACGACGACGCTGCTGGGACTGGGCGGCTGCGGCGGCCACATCCTGAAGCCGGCGACCTGGGCCTATAAGTCGACGACGGACAAACCCGTATCCCGGGCCGTGTCCGGAGCGGTGACGGTGGATGTGGAGTCCTTCGGCGGCGACGTCACGATCAACGTGGATCCGAGACGCACTCAGGCCACGGTGACCGTGAAACGGCAGGCGACCCAGGGATTCGGGCGGATGGTCGAGTCGGCGGAGTCGCTCGCCAAGATCCGCTACAGCGTTGATGTCATACCCGGCGAGCCCGGTGAGCAGCTGCAGGTCCGAACGTGGACGTCGGATCCCGAGCCGTGGTTTCAGCGGGCGCACGTGACCATCGACGTCCCCGCGGTGAACGGGGTCGCCATCCGTACCTTGAAGGGCGACGTGATCGTCGAGAACATCAGAGGCGAGGTGGAGATCGAGACCTCCCACGGCGACGTGAGGCTGCTCACGAATCTGCCGATGGTCCAGCCCGTGAACATCCGCAACCGTTACGGCGACATCGATTACCGCGTGCGCGGCGAGTCGACCGGCGAGTTCGACTGCCAGGCCGTCGACGGCGGCGTCGACCAGCGCTGCCGCTACGGGCGGCTCATCGTGCACCCCGGCACCACCGATACGCGGCTGCTGGCCACGCTCAACGAGGGTGCCAACGCCGTGCGGCTCCGCACCGTGCAGGGTGACATCCGCGTCGCCGTGATCGCCGACCCCACCGGCTAGTTGGAGCGCTCCGTACGGCCCTTCGGGCCGACACTCCCGGTACGACGCTAGCGGCGTCTGACGCGGGCGGCTCTGACGCGGCGCCGCAGCTCATTTCGGAGCAGGGCGGCTTCACGACGCGTGCCACGCACGGTGACGTCGATGTCCCGGCGCACCAGCCCCCGCGGCCAGCGCCAGGCGAGCCGCATCCGCCAGCGGCCCCGCCGGGCGCGACGCACGCTGCTGCGGCGGAAGCTCGCCCAGTCATGGCGATCGCGACTCCGGCGAATGGCGGGCCGCGTGGCTCGGCCTGCCCCGGTCACGGTCAGCCGCGCGCCCGGCTCCGGAAACGACACGCCGTCGGCGTCGAACAGAAAGCGGATGTTGCCCTCGGCCGACCGCAGGCTGAGCTTGACGATCGCCTTGGTGATCTCGATGACGACGCCGCCGGTGATCATGACCAGAACGCTCACCGGCACGCTCCAGCGCTGCCAGAGGAAGCCGAGCGTGGCCACGACCAGAACCCCCAGATAGGCCGGCCACTCCCAGGCGAAGTACTCCGCCCCGCGCCACCAGACCGGCAGGTCGAACATCGACTCGTCGTAGGCAAAGCCGCACTCGGGGCAACGGTGCGGCGCCGGGAGAGCCAGGAGCTGGTAGTCGCACTGCGGGCAGCGCTTCAGCCGCAGGATGTCGCGAGACGCGTTGTTCACGTCACCACCACCGGCGGGGCAGCGTCTGCGACCGGGACAGGGCGTCGGCGCGTCGCGCGGCGCTGATGCGGCGCTGGATCTCGTAGCGGACCGCTTCGGCCTCAGCCTGCTCGCATTCGAGCCGCGCGTTGACCAGCGGAGGCCCCCACAGACGCCACCACGACGGATACAGGTGCAGCCGCCAGCGGTCCTCGCCTGAGGGAAGGAGCATCACGTGGGAGTAGTTGCGCCACAGGTACGTTCGGGTGTGCTTGCCGGGACGGGCCACGCCGTCCTCGGTGATCAGGTAGCGGACCATGACGCGGCGGCCGGAGCGGTCGCGACACCAGGCGTAGACGTACAGCAGGCCGACGGCCCCCACCAGCCCCGCCAGGATCAACACGATCAGCGGCACGCTCCAGCCGAGCTCGGCCCGCAGCAGACCCCCGACGATCACGGTGAAGGGCCCCGCCACGATCATCGACCGCCACCATGCCCGCATGCCGGGAAGACGCCACCCCTCGAGCACGAACATCTTGTCGTCGTAGACGAACCCGCACTCGGGGCAGCGGTGGCGGCGGGGCAGGGCGTCCAGGTCGTAGTTGCAGCGCGGGCAGCGGTGCAGGCGAATGGCCTGGCGGGTCCAGTCGGTCATGCCTCGATAAGCCTATCCGGGACCCCAGGGGGGGTTTCAGCGTCGTGAAGCGCAAAAGCTGCCGACCCTCCCGGCAGCTCCTGCCGGTCGCAGGCCCCGGCGCCCTCCTGGAACGGTCCTGCAGCGCGGCGCGTGGTTTGCCGACGATTCCTATGACCAGGAGGCTCCGCCCATGGAAACCACCAGCGTCACGAACGCCCCGCACCTGCTCGCGTCCCGCCAGCTTCAGCCCGCCGCCCGTTCCCGGGCCGTGGCCGAGCCGAAGCAGGGCCCCGGCATCACGCGAACCCCCCTCACCCAGTTCCCGGCGGCACAGGCCGTGGCGCTGAAGCGGGTGGCGAACGTCCAGTCCGCTCCGCCCACCGCGCCTCCGGCGCCGGTGAGCCATGCGAACCCGGTCCAGGCGCTCTTCGCCGATTGGGGTAAGACGGACTCGGCCCACGACCTGGACGGCAGCGGCAAGGTCGGCATCGGCGATTACCTGCAGCTGCTGGGCACGATGAGCCCCGACGCACCGCCTCAGAACGACTCGCCGCAGGACCAGGTGCAGGCGCTGTTCGACGACTGGGGCAAGGCGGACTCGCAGTGGGACCTCAACAGTGACGGCACCGTCAACGTCAAGGATTACCTGCAGCTGCTGGGCACGATGGAATCCGGCCAGTCGCAAGACGACGCATCCAATCCGATGCAGCAGCGTCTCGAGTCGCTCCTCGCCGATTGGGGCAAGACAGACTCCAGCCACGATCTCGACGGTGACGGCACCGTCGGCATTCGCGACTTCCTCCGGTTGCTCGGAAAGATGGGCGGCACCGAGCCGCAGGTTCCCAACGACACGCCCGACACCGGTCCCGACGCCCAGACTCCCGACGCCGTCGATGACGCCGGGCGCACGCCCCGGTCCCGCCTCGAGGCACTGCTCGCGGACTGGGGCAAGGAAGGCTCGCGTTTCGACCTGGACGGCGATGGAACGGTCGGCATCCGCGACTTCCTGACCATGCTGGGACGCATGGGCCAGGGCCGTGAACAGGACGGCCCGCCCGCCAACGGCGCCAAACGCGTGCCGCCGGGCATCGTGCACCGCCTCCGCGCCGCGTACGACAATGCCGCCGCCGAGAACATCGCCCGGTCGCTGCTGCCGCAGATGGGCTCGATCGAGCCGGGCGAGCTTCGCCAGCGACTCGAAGATTCGAACCTGCCGCCCGGCCAGCGCCGCGCCGTGCTGCACCGGCTCGCCTCCTGGCACCCCCAGGGACACCACGTGAGCCTCACGGGCTGATCACCGACCTCGTTTCCGCACCCTCCGCCACGAACCGCAGCGTCCGACGCTGCGGTTCGCGTTTAAGCTCACCCGACCCCCGCCACACGGGTCACGACCTCTCGAGGGGCCGTCAGACCATCCGGGCGCCGGCCTCGCGGGCGGCGGCGACGATGCGGTTGGCGGTCTGGACGGCGGCGAAGCCGGCCTGGACGTCGACGGTGGGGCGGCGACCGCTGCGGATCGCCGAGAGGAAGTCCTCGATCTGCAGCTTGAGGGGCTCGGCGTTGCCGACCTTCAGCTGGTCGACGTTGACGAGGCTCAGGTAGTCCACGTGAGACAGATCCTCGCCCGCCTCCAGTCGCCGGCGGGTCTGGGTGAGCAGCTCGGCGTTGGCGGTCTTGCGCACGATGGTGCCGCTTCCCTTGACGAAGTCGGCCGACACGTACGTGTCCTCGCTGATGAGCCGGATCTTGCGCTCGGTCTTGAGAGCGAGCCGGCTGGCCGTGATGTTGGCGACGCATCGCACGCCGTCGGGGCCGGGGGGAAAGGTCAGCCGCGCGTTACACACGTCTTCCGCTTTGCCGAAAACGCACACGGCGTTGGCCTGCACTTCCTCGGGCTCGGCTCCGAGCAGCATGAGCAGGACGTCGATGTCGTGGATCATCATGTCGAGCACGACGCCCACGTCGACGCTGCGAAACGTCATGGGGCTGACCCGATCCACCTCGATGAAGCGAGGCGCGAACTCTGGAAGCGACTGCACGGCGAGGGTGACGGGGTCATAGCGGACGACGTGACCGACCTGCAGGACGGCCCCGGAGCGATCGGCGGCCTCGGCGATGGCCCGTGCCTCGTTCAGATCAGGGGCCAGCGGCTTCTCGATCAGGCAGGCGACCTTGCCCTCGATCAACGGCTCCGCCACGGTCCGGTGAAAGGCGGTCGGCGTGGCGATGCTCACCGCGTCGGGTCGCTGCTCGAGCAGCGCGCCGACGCTCTCGAACGACTTGACCCCCCACTTCTTGCGTGCTTCGTCACACCGGCGCGCATCCGGATCGACAACGCCGATGAGCTCGGCGCCCTCGATTTCGCTGTACAGCCGCGCATGGTGCGTGCCCATCCGGCCGACGCCGACCACGGCGCATCGCAGCTTTCTGCCACCCGCAGCTTGGTCGAGCTGATCCTCTGGATCAGCACCGGGTGTCCTGGGCGTCGTGACATGCGTTTGTGACATGGGTCGTCATCCTACCCAACCCGCGTGAATCAGGGCGCCCCTCGATCCGGATTCGAGTCAGACGGTGGCGAAAGCGGAAGCTCGGGCAGGGATGCCGGTGGCGGTCGCACGGACGTCTCCAGCTCCGCGTCCAGCGTCCCGCGCGTCTCGGCGATGCGTCGGGAGCGGGTGTGCAGCTCCTCGGCGCTGATCATGGACCACTTCACGTGACGGTGCAGCTCCAGCAGGCTCAGCGTGAACAGGATCATGACCCACGTCCACAACGCCAGCAGGACACCCAGCGGCACGAGCGTGAACCAGTTGATGGAGGGCGGGAACGCGTGCCCAAGCAGCGTCGTGATCGGCAGGAACCAGACGACGGCGACGAGCCGCCGGGAAGCGCTCTCGCGCTCGGCCTCCTCGGCGACGCGAATGAGAACGTACGCCAGAAGCACCACGCCGAGCCCCGCCACGAATCGAAGGACACGGCTCCAGTCGCCAAGGACGGCGGCGCCGTCGGCCAACCCGATCATCCAGTTCAGGTACGCCGCCGGCCACAGGACCTGCGAGACGCGGATGAACACCCGCACCCCGCCCAGCCTTGGCCAGTGCGTGAGGAGCCGACGCGGTGTCATGAGCCAGGCCGCGACCGTCCACGTCGTGCCCAGGACGACCCCGGTGACGAGGTACGCCCACGCGCCGCCGGCCGCGAAGCCGGTGACGCTGCCGACGAGAAAGCCCAGACGCATGAGAACGGCGCCGCTCAGGCTCAGGGCGCCGATGAGCAGACCGAGACGCCACGCGCTGCGCTCCCTCCACTCACCGGCCAGGAGCACGTCATGTGCGAGCTCCGGCTCGATCGTGGTTCCGCACTCGGGGCAGTTCTGCCGCCACTTGAGACCACGAACGTTGTAGCCGCAGCTCGTGCAGGCGAGGTCGTGGTCGATCGGCCCCAGCTCAGCCGCCTGCCGGTACTTCAGGTACTTGGAGGAGAGAAAGCCTGACATCGCGGATGCCTGACGACGTCTGTCACACGGCGGCCACCTGCCGGCGGGCCCGCGTCACCGCGTTGCGGAACATGGCGAGACCCAGCGGTGTCTCTTGGAGAATCGAAGCCTCCAGCCGCGTCCACCGGGGATGGTGCGTCCAGCGGGTGAAGCGCTCCGGGTGGGGCATGAGACCCAGCACCAGGCCCGACGCGTCGCAGATCCCGGCGATGTCGCCGGTCGAGCCGTTGGGGTTGTCGTTGCCGTGGTATCGAACGGCGATCTGCCCGCCGGCGGCCAGCCGTTGCACGGCGTCGTCGGCCACGAATCGACCCTCGCCGTGGGCCACGGGCAGCACCGCCCGCTCCCCGGCCGCGTCGAGCCCCTGCGTCCAGATGCAGCGTGTCTCGTCCGGAATCTCGATCGCGCACCAGCGGTCCACGAACCGTGCCGTGTGGTTGGGGGCCAGGGCCACCGAGGGCGCCGGCGCCGTCGACGGCCATGACTCCCCCGGCGCGGGGCCGGGCAGCAGCCCGATCTGAACGGCGATCTGAAAGCCGTTGCACGGCGCGATGATCGGCACCCCACGCTCGATTGCCGAGACGAAGGCGGGATAGAGCGTCTCACGCATCAGCGCGGCCGCGACACGCCCGGCGCTGACCGCGTCGCCGTAGCTGAAGCCTCCCGGCAGACCGATCAGATCGAAGCGGTTCAGGAGCCGCGGCTCGGCGAGCAGCCGGTTGAGGTGCACGAGCTCGGCGTCGGCGCCGGCCATCTCGAAGGCGGTCGCGAGCTCGCGGTCGCAGTTGATGCCGGACGTGGTGAGGATGAGGGCGGAGGGCATCGGGTATGAAGGTTAGGGGTGAGGGGTGAGGAGTTACCAGTCGAGGGGATGCAGCCACGCGGTGAGAAGGTCCGCGATCGGGATGTCCAAGGCCGCCGCGGGAAGAGTGAGACAGGTGGATTCGTTGAAGGTGCCGATGACGGTGTGGGGGATGGTGCCGAGGCTTGCCTGGACGGTGTCGAGGCTGGCGGGGGCGACTTCGAGGAGGTAGCGGCTGGGGGCTTCGGAGAAGCAGCGGGCGAGAAGGCTCGCCCCGTCGTCGGGGATGTCCAGCTCCAGGCCGAGGTTGCCGGCCATGGCCATCTCGGTGGCGGCGACGAGCAGGCCGCCGTCGCTGCAGTCGTGCGCGGAGCGGACGAGGCCGGCAGCGATGAGCTCGGCGACGGCGCGGGCGATGTTCGGGCCGGATTCCAGATCGACACGCGGCAGCGCCGCGTCGCCGCCGGCACCGTAGAGCATCTCGTAATGCGAGCCGCCCATTTCGCCGCCGGTCGTGCCCACGAGCAGGAGCCGGTGGCCGGGGGCCTTGGCGTCCATCGTGATGCAGCGGCCGACGTCGGTCACGATGCCGAGGCCGGAGATGAGCAGCGTCGGCGGGATCTCGATGGTGGTGCCGTCGTCGGTCGTGAACTGGTTGTTGAGCGAGTCCTTGCCGGAGATGAACGGCGTCCGGTAGGCGATCGCACCGTCGTAGCACGCCTCGGCGGCCCGGACGAGCTCGCCGAGCCGCTTGGGTTCGTGACAGCTCGGCCAGCAGAAGTTGTCGAGCACGGCGATCCGGCTCGGATCGGCGCCGACGCACACAAGGTTGCGTACGCACTCGTCGATGGCGGCGAGGGTCATCACGTAGGGATCGGCCCGCAGCCCGGTGGCCAGGCCGTTGGCGATCGCCAGCCCGCGCGTCGAGCCGGGCACGGGCTGGATCACCGCCGCGTCGGACGGCCCCTCGCCGTCCGGGCCGACCAGCGGCTTGACGACCGACGCCCCCTGCACCTCGTGGTCGTACTGCCTGATGATCCACCGCTTCGACGCAATGTTCGGATGCGACAGCAAGCCGCGCAGCGCTTCGCCCAGCTCCGGCGTCGCTTTCCCCGAACCCCGACCCCTGCCCGCCGACCCGCGCAGCCACACCGCCTCCCGCGTCGTCTTGGGCAGCCCCTCGTGCAGGAACTCCATCGAGAGCCGCCCGATCTCCTGATGACCGTGCCGGATGATCAGCGCCTGGTCGTCGGTGCCGAAATGCCCCAGCTCGCACATCTCGACCTCGTGCAGACGGCAGATCGCCCCCAGCCGCTCGATCGACTCCGGCGGCACCGCCAGCACCATGCGCTCCTGCGCCTCGGAGATCCAGATCTCGGTCGGGCTGAGGCCGGCGTACTTGAGCGGCGCCCGCTCGAGACGGACCTCGGCGCCCAGGCACTGGCCCATCTCGCCCACGGCGCTGGAGAACCCCCCCGCCCCGCAGTCGGTGATGGCGTGATAGAGGCCTTCGTCGCGCGCCTCGATGATCGCCTCCAACAGCTTCTTCTCGGTGACGGCGTTGCCGATCTGCACGGCGTGGCTGAACTCGTCGGCGTGGGTGCCGGTCAGCTCCGACGACGAGAAGGTGGCGCCGTGAATCCCGTCGCGGCCGGTGCGGCCCCCGAGAACCACGATGCGGTCGCCGGTGATTGGCTCTCCCGACACCATCTCCTGCGGCATGATGCCGACGCAACCGCAGTACACGAGCGGGTTGCCGACGTAGTCGTCGTCGAACCAGACCGCGCCGTTGAGGGTCGGGATGCCCATCCGGTTGCCGTAGTCACGGACACCCGCCACGATCTGCGTCAGAATGCGCCGCGGGTGCAGGCAGCCCGAGGGCAGCTCCCCGTGCTTCCAGCGGTCGGGATGGGCGACGCAGAACACGTCGGTGGAGGCGATCGGCCGGGCGCCGAGACCGGTGCCGATGATGTCTCGGATGCACCCCCCGATTCCCGTCGCGGCGCCGCCGTACGGCTCCAGTGCCGACGGGTGGTTGTGCGTCTCCACCTTGAAGCAGATGGCCTGATCGTCATCGAAGGCGATCACCCCGGCGTTGTCGACGAAGACCGACAGGCACCAGTCGATGCCGTCGGCGATGAGCTTCTCGGTGGCGGCGGCGATCGTGGACCGCAGCAGGTTGTGAATCGTGATCGATCCGTCGGGGCCGGGCTCGTGGCCGGGACGGCCCGCCCATGACGACGCATCCGGACCGCGATAGCTGATTGTCGCCTTGAGCGTCTTGTGCACGCAGTGCTCGGACCAGGTCTGGGCGATGGTCTCCAGCTCGATCTCGGTGGGGTCGCGGCCGAGACGGCGGTATTCGGCCTGGACGGCCTTCATCTCCGGGACGCTCAGGAACAGGTGCGCGTCGCGGGAAAGACGGGCGAGCGTTGCGTCGTCCATGTCCTCGATGACCACGGCGCTCGGGCGGGGCGGGAGTCGGCCGCCGGTGGCAAACGACTCGGGCCGGTAGGGCGTGTCATGAATGGCGTGGATCACCGGGTTGGCGAGGCTCTCCTCGGCCACCCGGCGGGCGGTGGCGGCGTCCACCCCGTGCAGATCGAACCGCCGCGCGGTGCGGACCCGGACCTCGATCCCCAGCATGGCCCGGACCGCCGACTCGACCGCCTCGGCATCCGGGTCCATGACGCCCGGCAGCGGATGAACCTCGATCAGCGCATCGGCGACGGGCGGGGCCGCCCCCACCGTCACGACCTCCATGACGGGATCGGCGAGCAGGACGCCGGCGACGCGCTGCACCTGCTGCTCGCTGAGCTCGCCCTCGATCAGGTAGACGGCCGCCGTCTCGATCCTCGACGGCGTCCGGGGCAGGCCCAGGGATTCCGCGTCCCGCCGCGCGGCGTCGCCCCTGGGATCCAGCTCATCCGGGCGGGGTCGGACTTCGACGCGATGAACGACAATCGGCATGGGGCGGATGGAGGAGGCATCCTATCGTCGATCCTGCCGGCAGACTATGCCCGACGATTGGTCTTACAATCGACGCTCATGCCCCCGTCGAAACCACCCGTCGAGCTCTACACCGACGGCGCCTGCTCGGGCAATCCCGGTCCCGGCGGGTGGGCCTACATCCTCAAGGATCTCGAGACCGGCGACGTGTGGGAGGAGTCGGGCGGCGAGCCTGCGACGACCAACAACCGCATGGAGCTCATTTCGGTCATCGAGGGGCTCAGCGGGCTGGAGAGCCCCCGCCGCGTCGACCTGTACTCCGACAGCCAATACGTCTGCAAGGGACTCAGCGAGTGGCTCGACCAGTGGAAGGCCAAGGGGTGGAGGCGGGGTCGCAACGAAAAGGTCAAGAACAAGGACTTGTGGCAGAAGCTCGACGAGCTGCGCGGTGTCCATGACCTGCAGTGCCACTGGATCCGGGGCCACAGCGAGCACCCGGAAAACGAGCGCTGCGACGAGCTGGCGGTGGCCGCGGCCGCCCAGTTCGTGCAGTGAAACCGATGGCTGTGCTCGTCACTTCAGCCCTGTTCGTCGCGCTGGCGCAATCGCCGGCGGACCCCGGTCCCGTGCCGCCTCCGGTGCCGGTGGTTCGGGTCTTCTCGTGGGCCGCGATCAAGTACGACCCGGACCTGCCCGACGGGATCGCTCGCGACGGCTACATCGTCCGTGACCTCGGCCAGACGGTGCAGACGACGCTCCAGCTGCCCCCGGCGCCGACTGATCAGCGGCACGCACGGCAGGTCTCGGCCATCGTCGACGTCCGGCCCGTCTCCGTCGGTCGTGACGGTCAGGACCGGCCGGGCGATGTGTGGACGCGTCTGGGATGCGTGAGCATCCTCGCGCCGGGTCCGCAGGGCCCGACCGAGGTGGAGCTGCTGCGTTTCACGACGGGGTTCGGCGGCGCGGGAACGTACACCGCGGACCTCACCGCGCTCGCTCCCCTGCTGCATGGGCGGCGCACACTGCGGGTGTCGATCAGCACATACACCAGCCCGGCGTGGGAGGTCTCTCTGCGTCTCGCGTACCGGCCGCGGGCCGCGGGGTACCGGCGCCCCGTCTTCGCACGCGGGCTGTTCAACGAGACGGCGGTGACCGCCGACAGCCCGACCCTGCGGTCCGAGGTGGACATCCCGACCGGTCTCGCCCAGCCGAGGCTGCGGGTCATCTCGACGGGCCACTCGACCGACGGGGGACCCGCCAACGAGTTCGTCACCTGCACCCACCTCCTGCGGATCGACGGCCGGGAGGTCGCTCGATGGCGTCCCTGGGCCGAGGGCGACGCCGGCCTGGCCCGGCTCAACCCGTGGTCCGGACGACGGACCATCGATGGCCGCGAGCTGCGATCGAGTGACCTGGACCGAAGCGGCTGGCAGCCGGGACTCATCGTCGAGCCGCTGGTGCTGCCGGTGCCCGAGCTCACTCCCGGGCGCCACGAGGTCGAGCTGGAGATCGTCGGGATCCGGCCCGAGGCCGCGGATCACGCCCGCGGCTATTGGCGGGTCAGCGCCGCGGTCGTCGCCGACGAGCCCTGGCCGCCGTCGCCGCCCCCGCCCCCGGAGCCCGCCCACGCCCCCGGAGCCCGCCCCTGAGACCGACCGATTGCCAGCGGCCCGGGATGGGGCTACAGTCTTCGATTCTCCGTGTCCGGAACCCCGGAGCAACCGGAGCCCCGATCCTCATGCCGACGATCAACCAGCTCGTTCGCCGCCCGCGTCGCAGCCCCAAGCGCAAGAGCAAGGTGCGCGACCTCGAGGCCAGCCCGCAGAAGCGTGGCGTGTGCCTTCAGGTCAGGACGGTGACCCCCAAGAAGCCGAACTCCGCCCTGCGGAAGGTGACGCGTGTTCGCCTGTCCAACGGGAAGGAGATCACGGCGTACATCGGGGGTGAGGGTCACAACCTCCAGGAGCACTCGATCGTCCTCGTTCGCGGCGGACGTGTACGCGACCTGCCCGGTGTCCGCTACCACGTCATTCGCGGTTGCCTGGACTGCCTGGGCGTGGACGGGCGCAAGAAGGGGCGGTCCAAGTACGGAACCAAGCGGGGCAAGTAACCACATGGCCGGTCGCATCACCAAATCCGACGAACAGCTGCAGCCTGATCCTCGCTACCAGGACAAGGTCCTGGCGAAGTTCATCAACTGCATCATGCATGGCGGCAAGAAGTCGGTGGCGCAGCGTGTCGTCTACAAGGCACTGGACGACATCCAGACGAAGCTGGACAAGGACAAGCCGGACAACCTGCCCAAGAGCTCCATCGAGGTCTTCCACCAGGCGATCGACAAGGTCAAGCCCGCGGTGGAGGTCCGCTCGCGACGTGTCGGTGGCGCCAACTACCAGGTGCCCATGTCGGTCAATGCCCGCCGCCGCCAGAGCCTCGCGTTCCGCTGGATCATCCAGGCGACACGGGGCGAGAAGGGCAAGCCCATGGCCCGGCGGCTGGCCCGCGAGCTGTACGACGCGGCGTCCGGTGAGGGCAAGGCCGTCTCCACCCGTGAGAACACCCACCGCATGGCCGAGGCCAACAAGGCCTTCGCTCACTTCGCCTGGTAGGACCGCCGTCCATCGCCCGAGAAAGTCGTTTGGGAGGGGCCGGGCCGTCTTGGCGTCAAGAAAATGGCCCACGGTCGCTTCTTCGCGTGCGACCGCCAGACGCCTCGTGTGAATACTCTCCTGAGATGAGCGACCTCGACCGGTATCACCGACAGATCCTCCTGCCCGGGATCGGCGAGGCGGGGCAGCGGCGGCTGCTCGACG
The DNA here is from genome assembly GCA_041580235.1 of Phycisphaerales bacterium. GTDB lineage: Bacteria > Planctomycetota > Phycisphaerae > Phycisphaerales > SM1A02 > JADFOJ01. The sequence continues at coordinate 22,854 of JBFGEG010000024.1, forward strand.
CCCACGCGCTGGTCGTCGGCTGCGGGGCGCTGGGCACGATGATCGTCGATGCCCTGGCCCGGGCCGGAGTCGGCACGATCTCGATCGTCGATCGCGACACCGTCGAGCTGTCCAACCTTCAGCGGCAGGTGCTCTTCGACGAAGCCGACGTCGAGCAGACGATGCCCAAGGCCGAGGCGGCCCGGGCCAAGATCAGACGCATCAACTCCGACGTCACCGTTCATGCTCACGTGGACGACTTCAATCACCGCAATGCCGAGCGTCACGTCGAGGGCGCCGACATCATCCTCGACGGTCTCGACAACTTCGAAACGCGGTATCTGCTCAACGACCTCGCGGTGAAGCGCGGCCTCCCCTACATCTACGGCGGCGCGGTGGCTACCGGCGGCATGTCGATGGCGATCCTGCCGCACCCGCGGCATCGTGGGAGTGACGCCACCCGGCGCTACGTCGAGTGGGACGAGCACCGGTCCACGCCCTGCCTGCGGTGCGTGTTTCCGGAGGCGCCGCCTCCCGGTGCCAGCGCGACATGTGACACCGCGGGCGTGCTGGGACCCGCGGTCGCGATCATCGCCGCCCACCAGGCTGCCCAGGCGATCAAGCTGCTCACCGGCAACGTGGACGCCCTCGACCGGTCGCTGCTGTCGATCGACCTGTGGGAGAACCTCACGCGCCGCTTCGACGTGTCCGGCGCGCGTGGCTCCGGTCAATGCCCGTGCTGCGTGGAAGGAGCGCTCGACTTCCTGGCCGGCGAGACCGCCAGCGCCGCGACCTCGCTGTGCGGGCGCAACGCCGTGCAGATCACACCCGCCGACACCGCCCCTCGCGGCGAGCGGCTCGACCTCGCCAGGCTGGCGCAGCGGCTCTCAGCCCACGGCGAGTTCACCCACAACGGCTACCTGCTGCACGGGCGGTTTTCCGGCCGCGAAGCCGGCAACGGCCCCCTGGAGCTCACGCTCTTTCCCGACGGCCGGGCGATCATCAAGGGCACCACCGAGCCCGAGACCGCGCGTTCCGTGTACGCCCGCTACGTGGGCGCCTGAGCCCTGAAAAGCGGAGAGGCAAGGGGATGGCGGCGGGTTCGGCTGCCGTAGAACCACCGCAGGCCCGCGTGTAAGGCCGGTGCGTGATCACGTCACGAAAACCTTCGTGGATGCTTGCCCCCGACCCCGGCGCCCTCAATACTTGACCGCTCCTCTCTGCCCCCACCCCCACCTCCCACGCCCTGCAAGGAAGATCCCCATGCGCCCACGCTCCTGCCTGCTTGCGACCGCCCTCGCGCTGGCCGTGCTGCTGCCCGCCCGCACGGCCCTGTGCCAGGGCACCAGCGGCACGCTGCCCGCGCCGATCTCGAGCCGCGACATCGACCGCTACGCCGGCCGGCTGGATCTGAGTGCCGAGCAGCGGCAGGCGCTTGACCCCTTCCACGAGCAGTATCGTGAGTTGTTCCGGGAGCTGCGCGAGAGCGACATCGAGCAGTACGTCCAGCAGGTGGGCGGGCTGTGGGCCCGCGGGTTCCGCGGGGGGTTCGACGCCGAGGCGATCCAGGAGTCGATCACGAGACAGGAGCGGATCCTGTCAAAGATCCGGCTGCTCGACGAAGGGCTGTTCGACAATCTCCAGTCGGTGCTCACCGAGGATCAGGTCGTTCAGATCCCGCGGATCGTGAAAGCCCGCGAGCGGCAACGCTACCAGACGGGCGGCACGAGGATGGTCGGCTTCGCCAACCGCGCGTCGCGCGTCGATCTGAGCCGCCTCTATGAGAGCCTCGATCTCACCGCCGAGGAACGCGAGGCGACCGAGCCCTTCGTCATCCAGTACGAGAACCGCCTGTCGGCCCTGCTTAAGGACCTGCACGCGGCCTCGAACCAGGTCTTCCTGGACGTCGCCGAGGCCATGGCCCAGATCCGGGCGTCCTTCGATGATCCCAACGCGGACCGCGGGCAGTTCTTCCAGACCATGAGGACGGCCATGACGGAGGCCATGGCAAAGCCGCAGGAGCAGGCGGCCGAGATCGGTGAGCTCAACCACGCGAGCGTCCGCCGCATCAACGAGTTCCTCTCGGCCGAGCACGCTGCGGCCTTTCGTGACCGCTATTTGCGCCGGGCGTATCCCGAGATTCCCGGCGCTGCACGGAGCCCGGCCGAGCGAGCCTTCCAGGCCGTGCTCAACCAGTCGGCCCTGCCCGACGGAGTCCGCGATGACGTGAGCGCCGCGGCCGGGCGGTTCCGCGCTGACCGGGGGCGGATCGTCAATGAGATGGTCCAGTACATCGACAACTATCGCCGGACCACGATGCCGTTCGGCCGGCCGCGCTCCGCCCGCCAGGAACACGACGAGAAGCTCGAGAGCTTCCGCACGCGGCTCACCGCGCTCGACGACGCCACCCTCGACGCGCTGTATGCCCTGGTCGGCCCCGATCTCGCCGACACCGTGCGTCTGGCTGCCGCCTCGGCGGCGGGCGAGCCGCAGGAAGCCGAGACCGGGCGTGCCGCGGGCGCCGGCGGGCGTGCCGCCGACGCCGAGGACGCCATGCGCGCCTTCGCCGCCGGCCGCGGGCCCGACCCCTTCCTGCCGCAGCCGATCACCCGGCGGACGCTGTCGGACTACCGCAATCGTCTCGGGCTCGCCGACAATGACTGGTTCATTCTGGAGTCCCTGCACGAGGACTACGTGTCCACGTTCAACCGCATCCGGGCGACGGATATCGCGGCGTTGCGCGAGGCGCAGACCGAGCTCGCCGTGACTGGCGACGATGAGAACGTCGAGCCGCCGAGCCCCGAGCGCATCGATGAGATCTACGCGCTGCGTCGACGCGCGCTGGCGGCCATCCTGGAGGCGGATGCCCTGTTCTTCGACGACATCGGAACCATGCTCGCCTCGCCGGCGCAGGAAGCCGCGGCCGAGCGGCTGCGGCTGGCCCGGCAGCGCGACGTGTACAACCGCGGGCTCAATGAAGGCGGCATCCAGGATCTCTTCGGCCGGCGTGGCCGGCGGGGCGGCCGGGACGGGCGATCGCCCTTCGAGAGCCCGTCGCTGGAGGCCGCCGTCGACCTGAGCGGGCTCGTGGATGAGATCGATCTGGACGCCCAGCAGCGGGCGGAGACCGACCGGCTGCTCGTGGAATACGAGGCGAGTGCCGCCGAGGGCTTTCGCCGGCAGTACGAGAGCGTGCTGACCTTGCGTCGCGAGGTGGACAAGCTGCGGGCCGCCAACGCCCGGGAGGCCCTCGCCGCCCAGAACGACGACGACGCCGAGCGGCGCCGGTGGCGGGGCCGCTGGCAGGGCTTTCAGGAGCTGATGGAGGACGAGGGCCGCGCGGCCGCCGAAGCGCGCAAGATGATGGTCGAGCTCAATCGGACGACGTTGGACACGATCGCCGAAGTCCTGCCCGACGAGGTCGCCCAGGAGCTGCGCGACGCGTACGGTCGCCACGCGTTCCCGGCCATCTATGACGACCCGCGCGGCGCCGGACGATACCTCCGCGCGGCCCTGGCCCTTCCCGACCTGGGCGAGCAGCAGCGGACGCGGATCGAGGCTGTCGCCGAGGAGTACCGCCCCGCCCACCGCGCCGTGGCCGAGCAGCTGGCGCAGATCTACGCCGAGCAGGAGAATGCGGCCGCCGGCGGCTTCGACCGTTCACAGAGGCAGCGATTTGCAGAGCAGCGCAACCGCATCGGTGTTCTCGAGTTCGACCGCACCGAGATCAACGCCAAGGCCCTGCGGCAGCTCCGCGAGATGCTCACCGAGAAGCAGCAGATGCAGGTGCGGCTGCCGGCGGAAGTGGTCCAGAGCGAGGACGAGGATCAGAGGCTCTAGGTCGGGATCAGGGGTCAGCAACGCGGGGCATCAGGATGGCCCGGGGGTCGCCCCGCCTGACTCCAGGCACGCGCTCGTCACGTTGGCGTGGCGAACCTCGCCGCGGGCTTGCGACGCTCGGGTCCAGGCACCCGCCCGCAGCCGGACCGGCGCGAACGTATGAACATGCCTCTGATCGTCACGTTTCCCGGCACACAGCGGACGAGCCTCGCGGCGGTCGGGGGCAAGGGACTCTCGCTCATCCGCATGACCGAAGCGGGCCTGCCCGTGCCGCCCGGCGCCGTGCTCACCACGGAGTTCTTCGCACCCTTCTTCGACGGGATTCAGGCGTCCGCGGCGTGGACGGCGCTCACCGAAGCGACGCCCGACCGGTGGGCGACACTCTGCAACGAGCTCAAGGACCTCTGTCGAGACCTCCCGCTGGCGACGACACAGCGACAAGCTCTGGAGGATCTCCGCGACAGTGTCGCCTCGCCGGGTGACGGCGTGCTGTTCGCAGTGCGCTCGTCCTCGCCCGAGGAAGACCTGGCGACGGCTTCGTTCGCCGGCGGCTATGAGACCCGACTGGGCGTGCCCCAGGACGACCTGGACGATGCGGTGCGGCTCTGCTTCGCCTCGAGCCTCGATCACCGCGTGCTCGTTTACAAGAGGGAGCACGGTCTCGATGTCCTGTCACCGCGCATGGCCGTGGTCGTGCAGCAGCAGATCGACAGTGAGGTCGCCGGCGTGGGGTTCTCGCTCAACCCGATCACGAACGACTACGACGAGGCCGTCATCGACGCGAACTGGGGCCTGGGCGAGTCGGTCGTCGCCGGGCTCGTGTCACCCGACCACTTCCTCGTCGACAAGGTCAGCCGGCAGGTCGTGGACAGGACGCGGGGCGCCAAGCAGGTCTCGATCTGGCTCGGCGCCGACGGCGGCACCCTCGAGCGCAAGGGCCATCGTTCGGCGGAGCTCACCCTCGACGACGCCCGGCTCGGCGAGCTGACCGACGTGATCTGTCGAATCGAGGAGCTCTACGGGAGACCGATGGACATCGAGTGGGCCTTTGCCGGCGGTCAGCTCCACGTGCTGCAGGCGCGACCCATCACCACCTACGTACCGCTTCCGCCCGAAATGGTCACCCGGCCCGGCGAACGCAGGCGGCTGTACACGGACCTTGCGTTGTCGTCGGGTCTGACGATCAACGCACCCATCTCGCCCATGGGGCTCGACTGGATGGAAGAAGGCGTCGCGAGCCTGGCCGAGACGTTTTTCGGATCCCTGAAGCTCGATCTCTCATTTGAAGAGCAGCTGTGGTTCTTCGCGGGCGGCCGGATGTATCAGAACCTCTCAAACGTGCTGTGGCTGGCCAGTCCCGGAAAGCTGGCGAAAGGCAGCACCACCAGCGATGCCCTGATGGCGGAGATCCTGGCCAATGTGGACTCGACGCGATACCGCGCGGCCACGAGACCGCCGTGGGCGAGATTCCGGATGCTGCGGTTCGTGCCGCGATTCCTGTGGCGGATGCGCCGCTTCTTCGGGGCAACGATATGGGCCATCGTCGCTCCCCAGCGCGCACGCCGGGCGTACCAGAAGAAGATCGACGCGTACGAGGTGGAGCTCACCGAGAACCTTGACTATGACCTTCCGCTTGATGACTTCCGGCAGGCGTACACCCCTCCCACGATGCGCTACCTGTTCAGCGTCACCATGCCCGCGCTCGCGGCCGGCCTGGCCGCGCTGTGGGCGGTCGATCTCGTGGTCGGCAGAACGTCGGCCGAGAACAAGGCCCTGGCCGAGAAGCTCAGGCTGGGCTTTTCGGGCAACGTCGTCGCCGAGATGGGGATCGCACTGTTTCGGCTGGCCAGGCGGTTGGACCGATCCGACTTCGAGAGTACGCAGCGGTTGGTCGAACGGGTCGAGGCGCGCCAGATGCCGGCGGCGTTTCTCGACGCCTGGGACGACTTCCTCGCGACGTACGGCTGGCGCGGTCCTCATGAGATGGACCTGGCGAGCCCGCGTTACGCGGACGACCCCGGTCTCGCCCTCGGGCAGATCGCCTTGATGACCGCCGACGACGCGGGCTTTGATCCGGAGGCCGCCCACCGGCGGCTCGTCGAGCAGCGGCGGCGAGCCTACGAAGACCTGTTGAGCCGACTGGGTTGGCTGCGGCGGGCGCTGCTGCGTCGCGTGAACCGCATCATCGAGCTGTTCGCCGGAACCCGCGACACGCCCAAACACCAGAATCTCCTGTTCTACCAGGGGGTCCGCAACCGCGTCCTGATCGAGGGCCGGCGGCTGGTCCGGGAGGGTCGTCTCAAGACACCCGAGGACATCTTCGAGCTGACGTTCCGCGATCTCCAGTCGGCGGCGCAGGATCCGTCATTGGACCTGCGGAAGGTCCGCGAGCAGCGGATGCGATTCCTCGAAACACTCAAGACCCGGGTGACGGCGTTTCCGGCCGTGATCGACTCGCGGGGCCGGATCCTCCGCCCGCCCCCTCGCGCGGACGAGCCCGGCGAGCTGAGCGGGATGGCCGTGTCGCCCGGCGTGGTGACGGGACCGGTCAAGGTGCTTCACGACCCCCATGAGAAGCCCGTCAACAAGGGAGACGTGCTGGTTGCCTACACGACGGATCCAGGCTGGACGCCGCTGTTTGCGAACGCCGCGGCCGTCGTGCTCGAGGTGGGCGGCGTTCTTCAGCACGGCGCGCTGATCGCACGGGAATACGGCAAGCCGTGCGTCGTGGGCATCGATCGGTTGCTGACAAAGCTGCACGACGGCCAGAGCGTCGAGGTGGACGGCACGGCGGGCGTGATCCGTATTCTGTCGGAGCCGAAACCCCTAACCCCCGACCCCTGACCCCTCTCCCGTCACCGTGAAGCGGCCGAACAGGTGACGGTGGTAGCGGACGCCGGCGAGGCCGACGCGGTGGGCGAGGTCGAGTGCCTCGCGCTTCGTGAACCCGGCGGCGACGCTCACGATCCCGTCGTGACGCACGATGGCCGGTCGGCCCCAGGTCAGCAGCCGGACGCTCAGAGCCTCGACGGGCCCGCGGACGAGGTCGTTCCAGATGATCGCCCGAGCCGCGAGCCGGGACATGATGCGGAGCACCGTCAGCACCTCGACGTCGTCGAGGTGGTGCAGGAACATGCCGGCGTGGACGTAGTCGAACGACTGCGGCTCGTAGCGGTCCGTGAGCGCGAGGGCGTCGGCCTCCACGAGCTCGATGTCGGGCTCGCCGCCCGCGTGCTCCGTGGCGAGGGCGAGGGTGGTCGGATGGTTGTCAACGGCGGTGACGCGGATCCGATGCCCCGCCCGCCGCGCCCACCGGACCATCGCCAGCGGAATGTCCGCCGAGCCGGTCCCGACGTCGAGAATGCGGATCACGGTCCCCGCCGGCCAGTCCGCCGACCAGCGCCGCAGGTGTCCCAGGGCGGCTGACGCCCCGCCCAGCCGGCGGTTGACCGTCCGAATGAAACGCAGGGACCGATCGAGATCGGCGCGATCGACGTCGGGGTCGTCCATGAACTCGGGGGCTCGCCGGCGGCGGGTCAGCACGCCGTCACGGTACCCGGCCGGCGAGGCAGATACACTATGGGCATGTCCAGAGCCACTTCCGGGCCGGTTCGGGAACGCGAGGCCGGCGTCGAGACCGCACCGCCCGCCCCCGCACCTTCTCCACCGTCTCGCGTCTCCGCAGACAAGCCGGTCACCCTCAAGACGATCCGCAAGCTCGTGGCCGATGGCCGCAAGTTCGCGTGCCTGACGTGCTACGACGCGACCACGGCCCGGTGGCTGCAGCGGGCCGGCCTGCCGGTGCTGCTGGTCGGCGACACGGCCGCGGAGATGATCCTGGGGCTGCCCTCGACGATCCACGCGCCGCTGGACTTTCTCCTGGCCATCACCGCCGCCGTCCGCCGCGGGGCGCCCGACGTCTTGCTGATGGGCGACATGCCCTTCATGAGCTACCAGGCCGACGAGGCCGACGCCCTGCGGAATGCGGGCCGCTTTCTGACGGAGGGCTTCGCCGACGCCGTCAAGGTGGAGGTGGACCGATCCTTCGCGCCGCTCGTGGAGAAGATGGCCCGGGCCGGGATTCCGGTCGTCGCGCACATCGGGTCGCGACCGCAGCTCTCCAAGCGACGCGGCGGCTACGGCTCGGTGGGACGGACCGCCGCCGAAGCCCGGCAGCTGCTCGCCGACGCGATCTCGCTGGAGGCGGCGGGGGCCATCATGCTGCTCATCGAGGCCACCCCCAACGAGGTCTCGCAGCGGATCGTCGAGAAGACCACCGTGCCCGTGATCGGCTGCGGGGCCGGGACGGCGTGCCACGGGCAGATCGTGGTCCTCCAGGACCTGATGGGCCTCAGCGACTGGCAGCCCAGCTTCGCACGTCCCATCGCGAGCCTGGGGGACGGGATCGTGGCCGCCGCCGAGCACTGGGCGGGGATGGTGCGGACCTCTGAATTGGGCGAGCACCCCTACCGGATGTCCGATGGTGAACTGAGCAAGCTCTAGCCGCGTCTAACTGGCTGGTGGCTGGGGCAGGGTCGGGCGGGCGGCGCTCCGTGAAACGGGCGTGGCAGGATGCCCAACGACAGCGGGGCGGGCACGCCCAACGAGAGGATCGATTCATGCGCAAGCTGAGCGGATACGGACCGAGCCTGATCGTGCTCGGAACGGCCATCGTGGTCCTGCTGGCCGGCCCCAGCGCCGTCTGGCACCTCACCTACGCGCAGACGAAGGCCCGCATCATCCAGGCGAGCGAAGGGCTCGAGACCAACCCGATCCTCCAGCAGCTCAACCAGGCGTACCGCGACATTGCGTCGCTCGTCGAGCCGTCGGTCGTCCACATCAGCACGGAGCGCACGGTGCGTAACCGCTTCGGCGAAGAGCGGGTGGTCGGCTCGTCCGGATCCGGGTGGATCTATGACGATGACGGCCACATCGTCACGAACTATCACGTCATCCAGGACGCCGAGCGCATCGAGGTCCAGCTCAACACGGGCGAGATGAGACAGGGCGAGATGGTCGGCTACGACCAGTTCACCGACATCGCGGTTGTCAAGATCCCGTCCAACCGGCTCTTTCCCGCGGTGCGCTCCCGGCCCGACGAGATGGACGGCCCGCTCGTGAGCCAGGGCGACCTCGTCTTCGCCTTCGGCTCCCCGTTCGACTTTCGGTTCTCGATGTCGTCCGGCGTCGTGTCGGGGATCGGCCGCTCGGTGGGGGTGATCCGCGACGATCGTGGGCGCTGGATGGGCTACGAGAACTTCATCCAGGTCGATGCCGCGATCAACCCGGGCAACTCCGGCGGCCCCCTCACCGACACGCGGGGGCACGTCATCGGCATGAACACCGCGATCGCCACCGGCCGCAGCAACGGTCTCGACGAGGGGCAGTTCGCGGGGATCGGCCTCGCGATCCCGATCGACATGATCGAGCCCGTGGTGACCCAGATCATCAAGACGGGCTCCGTGCAGAAAGGCTTTCTCGGGGTCAGCGTCCTCGATCGTCACCGCACGGTCGCCGAGGAGCTGTCCATCCAGGAGATCCGCGGCTACGGGCTGACGGTGGGCCGCATCGAACCGGGCAACCCCGCGCTCGAGGCGGGTCTGCGGGTGGGCGACGTCATCACGCAGGTGGGGCTCGAGCCGGTGGCGACGCTCGCTCAGCTTGACACCGTCACCTCGGCCATCGATCCCGATGACGAGGTGCAGCTGACCATCTGGCGCTACGACCAGGACCTGGATCGCAGTGGTCAGCAGCGGATCACCCTGTCGGGCGTGGTCGCCAACGGCTTCCGAGGGGTGTGGCTGCTGCAGCTGGACGAGCAGCTCTCCGACTGGCTGAGCGTGCTCGGCTTCGCCGGCCGCGGCGTTCGGATCAGCCGTCTCGAGATGGACATGCCCGCCCGCCGGGCCGGGCTGGAGGCGCGTGACGTCGTCACCGAGGTCAACGGCGATCCGGTGGCGTCCGTGGCCCAGCTGCGATCGAGGATCTCGTCCATGATGCCCGGCGACGTCGCCGTGCTGCGTGTCTGGCGGTACGACCCGCAGTCGGGCCGCGGGCGGCACATGGACATCGAAGTCCGGCTGGATCGCCTCGACCCGCTCCGCGTCACCGGCACGATCCCGCAGGATCAGGAACACGACTCCCTGGACCGCCTGGGCATCGCGCGGATGAGCACCGCCACCCCCGCCCTCGCCGACGAGTACGGCGTGCGGTTCCGGACCGGCGTGCTCGTCCAGCAGCTCGTCAGGGGATCGGAGCTCGAGGGCACGATGGAACCCGGGTCGATCATCGTCGCCGTCATGGATCGCGCGGTGCGCGACGTCGACGAGTTCTTCGAGCTGCTGGAGAACTTCGATCTTCGTGACACACGGGGCGTACGGATCAGCTTCATCCGGCCGGATGGCACACGCGAGGACACCGTTCTCCGGCTTCGGTGATCGAGCCGGACGGCTGCCTCTTCGGGTACGATCGCGGGCGATGATCCAGGACGGCGACGCGCCGCTGCTCGAGGTCGAGGACCTGCACACCCACTTTCCCGTGCGGAGCGGGATCCTCCAGCGCATCACCGGCGAGGTGAAGGCGGTGGACGGCGTGAGCTTCGAGATCGCCGAGGGCGAGACGCTGGGGCTCGTCGGCGAATCGGGCTGCGGCAAGACGACCGTCGGCCGCACCGTGCTGCGTCTGATCCCGGCCACCAGCGGACGCGTCCGGTACCGCGGCCGCGACCTCCTCGCCCTGCCGGGGCCGGCGATGCGACGGCTGCGTCGCGAGATGCAGATCATCTTCCAGGACCCCGCCGGCTCGCTGAACCCGCGTATGCGCGCGGGCCGGATCGTGGGCGAACCTCTGCAGGTGCACGGCCTGGCCGCGGGTGAAGAGCTGCGGACGAAAGTCGAGGACCTTCTGGAGCGGTGCGGCCTTGAGCGGCGGGCCGCGGAGAGGTATCCCCACCAGTTCTCCGGCGGGCAGCGGCAGCGGATCGGCATCGCCCGTGCGCTGGCGCTGAACCCCAGGCTCGTCATCTGCGACGAGCCGACCAGCGCCCTGGACGTCTCGATCCAGTCGCAGATTCTCAACCTGCTGGCCGACCTCCAGGACGAGCTTGGTCTGTCATACCTGTTCATCAGCCACGACATGGCGGTGATCCACCACGTCTGCGACCGGGTCGCGGTCATGCTCGGCGGGCGGATCGTGGAGCAGGGCAGCCGCGATCAGATCACGCGAGCCCCTCAACACGAGTACACGCGGGCGTTGCTCTCGGCGGTCCCGGAGGCCGACCCCGCGCGGACCAGGCAGCGGGCGGCCGTGTCGTGAAGCGCAACGTCGCGCTCTACCCGGTCTATCAGTTCTTTTTCAATTGCGGGTTCTGGCTGCCCGTGTTCTTTCTGTACTTCAGCGCGCACGTGCCGCTGGCCCGCGTGCTCCAGCTGGAGGCGATCTACTACGTCACCGTGGTCGTGCTGGAGGTTCCGTCGGGCTACTTCTCCGACACGGTCGGGCGACGCCGCACGCTGGTGATCTCGTCGTGCGGCCTGATCGCGTCCTACACGCTGTTCTACTTCGGCGATACCTTTGCCGTCTTTGCTATGGCCCAGGTGTGCCTGGCGGTCGGGATCTCGTTCAACTCCGGCACGGATACGTCCCTGCACTTCGACTCGCTCAGCGGCATCGGCCGCGCCGGCGAGTACGCCCAGCGCGAAGCCGGCGCCCACCGGCTTGCCCTGCTTGCGCGGGGCGTGGCCGCGCTGGCGGGCGGCGTCGCCGCCACATGGCAGCTCAGGGCCGCGTACGGCCTGTCGCTGCTGGCGGCGGTGGGCACCCTGCTCACGGTGGCCCTGTTGGTCGAGCCGGCCCGGCATGACGACGCGCCCGCGCCGCGCGGCCTGCTGCGGCAGGTCGCCGCCTGCTTCGGGCAGCTCCGCAACCGCTCGCTCGTCTGGCTGGGGGGCTTTGCCGTCCTGATGATCGTCATCAACCACGTGCCCTACGAGCTGTACCAGCCGTACCTCGATCTGCTGATCGAGGACCGCCAGCTCGATCTGCCGGGGAACGGGACACCGCTGGTGTCGGGCGTGGTGACGGCGATCACGGCGCTGATCGCGTCCTGGGCGGCCGGCCGCAGCATCCGCCTCCGCGATCGCATCGGTCTCGCCCCGACGCTGCTGCTGACGACGATGATCCAGGTCGTGATCATGGCCGTGATGGGCCTTCTGCTGCACGAGGTCGTGCTTTTTCTCATCCTGCTCCGCAGCGTCCCCGCCGCCATGATGGAGCCGCCGCTGCGGGGTGCGGTCACGCCGCAGCTGCCGCGATCGCTGCGGGCAACGTATCTGTCGGTGCAGAGCCTGGCCGGGCGGCTGGCCTTCGCCGCGACGCTGCTGCTGCTGTCGCTGGGCGCCGAGCCCGGCGCCACCCCGTCCTGGCCGGCGCTGTCGTGGATGAGCCAGACCTGCGCCCTGATCGGAGCGGCGGGCTTTGCCGTCCTCGCCGCGACGTCGCGGCTCTGTCTGGGTGGACGCACGAGCGAGCGTCCTGGAGAAGAGCCTTGATCGCGGTGCGTCCGAGCGGGTTGTTCCGGTCGTTTCCGGCGGGATCCGAGCGACGGGGGGCGCCCCGTGCCGAGCCGCCCGACGATAGAATCGGGTGCCCATGAAACAGTACCTGGATCTGCTGCGACACGTGCTCGAGCACGGGACGCCCAAGAACGACCGGACCGGCACGGGCACGAGAAGCATCTTCGGCCACCAGATGCGGTTCGACCTGGAGTCCGGGTTCCCGCTGCTGACGACAAAGAAGCTGCACCTCCGGTCGATCATCCACGAGCTGCTGTGGTTCCTGGCCGGCGACACCAACGTCGCGTATCTCAACGAGCGGGGCGTGTCCATCTGGGACGAGTGGGCAGACGCCGACGGCGACCTCGGTCCGATCTACGGGCGGCAGTGGCGGTCCTGGCCCGATGGGGCGGGCGGCGACATCGACCAGGTCAGCCGCGTCGTGGACACCATTCGTGACGACCCCGACTCGCGGCGTCTGATCGTCAGCGCCTGGAACGTCGCCGACCTCGACCGCATGGCCCTGCCGCCGTGCCACGTGCTCTTCCAGTTCTATGTGGCGGAGGGACGGCTTTCCTGCCAGCTCTACCAGCGAAGCGCCGACGTCTTTCTCGGCGTACCCTTCAACATCGCCTCTTATTCGCTGCTCACCCTCATGATGGCCCACGTGACGGGCCTTGCCCCCGGCGAGTTCATTCACACCTTCGGCGACGCCCACCTGTACTCGAATCACCTGGAGCAGGCCCAGGTGCAGCTGCACCGCGAGCCCCGCCCGCTGCCGGTCATGCGTCTCAACCCCGAGGTCGCGTCGATCTTCGATTTCCGGCTCGAGGACTTCGAGCTGGCCGGCTACGAGCCGCTCCCGCACATTCCCGCCCCGGTCGCCGTATGAAAATCTCGCTCATCGCCGCCGTCGCCGAGAATCGTGTGATCGGGCGGGACAACACGCTGCCGTGGCACCTTCCCGACGACCTGAAGCAGTTCAAGCAGCGCACGCAGGGCCACGTCGTGATCATGGGCCGCGGCACGTTCGAGTCCGTCGGCGGGCCACTCGCCCATCGACGCTCCATCGTCGTGACGCGGAACCGCGGCTACCACGCCGAGGGCGCCGAGGTCGCGCACGATCTGGATGAAGCGCTGCAGCGTGCCCGCGGGTCGGGAGAGGACGAGGTGTTTGTCCTCGGCGGCGCGGACATTTACGCCCTGGCCCTGCCGCGGGCGGACCGGCTGTACCTCACCGTCATCCACGCCGAGATCGAAGGCGACACGTACTTCCCCGAGTGGAACCCCAGCGAGTGGACGCTCATCGAGGATCGGCGTCACGACGCCGACGAGCGTCACGAGCACGCCTTCAGCCTGAGGATCTACGAGCGGCTCGCGCCGGCGGCCAGACGCATCGCACTCTTGCCGCGACGCGAGCCGTCCGACACGTCCTAGTCCTCGGTGACGGTGATGAGCCCGATCAGCGGCTGCTCGTCGCCCACTTCGAGCTGCACCAGCCGCAACGGCGTCGGCTCCTCGGTGCGCCAGAAGCCTCCGGCGCTGAAGCGGTCGCCGCGCACGTCCCAGAAATCCCACAGCGACAGCCGGACCGTCTCTCCCGCGCGCATCACGTCCATGTGCATGACGAACCGCTGGTTGATCCAGATGTCGAAATCGCGGTATGTTGTAGGCGTGGAGTTGACGATCTCCTTGTGCGGCCCCTTGCGGAACACCTGCACATCCACCGAGCCCGTCTGATGCAGCGGCTCGGGATAGGGACGGGTGGCCATGGCGGGGTCGTACATGACACGCTCGCAGCCGCCCGCGATGACAACGACGGCGATCAGGATGAGCGGCCGGCACAGCACGCCGGTAGCTTACCGTGTCACGGTGCGGGCGTGCCCGGGACCGTCAGACGGGACCGAGGGCTTCGCCCAGCGCTGCGATCTCGCCGCGAATCTCGCGCAGACGCTCGATCGCCGCCGCCGGCAGGCTGACAGCAGATCGCGCGGGCATCGCTTGCCGCTGATCCTCGGGATCACCCAGCCCCGCGTCGCGATACCGCTTCATGAGACTCAGGATCTGATCCCGCACGGCCCTGGCATTGGTGATCCCGCGCAGCCTCCCCTCGTGGCCGCGGCCGAAGGCCCCGTGCCGGGGCTTGTCACCCGACGAGGACCCGGCCCCTCCGGCCGTCTCCACCACGAGGTTCTCGATCCCCAGCAGACGCTCCACCGGCCCCTGGTGGATCTTGAGATTCTGGACGTTGGCGAACGTGTACGTCGACTCGTGGATGACCAGCGCACCCTCGCGGATACGCAGGCTTCGGTCGGTGACCACGTAGTACCGCATGTCATAGTCGAGGCGGATGAGAAAGTACTTGGCGATCGACGCCGCGAGCGTCAGGGCCAGCAAGGGGTAGCCGAACCCGGCCGCGGCCTCCCAATCGCCGATGGTGTGACCGCCGATGATCATGACCAGCTCGCCCACAATGGCCCCGGCGAACCCGCCCCCCCATACGATGACCTGGTAGGTCAGGAACTTCGGGGCCGCCCTGAACACCTCGACCGAGCCCCGCGATCCCGCCGGTGCATCCGGCGGCTGCCGCGGCACCTTGAGCAGCTCCAGCAGCGGCTGCTTGACCGCCTCGTAGATCATCGACCCGCGCCCTCCAGCCGTTGTCTCAACGCACGGATCTCGTCGCGAATGTCGGTGAGCAGCCCTACCGCCTCGTCCCCTTCGGTAGCCGGCTCCGCGGTCACCGGCGTCCCGGCCTCGCCGTCGTCACCGTCCCCGAACCGCGCGCCGCGCATCTTCAGGTACAGGAAGTCACGGACCTCCTCGTACTCCGCCAGACCCACCACGGACATCTCCGAGGAGGAGCTGCCGGCCGCGGTCTGGATGTTGATCGTGGCCAGTCCCAGCCAACGCTCCAGCACGCCGCGTGACAGATGAATGTCCTGGATGCGGGCGTAGGTGAGAAAGATCTCGCGGCGCCACAGCAGCCCCCACGCCATGGTGACGCCCTCGTCGTCGAAACGGTACCGCAGCGTCTCGTACTTGAACAACGACGGCACGAACACGAACGGGAAGGCCGGCCCCGTCAGGGCGCTCCGCAGCAGGTACAGGCTCAGCAGCCTGCTGTGCGGGCGTGTGATCTCGTAGATGCGATCCTGATCAGGCATGTCGGGCCTTGTCCTGTTCGTTGGAATCACAAGATCGTTCTTTCAGGGCACGATACCACAGCCGCCCTCGAGCTTGCGGTGCGGGGAGACCGGGGTGCCCGGTCGGGTGCCTGGGGTTGCGAAGATGTGCCGGTCGAGCCCCCGGCGTGTCTCACTCGCCTCAGACCGTCAGCTCCTTGCGCTGGAAGACCCACACCGAGATCCCGACGAGCACGGCGGCCAGGACAAGCAGCACCGTCACGTAGCCCCACTGCAGCCCGCTGTCCACCGGCAGGGAGGACGAGCTGTAGTACATCACCGACAACCTTCGCCACGGCTGCAGCGCGTCCGCCATGGGTGCAAGCATCTCAAGGAAGATCGACCACACGAGCACTGCGCCACTGAGCATCATGGCGTGACGCGGCCGCCGGAACACGCACGAGCCGACAAGGGCGAGGCCGCCGAACACCAGCGCGCCGGGCACGACGTTGAAGGTCGCCAGCACCAGCCAGCCGGTGTCAGCCTCCACGCCCGCCAGCAACGTGCCGACCATCATCGCGACGCTGATCACCGCACAGATCCCCACCGTCGCCGTCGCGATTGCGGCGGACTTCTCCAGCACCACCCGCGGCCGCGTCACGGGCTGGGCCATCAGGAAGTCGATCGTCCCCCGCTCCTGCTCGCCGGCAACCGTCGCCGATCCCTGGATGATCGTGAACATCGCCAGCAACAGCGGCAGGAAGCCGTCGAACACCTTCATCTTCAGGAATCCCTCCAGCGTCGCCATCCACGACGGGTCGCCGATGAGCTGCTGAATCGGCGCCGGCAGCATCCCGACGAACTCCTGCAGCTCCATCGCATCCTGAAACGACGGGAAGAACGCGATGCTGCCCGCGCACGGGATCCCGACGGCCAGCCCCCACACGAGCACCTGCCCGCGGAGGTCGCGCAGCGTCTTGAGCAGGATGCTGCGGAGCATGATCATCGATCGTCGCCGTACAGCGCCATGAAGACCTCCTCGAGGTCGGGCTCGTGACTGATCAGGTCCACCACGACGTGCCGTGACGCCGCCTTCATGAGCGGATCGATCGACCCCTGCACGGTGCACCGCAGGCGGGCGTCCTGCACCCTGACATCGCGCACGCCCGGCAGCCCCTCGAAGGCCTCCGGCCCCACGACGCGGTCGAAGGTGATTTCCACCTTCCGCACCGACATCTTCTTGATGGCCGCGACACTCTCGATCCTGACCAGCCGGCCGTCACGAATGATGCCGACCCGGTCACACACACGCTCGACCTCGGGGAGAACGTGCGACGACAGGAACACCGTGCGGCCGTCGTCGCGGATCTCGGCGAGGCACTCATAGAACGCCCGCTGAATGAGCGGATCGAGACCGCTGGTGGGCTCGTCGAGGATGAGCAGCCGGGGCCGGCCCATGAGCGCCTGGATCAGGCCGACCTTCTGCTTGTTGCCGTGCGACAGGTGCCCGAGGGGTCGTGACAGGTCGCTGTCAAGCCGCCCCGCGAGATCGTCGACGACGCTCCACCCCACACCGCCGCGCAGAGCGCCGAGGTAGGCCAGGAACTGCCGCCCGGTGAGGTGCTCATACAAGGTGAACTCGCCCGGAAGGTAGCCCACGTCGCGGCGGATCGCGCGGCCCTCACGCCGGCAGTCGAGCCCGAAGACCAACGCCCGGCCGCGGGTCGGCCGGATGAAGTCCATAAAGGTGCGAATCGCCGTCGTCTTGCCCGCGCCGTTGGGACCGAGAAAGCCGAACACCTCGCCTTCACGAACCTTCATGTCCAGATCGACGATGCCGCGGTGGCGGCCGTAGCGCTTGGTCAGGCCCTCGGCGGCGATGACGGGCGTGGTCATCCGGGCATTCTACGAGAGCGGTTCCGCGTCACGCGGGACGGCCGACCGGCAGCAGGTAGACCGGCTCCAGCGTTTCGGGCAGCGCCAGCGCGGCGGCGACGTCAGCGGTCTCGAACGCGCCGACCGGCACGCCGGCCAGGCCGAGGGCAGTCGCCTGCAGCAGGACATTCTGGGCGATGTGTCCGGCCTCCATCAGACAGTACCGCTCGGCCCACGGCCCGTACTTGACCGCCGTCCGCCTCACGTTCATGGCGATCGCCATGCACAGCGGCGCCTCGCCTACGCAGGACTGGTTCAGTGCCGCGGCCTGGAGCTTCGGGCGC
>JBFGEG010000025.1:0-40222 GCA_041580235.1 Phycisphaerales bacterium
CAACAGCACTCTGGCCGATGGAGCGAAGCGCGTGCCCTTTGACTATCAGCCGGTTCTGAACGGCGAACTCGTTGAACTCAGGCCGCTTCGCTCCGAGGACTACGATGACCTCTACGCCGTCGCCGCCGATCCGCTCATTTGGGAACAGCATCCGAGCAGGAATCGCCACGAACAAGAGAGCTTCAAGGCGTTCTTTCGCGACGCTCTGGCGTCTGGCGGTGCGTTGGTCGCGATAGACACAAGGACTCAACGAGTGATCGGCTCGTCCCGTTTCTTTGGCTACGACAAGGACAGATGCGAAGTGGAAATCGGCTGGACATTCCTGGCGAGAAGCCACTGGGGCGGCAGTTACAACGGGGAGATGAAACGGCTCATGTTGCAGCACGCGTTCCGATTCGTAAATTGCGTCGTCTGTCTTGTTGATCCACAGAACCTGCGCTCGCAACGGGCCGTGGAGAAGATCGGCGGCGTTCGTGTGGGATCGAGGCCTGACGGGGCCGGCCGAGACAGCTACGTCTACCGAATCACCGGGTCGACATTGACCCCGGGAGCGCTGGAGAAGAGACATGACTGAGAAAACACAATACGTCATCCAGACGGATGTGAAGTTCGGACCTCTCGAGGTGGTCGACGTGGAAGAGCTCCAAGCGGCGTGCACACTCGAGTGGTTCAACCAGACACTGTGCGAGGTGAACAACTCAGTCGTGCGGCTCGGAGTGCTCAAGGGCGAGTTCCACTGGCACAAGCATGATCGGGAGGATGAGTTCTTCTACGTCGTGACGGGCCGACTGCTCATCGATGTGAAGGACCGCACCATCGAGCTCTTGCCGCGGCAAGGAACTGTCGTTCCGAAGGGTGTGCTGCACCGCCCGCGGGCGCCGCAGCGCACGGTGGTCCTGATGATCGAAGAAGCATCGGTCTCCCCGACGGGGGATAGCTAGAGGGTCGCCTTACCGCACGGGCCGCACACTCACGGAAAGGTGCACATGAACAATAGAAGTCGGAGGCGCCACGAATTCATGGCCGTTCTGCTGCTGACGATCGTCGCATGCGGCGATGCAGCTGCGCAAGGACCCCGGTTCATCGAACGGGAGGTGAGCTTTCGAAACGGATCTATAGAACTGCGCGGAAGTCTTATGACTCCGGCTGCGCAGGGTCGGCATCCGGCAGTGGTCTTCCTTCATGGATCGGGGCCAGCGACACGCGAAGGCGCTCGCCCGTACGCCGAAGAGTTCGCAAGGCTCGGGCTGGCGAGCCTCTACTTTGACAAGAGAGGCTCCGGTTTGTCGAGTGGATCGTGGGTCACTTCTTCGCTCGATGATCTGGCTCAAGATGCCCTGACAGCTGTCCAGTTTCTGAAGATGCAAGAACAAATAGACCCCGGACGGATCGGGTTCTGGGGCGTGAGTCAGGCTGGCTGGGTTGCTACTCTCGCCGGTTCTCAGTCTGCAGATGTGGCGTTCATGATCCTGATCTGCGGAGGTGGGGCAAGCCCCCGCGAATCAGAGCTGTTCTCATATGGGCAGGCCTTTGAACGAGCCGGCCTGTCTGAGCAAGAAAAATCTGAAGCGTTGGAAGTCCTTGACATTTACTTCCGCTATCTGGCAACGGGAGAGGGACGGTCCGAGCTGGTCGCGCGCATGGAGGCTGCTCGCGAGCGTCGATGGTATCCGCTCGCCAGACTCGATCGGATTCTTCCGTCTGACGAGACGCGACCTAACTGGAGTTGGGTTGCCACTTGGGATCCGGCCCCGCATATCGCGAGAATCAACTGTCCGATTCTGCTCATGTTCGGAGACCGAGACACGGACCATCCGACAAATGCCGCAGTTCAAAGGTGGCAAGAGGGCTTGACGAAGGCCGGTAACGACAGGGTGACTCTCATGGTGTTTCCGGGTGCCGGACACGGGCTTCGAATGCGGGAAGGACACACCGGTCCGGGCCGTCCGGCCTTCGCGGATGGGTATGAGGAGTTGATGGTCGGTTGGCTATGGCGTCACGTCATTGAAAGCACAAAGTGAGTATTCTCATCGGTCTCCCGGCGATGCGTTGAGTGCGCGTCGCGCCGTAGCTGAGCTCCATCCATCAGGCAGCCATGACAGCAAGATGAACGCCCTCGTCGTCATTCATCCATACAAGTACGAGGGCATGTGGGTCTTCGATGATGCGAGGGTCGGGCTCGTACAAGAGCCTTTCGTGTCAGGCGCTGACACGATCATCGATCGCATGGTCGAGAGCATCCCGAACGCGGAGAAGGGATTCAGCCTGGTCTTCTCGGCCACACCGTTTCCCGGGCACGACGCGAAGTTCGAATGGCGTCGCGAAGAATCCGGCGGAAACTGGTATTTCAGCCCGGACCTTGAAATGGAGGGCTGGTTGTGCCCAGCGCTCTTCAAGTACTTCGAGACCGCTCCGAAAGAGCTGTACGCGCAATTCAAGCCAAAGGCCGCCTGACCAGTGAATCTTGTCGCCATTGTTCTCGCATTGAGCATGCAGGTTGAGCAGACGCCTGCGGTTGTCCAACAGCTCTCGCCTGAACTGATCGAAGCAATTCGACGTGGCCCGACGCAGGCGGAGCTGGGGACCGACATTGTCCGAGTGCCGATTGCGGGCTACCCGACGCTCCCCCTTCTCGAGGTTACCGTGAATGGTCGCGGGCCCTATCGACTGCTCATCGATCTCGGCTCCAACGTGACGCTCCTGAAGAAATCGGTGGTCGCCGATGCCGGCGTCGACGTCCTCGTACGTAGAGACACGAGCGACATCTTTCGCGCCGACACACTCGAGATCGGCGACGCGATGTTCGCGGGTGTGGTCGGGGGGGCCTACGAAGACCTCGATCTCGATGGGGTGTTGGGATTCAACCTTCTCAATTGGTTCCCGTTCACCATGGACTACCCCAGGATGCTCTTCACGTTCGAGCACTTTGAACTGCCCGACCCGAAAGGCACGGATGTTCTCGAATACGTGATCCGGGGCAGAATGCCCTATGTCCCTGTGCAGATTGACGGTACCGAGCTCTTGTTCAATCTCGACACCGGAGCTGCTGAGTGGTTTACCGTGCCGAAGAGTTGGGAGCAAGACCTCCCCTGGGAGGGAGTCCCGGAACAGGGACCCGTCCTATTCAACAATCAGACCGGCGCCGTTCGCGTGAAGATCGCCCGACTGGCCAAGGAACTGCGGCTTGGTTCGCATGTCGTGGAGCGACCCTTGCTGTTCGTGAATCCCGACGCCGACGACGCGTGGATTGGCAGCGGGTTTCTCCAGCACTTCAGATTGAGCTTTGACACCGCCAACCAGCGGATTCGGATCGATCGCCCTCAATCCGGAACACTTGCTGTGCCGCCTTATTGCACGCCAGGCTTTCGGCTGTTCCCGGAAGAGGACGTCTGGCACGTCAGTGACGTGATACCCCAGACGCCGGCGTTTCACATCGGCCTTCGGCGAGGAGACCACGTGACCGTCATTCAACGGGAGTCCGGTGAAGTCGTAGATCCAGCGAGGCTGGCACGAGAGACGGAGTGCGGCGTATCGTTGCTGGTGAGCGTACTGCGTGGCGGACACGAGGAGGTGCTTGCGATTCCGGTGGCAGAACTCGGCCGGTGACTATCGGCGGCTGTCGCTCGGGCGGGACGTGGCATCCCCTACCATCAATGGGTCACCGAGGGCGGCAGCACCCGCGGCCTGGAGCGGAGGTCATTTCTTCGGACGACGAGGAGATGTGGTGAACCTTTTGGCGAAGATCGAAGAGGCACGCGCTCGTCCCGCCCTACGGGGATGGGTCAAGGCTGTTCGGTGGCTGATGGCGGCGATCTTCATCTGGCCAGGGTTGGAGAAGCTGTCAGGCGAGTTGTTCCGCCGTGCGGTGAACGAGCCTGGACTGCTCCCCTTCTTTGAAAACCTGCACGGCACGGGGCTGTACTGGCGGTTTGTGGGCCTGAGCCAGGTCGTCGCCGGAGTGCTCCTGATCTTCCGGCGGACCGCCCTGCTGGGCGCACTCGTGTGTCTCCCGATCTATGCGAACATCGTCGTTCTCCTGCTGGCCCTCCCATTTGACCTCCCCTCCGTCATCGCGGGGGTCGTCTTGCTCATCATCAATCTGTGCTTGCTCCTGTGGTACGCTCCGGAACTCAGGGCCGTTGTCAGGAGCTCGCCAGCATCCGATGCGTCGATTCTGCTCGCACTGCGGGAGGCGTGGGGCTCGGTGTGGTTTCGCCGGGTTACTCTGGCTCTCGCCGTGGGATTGGTCGTCGTGCACCTCCTCGCTCGACTCGCCTGACTGGTCTTTTCGGCTGGAGCCGCTCGCGGCATACAGCGTCCTGGAACCCCCTTCAGAGGGCGAGACTCGTGAACCGTTCTCGCAGGCTGAATTGACGTGAGAGGATCGATGAGGCAACTCTCAGAAATCGACTCGATCCGGCACCACGCGATCCTGTCGTCGATGGCCGGGTTCCCTTTCCTGCTGGTGTTCGCGTTGGCATGGAGCGCGGCCGCGGTGCTGAGCTATCTGGTCCCGCAGGGGATCGCTCGCTGGGTCTATCCCTTCATGGGAATCCCGGCCATGCCGGTTGCCATGGCGCTGGAGCGGCGTCTGGGCTCTGTTCGCGCTACCGGGCCGGACCCTCTACTTCCACTCGTCCTGCAGATCATGTTCGTTCAGGTGGTGGCGTTCCCGGCGATCTTGCTGGTCTGGGACGACTCGCCGCACTATAAACCCGTCGCATTCGCCGCCATCGTCGGGGCACACTTTCTTCCATTTCAATGGATCTACCGGACACGGCTGTACGTGGTGCTCGGTGTGGTCGTGGCGGTAGGGCCGTTGTCCTCGCGGTAGCATTCGGTGAGGCTGCTTTACACTACACCGGATTCTTCGTAGGCGCGACACTGTTGGTCGCAGCGTTCATTGCGCGATCACACGCGAGAGCGACGTTGCTCGAATCTCGTGGGCGGCGGAGCGCGTGAACCGCTCGCAGCGTTGCCCTCGGCGGCACGTTGCGCAGTACAGGCGTACCATTGACGTCGAGGCAGCGACCGTCGCCGGCCAGTTCGGGTGTTGCACCGGGAGAGCCGTCTGACAAGCCGATGCAGCGAGTCAACCTTCAACTGACCGTCATCGAGACTCAACGCCTGCGGTTTCGTCTGCTGACACTGGACGACGCGGACGATCTTGCGGCGCTGTACGCCGACCCGGAGGTGATGCGATTTTTCGAGGGCGTGCGCACGCGTCAACAGGCGCTCGAGGAGATCGAGCGGTGCCGGCAGTGCTACGAGCGGCTCGGTTTTCACTTCTGGGCCACGATTCACAAGGGGGACAACCGCTTCATCGGTCGCTGCGGGCTCCTGCCGCAGACGATCGATGGGCAGCAGGAGTATGAAGTGGCCTACATGATCGCCCGCTCCTACTGGAACCGGGGTCTGGGAACCGAGGCGGCACGTGCCATCAAGCAGTACGGGTTCGAGAAGCACCGCTTGCCGCGTCTGGTGTCCATCATTGAACCGGGTAATCGTGCTTCGATCCGGGTCGCGGAGAAGAACGAAATGCAGTATGTGAAGGACATCGATGACGGCGGCGTCCTGTGCCGGCTGTATGCCGTCGAAAGAGGCGAGGCACCATGACGTTTCAAGACGAGCCCGGGACGATCCGCTGGCGGCTGCATCTCAAGAGCCCTCCGGAGCAGGTGTATCGGCTGCTCTCGACGGATCAAGGTCGCGCTCGCTTCTGGGCCGAGTCGGCGGTGGAGACCGCAGGCCGGATCCACTTCCGGTTCCCAAACGGTCTCGAGCACGACGCGGAGATTCTCGATCGCCGGCACGACTCGCTGTTTCGGCTGGAGTACATCGGAGGCACGACGACGTCTTTCGAGCTTTCCGCGTGCGATTCGGGCGGGACCGAGCTGGTGCTCACGGATCGAGGCGTCGCTGCGGACGACCACACCGAGGTCACGGCGGGGTGGGTGTCGGTCCTTCTCGCCCTCAAGGCGGCCGCGGACTTCTCCGTGGACCTGCGTAACCACGACCCCGCACGGACCTGGGAGCACGGGTATGCGGAGAACTAGCTCATTCCACGCGGGCCCTGACGTCGAAGGGCAGGACTGACGTGACCAGGCCGGCTCCGGGCCAACTCAAAGGCGACGTGCTGCTGCGGGATGTGACGGCACGTGACCTTGCCGTCTTCTTTGAGCAGCAGCTTGACCCGACTGCCAACCACATGGCCGCCTTCACGGCCAGGGATCCCGCCGACCGGGACGCCTTCACGAAACACTGGACGAAGATCCTCAACGACGACACCGTCACCAAGAAGACCATCGTCTTCGGTGGACGTGTCGCCGGACACATCGCGTGCTTCGATCGCTTCGGCAACATGGAAGTCACGTACTGGATCGGAAAGGAATACTGGGGCAAGGGTCTTGCGACCCGTGCGCTCTCTGAGTTCCTGCGTCTGTACCCAAGCCGCCCCCTCTATGCACGCGCGGCAAAAGACAACATCGCCTCGCTTCGCGTGCTTGGCAAGTGCGGGTTCGCCATCTGCGGCGAGGACAAGGCGTTCGCAAACGCGCGTGGTGAGGAGGCCGAGGAGTACATCCTGGAGCTCAACGCCGCCGCCGCGACCTCCTAGCCTTTATCTTGCGGGGGAAGGGACTGAATGCCTGAGTCCGGATATTTCGACGACCCGTGCGGGCCTGATCAGACAGGCTTGATCACGCGACCGGCGTCGCGGCAGGCCAAGCATCTTCCGCCGCCGCTGACCTTGACGACGCTACGCCGCGGCGTGCGGGAATTGGGGTCCGTGGACCGGGATCTGGCCGATGCCGTCCGGCGATACGGGCCGCCGCCACTGTGGGCCCGTCGTCCGGGTTTCGCCACGCTCGTCCGCATCATTCTGGAACAGCAGGTGTCACTCGCATCAGGCCGCGCGGCCTACTCGCGACTGCGGGCCGCCGCCGGCCGAGTGACCCCGCAGCGGGTCGCGCGACTCAGCGAATCCCGGCTCCGCGGCTTTGGTCTGACCCGCCAGAAGGCGTCGTATTGCCGCAACCTTTCGCGGCACATCGTCAATCGCAGGCTCACGCTCCGACACCTTGCCCATCTCGATGACCAGGCGGCGCGTGCGATCCTGCTGCAGGTCCCCGGCATCGGTCCGTGGACGGCGGACATCTACCTGCTGATGGCGTTGGGTCGCCCGGATGTCTGGCCCCACGGCGATCTCGCGCTGACCAAGGCAGCGCAGCGAGTCAAGCGGCTCCGCACGTACCCGACCCAGCAACGGCTCCGCCGCCTGGCCACGGCGTGGGCGCCGTGGCGAGCGGTGGCGGCGCGGATTCTGTGGCATTTCTATCTGTCAAGCCGGGAAACAGGCACCCGGCCATCTCGACGACGTGCTGCGGGATGTGACGGTTGATGATCCTGCCGTGGATACTCCACGCCCGCGGCGAGCAGGTCGAGGCGCTCATACTCAAGCTCGCCGTCGGGGCCGCGAGCTGAGTCAGCCCGCCGCCGGCCGGCCGGCCGAAGGGCACTATGATGCGGCCGGCAGCGGCTCGCGCCACTCACCTCTGGTCAAGGAGACCGTCACGTGACCACCCGAACGAAGCGCCGGAAGCGGGACATCGAGAAGAACTATCCTCCGCGGCAGTTTGTCGCCAAGCTGCGGCGTCTTGCCGACGCGATCGAGCAGGGGAAGCGCTTCCGTCTTCAGATCGCCGGAGAGCGGGTGTCGATCCCGCCGTCGGCAACAATCAACATCGAGCACGAGCGCGGGTCCTCAGAGGAGGAGATCGAGTTTCAGCTCAAGTGGTCCCTCTAGAGAGGTACTGCGGCATGTCCGCCCCGAACGCGGCGCCGTCGGTCAGGTTCGAGCAGGCCGGTGATGAGGCCGCCATCACCCGCGTCCACACGGCCGCCTTCGGGCAGCCCGACGAGGCCGAGATCGTCAACCGCCTTCGCGGAGTGGCGGATCCGTTCCTCTCGCTGGTCGCGCTGATCGACGGCCGCGTGACGGGCCACGTGCTCTTCACGCCGGTGACGATCCGCGGCGAGACCGGCGAATCTCAGGCGCTGGCGCTCGGGCCCATGAGCGTGCTGCCCGAGTGTCAGAATCGCGGTGTGGGGTCCGCCCTGGTCAAGGCCGGCCTCGATGCCTGCCGCCGCACGTCGCACGGAGTCGTGTTCGTCGTCGGCGCGCCCGACTACTACGGCCGATTCGGGTTTGAGCCCGCGCCGCCGATGGGCCTGCGATTCCTGTCGGCCGACTTTGACGCGGTGTTCATGGTGGTCGAGCTTGTCCCCGGCGCGCTGGCCGGCCGTACGGGCTGGGTCGAGTACCTTCCGCCGTTTTCGGGTGAGTGACGTCAGCACGGTGAGACGCGGTGTCGTGCCGCTGCCGTCCGCGCCCCCGTCGAGTGGTACAATCGGACCGGGGCAGTACGCGATGAGGATCGTGATTCCAGGCGGCTCGGGGCAGGTCGGATCGATCCTGGCCCGCGTCTTTCACCGGGACGGTCACGAGGTGACCGTTCTCAGTCGCGTCCCTGCCGCGTCGGCATCGCCGTGGGCCACCGCCCGCTGGGACGGTGCGACGCTCGGACCCTGGGCGGACGCACTCGACGGGTCCGACGTCGTCGTCAACCTGGCCGGCCATTCCGTCGACTGCCGGTACGGCGAGACGAACCGACGCTTGATCATGAGCTCCCGCATCGACTCGACGCGGGTCGTGGGCGAAGCGATCCGCCGGGCGTCGCGGCCTCCCCGCGTCTGGCTTCAGGCGAGCACGGCGACGATCTACGCCCACCGCTACGACGCGCCGAACGACGAGGCGACGGGGATCATCGGCGGCAGCGAGAAGGACGCTCCTGACAAGTGGCGGTTCAGCATCGACGTCGCGACCGCATGGGAGCGGACGCTCGACGAGGCCGACGTCCCCGGCACCCGCAAGGTCAAGCTTCGCTCGGCCATGACCATGAGCCCCGATCGCGGCGGCATCTTCGATGTCCTGCTGAGCCTGGTCCGCCGCGGCCTCGGCGGCCGCTGCGGTGACGGACGTCAGTACGTGTCGTGGATCCACCACGAGGACTTCGTTGCCGCGATCTACTGGATCATCGAGCACGACGACCTCGAGGGGGCCGTCAACCTGGCCTCGCCCAAACCGCTGCCCAATGCGGCGTTCATGAGGGCGCTCCGCGAGGCGTGGGGCATCCGCGTGGGGCTTCCCGCCGCGACGTGGATGCTGGAAATCGGGGCGGTGTTCATGCGGACCGAGACGGAGCTGATCCTCAAGAGCCGCCGCGTGGTGCCGGGCCGGCTTCTTCAAGAGGGCTTCTCCTTCCGGCATCCCGAGTGGCCGGAGGCGGCGCGAGATCTGTGTGACCAGTGGCGTCATCCGAACCGAGGGCGCAACGACGCCGCATGAGCACCGCCCGTCACGCGGCGCAGGTCACGCACCAGGGTATCATCGAGCCACTTGAGCGGGTCACTGGCGGCCCGCGTCACACGTCTCGGGGAGTTCGCGCATGTCTACTGACGAGAACAAGCTGCTCGTCCGTCGGTACTACGAGGAGATCGTCAACACGGGCAGCGTTGACGAGATCGCGGCGTTCATCTCGCCCGACTACAGGGAACTCAACGACAAGAGCGGCCGCGTCCACGGCGTGGAGGGCGCCAAGGAGCACGTCCTCGGCGTCCGCCGGACCTATCCCGATCTTCACGTGACGATCGAGCAGCAGATTGCCGAGGGTGAATGGGTCGTCACGCTCGTGACGGCGCGGGGCACCCATCGTGGTCCCTGGCTTGGTATGCAGCCGACGGGCAAGGCGGTCGAGATCACCGGCGTCAACGTTGACCAGGTCGTGGGCGGCCGGATCCAGACGCACGGCGGAGCGGCCAACCTCCTGGAACCGCTGCTGGAGATCGGGGCGGTCCGGCCCGCAACGCCGACCGACGGCTGAATCCGCTTGATCGCTTGGATCGAGGAGACGCCGCTTGACGCTTCGGGTACTGGGAGCCGGGCTGGGCAGGACGGGCACCCTTTCGCTCAAGGTCGCCCTGGAGCGGCTGCTCGGGGGGCGCTGCTACCACATGGTCGAGCTGTTCTCCCGTCCGCAGGACATCGGTCTCTGGCACGAGGCGGTGCACGGCAGTCTCCCGGACTGGGACGAATTGCTGGGTGACTACTGTGCGGCGGTCGACGAGCCCCCGGCCGCGTTCTGGCGGGAGCTGGCCGAGGCCTATCCGGATTGTCTCGTCGTGCTCTCGCTGCGTGATCCGATGGCGTGGTGGGAGAGCGCCGACGAGACGGCGTTCGGGGTGCTCCGAAGCGACCCGCCCGCCGCCCCGCCGTTCATGGCGGCGTGGCACACGATGGTGCGGGACATGATGGACGCCCGGTTCCCGGGGATGCTCGACGACCGAGACACCGCCATCGCGACCTTCGAGCGACACAACGCGCTGGTGCGCGAGGTCATCCCGGCCGGCCGCCTATTGGAGTGGCGGGCCGAGCAAGGCTGGGCGCCGCTGTGTGACGCGCTGAGAGTGCCCGTGCCGAGCGAGCCGTTCCCGCACGTGAACACGCGGGCGGAGTGGAAGGCTCGGCAGGCAACGACCTAGCGTGCGGTCCGTCGCGGCCGGCGGGCCCAGCCGACGATCACCACAAAGACCAGGTACAGCAGGGGCCTCAGTGCTTCCGACGCTTCGCCATTGGCGACATGCGTGTAGCACGCGCCCAGCATGATCACGCCCAGCAGCACCGCGCCCGGGAACGCCACCCGCGGGACCAGCAGCAGCACTCCGCCCAGGATCTCCAGCACGCCGATGGCCACCAGGAACCACGTCGCGTACCCCCAGTTGTCGAACATCTCGACCCACACCGGCATACGCAGGACCTTCGGCACGCCGGCCAGCACGAACGCCACGGCCAGCAGCACGGTCACGATCCAGAGGGCCACGGTGCCGATTCTCGCCTTGTTCATGCCGACATTGCTCCCATTGAGGTTGGACACCCTCCGGTTGAATGTGACGCTTCGAGGGCCACGGTGTTCCCGGCTCTGCGGCTGAACCCGCCACGAGCCGTCCGCTACAATCCACGCAAGGAGTGCCGCGATCGTGAAGTGGACGGACCGCGACGTCGCGTT
Organism: Phycisphaerales bacterium; assembly: GCA_041580235.1. Classification (GTDB taxonomy): domain Bacteria; phylum Planctomycetota; class Phycisphaerae; order Phycisphaerales; family SM1A02; genus JADFOJ01. The sequence goes on from JBFGEG010000025.1 coordinate 11,124, forward strand.
CGTGGAGCGGCGATATGATCGAATCGCCCGGTGCTTCCCCGTGTTCGAGTGGCTCTTTCTGCTCCCGCGGGGCATCCGGGGGCGGGCCGTCGATCGCCTGGAGCTTCAACCGGGCGGCCGGGTGCTCGAGATCGGCTGCGGAACGGGACGGGCGCTTCCGGCCCTGCGGCGGGCGGTCGGCGAGGAGGGACGCGTGTATGGCGTGGATCTCTCGGAGCGGATGCTCGAGCGGGCCAGGGAGGTCTGCCGGCGACACGGGTGGGACAATGTCACGCTGATGCACGCCGACGGTGCGGGTTTCGAGCTGCCCGAACCCCTGGACGGCGTCCTGTTCAGCCTGTCCTACGCCACGATGCCGCACCATCGCGAGGTCCTGCGGCGGGCCTGGGCCCGGCTCGCCGAGGGCGGCCGCCTGGTCATCATGGACGCCAAGCTGCCCTCCAATGCCATGGGCCGGGTGCTGCGCCCGTGGGTCATGTTGACCAGCCGGCTCACGGTGCTCGGCAATCCCGATCTCGAGCCCTGGCGCGATCTCCGCGCCCTGACCGACGACTTCCAGATGCAGGAGGAGTCGTTCGGGACGTATTACATCTGCCGAGGACGCAAGGGCACGGACGCGACCGACGCGTTCACGTCTGGCCTCGCAGCTCCGTGATGCGTTGCTGTGACTGCGCTGCGTCGTCGGGCCGCTCCAGCAGCTCGTCGATCTCCGCCGCGTCCTGAAAGGCGTGGATCGCCGCATGTACGTCGCCCGCAGCGTCGAGCGCAACGCCCAGGTTGTAATAGAGATTCGCGGTCACCGCGCAGGAGGGCAGGTCGGCCACCGCTTCAATGCCCTTCCGCGCCCAGGCGATGGCCTCCGGCAGCCGGTTGGCGCGGCGGGCCTCGACGCCCAGCCGGCTGCACGCGCCGGCCAGCTGATACCGGGCGCCGTCGGAGAGGTCCATGCCGGCGAGGTACCGGCACAGCCATTCACGCACGTCGGGTCTCGACGCGGCCAGGCCCAGGATCTCGCAGCCGAGGATGGCCCGGAACACGTTCTCACCCGCGCTGAGCTCGTCGAAGGCGCGCTGCAGCTCGTCGCAGCTGCGGGCGATCGCGATCCGCATGATGACCCACGGGATGGCCTCTCGCACGGCCGCGTCGAGGTCGGTGAAGCTCGCGCGGGCTTCGGCGAGATAGACCGGATTGAACTGGATCTCGAAGGTGCCGGGCATGCTTTTCGGGTCCGTCGGGTCGCTGTCGAGCATCCAGCCGATATTCAATGTGACACGTTTTCGCCGGTGATCAAAGCAATAATGCATTCTCCGACCGGCCCCGCATCCGATAACCGGCGATCGCCGATCGGCCGTGGATAACCTGCCGCCGGGCGGGGGCCCGCGACCGGCGCCGGTATCGTGCTTCTCACGGCACGGAGGATCGTCATGACGCAGGTACGGACGCCGGGGGAGTCGGTCATCGAGCCGAAGCCCTCTGCGACAGCGGTCCAGGGGCTTCAACAGCGTCTGGATGTGCTCGAGCGGCTCGTCCGCGCCCTCGAGGATGAGCTGGGCGACGAGGGGCTCGACGACGAGCAGAAGCTCCAGAACATCGGCGAGCGCGTGGCCCAGGTGATGGACGGGCGCTGACGGGACCGGCTCAGGCAGCCGGCGTGATCAGCGCGGCCACGGCGCCGGCGGGGTCCTGAATGACGCAGTAACGTCCGTGGCCGCCCAAGCTCTTGGGCCCGACGAGGACGGTGCCGCCGAGATCGGTGCACCGTTTGGCGCTGCGATCCACGTCATCGACGGTGATGTACATGAGCCACTGCGCCGGCAGGTTCGCGTTCGTTCCACGAGCGTGGCAGATCCCGGCGATCGCCTTGCCCGTGGCCGGCGCGTTCATGTTGAAGTCGTTGTAGCCCCCCATGTCCACGGAATCCGGCTTCCATCCGACGACGTCGCTGTAGAAGCCGCGGATCTCCTCCGCATTCTCCACGGTCAGGTCGGTCCAGCAGATCGTCCCCACGTCCGATGTCGCTTGATCGCTCATGCCTGCATCTCCTTCGTGCCTTCGTGTCTCGATGCCTTCGTGCCTCTCCTCACGACACCAGGCCCTTTGTCAGCCGCATGAATGCGGTCTCGAGGTTGATCTTCTCCTGGTGCATGGCCGACAGACGGAATCCCTGCGCGATGAGCCGGTTGGGCAGCTCCGAGATGGGCAGGCCGCTGTTGGGGTCGATCGTCAGATCGATGCGGTGCGTTCCGTCCTCCTGCACCAGGTCCACGCTGATGATGCCTTCAACCGCCGAGAGCAGCTTGACGGCGTCCTCGAACCGGTCTTCGACGGTGATGTGCACGATCTGCCCGACACTGGCCCGAGTCATGATCTCGCCCACGGAGCCGGAGAAGACGAGCTCTCCCTGCTCGATGATCCCGACCGTGTCGCACAGCTCCGACAGCTCGTGGAGGATGTGCGAGCTGATCATGATCGTCTTGCCCATCCGCCGCAGCTCCTTGAGCAGCTCGCGGATCTCGATGCGGGCCCTGGGATCGAGGCCGGAGGCGGGCTCGTCGAGCAGAAGCACCTTGGGGTCGTGCAGCAGCACGCGGGCGATGGACAGCCTCTGCTTCATGCCGCGGCTGAGACCGTTCACCTCGGCCTGCGCCTTGTAGCTGAGGTCGGTCAGGTCGAGCACGTCGCGGACGACCTGCGCCCGCTGCGCGCCGTGGATGTTGTAGCAGGCGGCGAAGAACTCGAGATACTCGCTGACGACCATGTCCTCGTAGGCGCCCATGAAGTCGGGCACGTAGCCGATGAGCGGCCGGATCTGCGGATTCTGATACCCGATGACCTTGCCGTCGATGCGGGCCTCGCCCCACGTGGGCTTGAGCAGCGTGGCGAGGATCTTGATCGTCGTGGTCTTGCCGGCGCCGTTGGGACCGATGAACCCGTAGCAGGCGCCCTGGTCGATGGACATGTTGAGATTGTTCAGCGCGACCAGCTCGCCGTACTTCTTGGTGAGGTTGATCGTCTCGATCATGGCCATCCGCGGCTCCTCGCCCGTGACGCGATCACACCATCGAGTACGCGCGGGGCGGCGACGGCGTTCGCTCTCATCTTACCGGCCTGATCCAGGGCGGCGGCCCCCAGGAGCCGGCAGCCACCCGCGGCCTCGATCCGGGGCCGTCTCGCCGACGATCTGCTTGTCGTCAAGCGGAAGAGGATAGATCCAGCGGAGAACGGTGATGCCTTCGCTGTCCGGCGTCTGGTCGTCGACGCGAAGCGGCACGGGGATCGCCGAGCGCTCGAGATACCCGATCAGGATCAGGCACGGGCGGTTGAACCACGGCGAGAGATCCAGCTCGCGGCCGAGCTTGCGGCTGACAACGACCGTCTCCGGCTCCTTGTTGCCCTGGCGGATGTATCGCGGGGGGGTGAGCTGGTGGAAGTTGCTGAGCATCTCGATGAAGTCACGGGTGCGGGGGTACTTGAGTCCGCTGCCGGACCGTCCCATGCCCCGGAGATCGAACCCGTCGCCCTCCTCGCCCTCGATGTAGCTCTGGTAGATGTTGTTCTGGAGGGAAGTCTGGCCGGTGAACCGGAACGACGACAGCGACAGCTCGGTGCCCGGATACCACGGATCACCCGCCACCGGTGCCCACATGTGACCGGTGTTGAGCATCTCGCCCGACCGGTTGGGCGGGACCCAGGCCAGCTCCTTGTCCTCCAGGAGGTACTCGCGGGGCCGCAACCTGGTGTTGCCGACCCAGAAGGCGCGGATGTAGAGCAGGTCGCCGGGCAGCTCGTTGAGGAGCGTGCCGGAGAGGCTCGGCGTACCGCCGGGACCGGGCCGCACACGGACGGGGTCGTCGGGATCAACCCGCAGCGTCCCGCCCCACTCCGGATCCAGTGCGCCCATCCAGTCGGCGTAAAGCTGCGTCGCGGTGGCGCGGGCCGGGATCTCGTAGTCAGCCAGGGAGCGGCCGACATCGATCATGTATCGGTCGACGTTGGGAAAACGCTCGGACAGCCTCTCCGGGGCGGCCCAGGTCAGCAGCAGATCACGCTGCATCGGGTCGGAGTCGATCGCCACCCGGACCGTTCCGTAGCTGGGCAGGTACAGGGAGCCCCAGGAGACGGCCCGTTGATAGTGCGGGTCGTCGGCAGAGACCTGCTCCGGCGGGCGGACCACGTGGTCGAGGAACGTGACGTGCCTGAGAACGGTGTCGTGCTGCCGCAGGAGCCGCACGCCTCCCCATGCCACCGCCGTGAACACGGCCGCGGTTCCGGCGAAGGCGAGCCAGCTGTGCCGCACGAGACCGCGCTGCTTGAGCAGCACGAATCCCAACGGACCCGCGAGAAACAGGTAGGCGGCAAAGAGCAGAAGCGCCGCGAGCAGCCCGGTCTCGGCCTGACCCGGCCGGTTGATGTGTGGTTCGAAGATCCGGCTGTCACCGATGACCAGCTCGTTGGCCGAGCCGCGTGTGAGCCGGCTCGGGTCCCGGCCGTCCATGGCGGCCAGCTCATCGGGCTGCGGTGTGTCCGCCCGCCGGCCGAGCACGCGGTTCCACAGGACGTCGCCCTGCGGAAGCCTCATGCTCGCGAGACGCTGCGAGGCCAGGTCCATGCCGACGAGGGTGATGCGGCCGAAGTCCACGAGACGCTGCACGGCCACCACCCGTCCGTCGGGCAGGGCGATCAGGGGCTCGTAGAAGTTATCCCGATCGTCGTCGCGGCCGATCTCGCCGAAGACGCGGATGCTGACCTCGAAGTCCCTCAGCGGCGGCTCGCGTGACTTCGACAGCACCGGCATGAGCTGCGAGAGCATGACGCCTTCGTCCTTGCGTGGGGCCTCCTGCACGAGCAGGTCGTCGAGCCAGATCTGCGCGATACGCGAGCCCAGGCCCCAGGGGTTGCCCGCTTCGGGCAGCACGATCACCAGGTGCCCGCCCCGGCGGACGTACTCGCGCAAGGCGTTGGCGGCATCGACCCCCAGCTGCTGCGGCAGGGCGTTGGACCACACGACCGCCTCGAAGGGCTTGAAGGCCTCCCACCGGTCAGGCATCTCCTGGGGCTCGACGCCGGAGATGATGCGTGTCTCCTCGTGAGCGCCGGGCGGGTTGGAGCGCCGATTCCACGTGTTCGTGTAATCCTCCAGCCGCATCCGGGCCCGGCCCACGACCGCGATCATCCCCATCTCCAGCTCGTGACGGGTCGCTGCGGAGAGACCGGGGCTGATCTTGGCGCCGCCCAGTTCACGGCGCCGCCGCTCGTCGCGCCACTCGAACACGCGGACCGTCCAGATGGTCTGGGACGTCGTCTGGGGCGGCAAGGGCGCATAGAGCCACACGGGCTTGGGCTGGCCGGGGTTCACGGTGACCTGGCGTCCGTACTCGGCGACGTCACCTTCGGCGTTGGGCACTTCCCACTGCACCCAGCATGGCGTCGGCTCGTCGAGCGCGCTGGTGAGGATCAGGCGAATGCCCGTGGTGTCGCCGGGCCGGTAGGCATTGCCCACGCCGAACTGATCCAGCTCGGGAACGACGTCCATCTCGCCGGCCGCCTGAGCCCGGACCGTCGTTGCCGGGACGGCCAGCGCCGCCAGGGGGGCAAGGAGAATCATCCACCAGGACGCCATCCCTCAACTGTAGCACGTGGCGGGTGGGTCAAGTCGGGCGGCCATCTCGCCGATCCCCCGGGCATGGCCGATGGCTCCCTGCCCGCCGAGATCTGGATCGTCGTCGGCCTCATCGCGAGCCTGACCGTCCTGACGTGCCTGGGCGTGCTGGCGTCACAGATGCAGCACGCGCGGGCCGTGAACAAGCTCCGCACGGAGGTCCACGGCCTGCGCCGTCACTACTCGAAGCTGTTCGCAGGCCTGCCGTCACACGGCCGCGGGGCCGCGCCCACGCCGGCCGGCGAAGCCGAGCAGACCAGCAAGGCGGCGTAGCGAGCCGCCGCGGCTCGACACACTGAGGGTCGCCGGAGGTGCGCTCCGCTCAACCACGGCACGCCTCGACGTGTTCAGACCTGACAGGTGACCGAGGCGAACTGCTCGAGCATGGCGGCCTGTGATCGCATGCCCATCTCGAAGCACCGCAGCTCGAATTTCTCGTTGGGCGAGTGCACGCGATCGTCGTCCAGACCAAAGCCGACCAGAAGCGAGTCGAAGCCGAGCAGACGCTGGAACGATCCGACGACCGGAATGGACCCGCCGCAGCCCATGAGGACCGGCCGCCGCCCGTAGGTCTCCTCGAGGCCGCGGAGGGCGGCCTCCAGGTACGGGCTCTCGGTGGGCACCCGCACCGCGGGGCTCATACCGTGCGAACGGATCTCCCAGCGACAATCGGGGGGCGTGCGCTGCTCAAGGAACGCGACCACGTTCTCGTGGATCTTCACGGGATCCTGGTCGGGCACCAGACGGCAGCTGAGCTTGGCCGAGGCATGAGCCGGGATGACCGTCTTGGCGCCCTTGCCGGTATAGCCGCCCCAGATGCCGTTGATGTCGCACGTCGGCCGCGACCAGGTGCGTTCGATCGTGCTGCGCCCCGCTTCGCCCACGGGTGTCCGCAGCCCGCCGCTGGCGAGGAAACCGGCCTCGTCGAACGGAAGACTCGCCCATTGCTTCGCTTCGGCGGGGCTCAGCTCGCGCACGTCGTCGTAGAAGTGGGGGACCCGGATGACGCCCCGTTCGTCCTTGAGCTCGCCGAGGATCCGCGCCAGCTCGTTGGCGGGGTTCACGACGGCACCGCCGTACATGCCCGAATGCAGGTCGTGGCTTGGCCCGTGCAGTGTGGCTTCGAGATACACCAGCCCGCGGAGCATGTAGGTGACGGCCGGCGTGTCGATATCCCACATGCCGGTGTCCGTGATCATCGCGACGTCGGCGGTCAAGGTCGCGCGGTGCCGCTCGAGGAACGGGTCGAGGCTGGGGCTGCCGGATTCCTCCTCGCCCTCCAGCAGCACGGTCACCCGCACGGGCAGCGTGCCGTGCACGTGCTGCCACGCGCGGAACGCCTCCACGAAGGTCATGAGCTGGCCCTTGTCATCGACCGCGCCGCGGGCGACGACACGCTTGCCGTGGGGCCCGTCGACGACGGTCGGCTCGAACGGCGGGCTGTCCCACAGCTCGATCGGATCGGGCGGCTGCACGTCGTAGTGCCCGTAATAGAGAATGTGCGGTGCCTCGGGCCCCGCGCCGTGATGACGGGCGGTGACCATGGGATGGCCGTCCGTGTCGTGTACCTGCGTCTCGAAACCAATCGACGTCAGATCATCGGACAGCAGCACCGCGGCCCGACGCGTCTCGGCACGGTAGTCCGGATCGGTGCTGATGCTGGGGATGCTCAGCAGCGCGCTCAGCCGCTGAAGGGCGGCATCACGGTCCGCGTCGAGCTGCCGGACGACGGGTTCGAGCCGTGCGCTCATCAGACGGAGAAGGCGGCGGTGGAGAGGTAGATCAGCATGACCAGGCCGAACATGGCCATGAACATGAAGGCGATCCATCGGTGGGCGATGCGGGCCTCCAGCCAGGGGTCCGCCGGCCGCAGACGCCGCGGGAGGCCCCCCAGCCCCTCCATCTCGACGTAGCTGCGGGCGGGACGCTTCCGCAGGTCGCAGCCGCAGCGGGCGCATCGCGAGGCAAGCCCGTTGCGGAGCAGCGCGCCGTCATACCCGCACGCCACACATCGCCGCCGCAGCAGGCGTTGATCCAGTGTCTGGGTCCTGCTCACCATCTTCCTTGCTTCACCAGCGGCAGCGTAACACGAGTCTCCCGGACAAGACTAACACCAACCCTCGCCATTCCAAGAAAAAACACCCGCTCCGAAGCGGTTCGACCGGCGGGCGGCCCCTCGACCGCGGCCGGTGTCAATGTGGACAACCTGACGCCGCCTCGCCGCACTACTCCAGCTCCATGCACTTGCGGTGCCCGCCCTCGATGACGCACTTCACGACGCCGTCGACGATACGGAAGGTCAGGGGCGTCGTGATGATCCACTCGCATCCCACCGGCAGCTGCAGGTGCTCGACGTCGGTCTGCGGCATCGGCCACGCGTTGGGGCTGGTGACCGGGCCGTTCTTGCTGTCGGGCACCTCGACCGCCGTCACGAGGGACGCCAGCTGTGGGTCGAAGAGATCCTTGACGAACATCTCCTCGCAGTGGTCGCAGGTGCGGCTGTAGAACACGACGTATCGCGTGCCCGTGTCCATCCCCGTGGGCCACTTTGGCATGAAGGAGAACAAGTCGATCTCTCTCCATGACTTGCCCGGCCACGTGTCGAGGTCGCCGGTGAACCAGTAGGCGGGCAACGGCGCCGGGCTGGGGTTGATCGTCGGGTCGCCGATCGGCGGCGGGCCGTCGGGGGTCGTCGGCTGGGTCCCACCGACCTCGACCGGCTTGCCCTGGGGCATGATCTCCCGGACGCTCAGCACGAAGCCGCCGATCGCCAGCAGCAGGGCCAGTCCCACCGGCCACTTGGGGGGGCTGGCCGGAATGAGGGGCGAGGGATCGAAGGCGAGCACGCCCAGCAGCAGCGCGCCGTCGATCGCCAGCATGACCCACGGCGCGACCTTGATGGTGCCCAGGCACCCGCAGCTGACGACGTTGCCCTGGACCATCTCGCCGATCAGGATCAGGCAGAAGACGCTCAGGATGAAGATGGCCATGGGGCGGGCCAGCCGCGAGATGCACAGCATGACGGCCACCGCGAGGAACTCCAGCCCGATCACGATGGCCAGCAGCAGGTACAGGTCGATACCGGCCTTGTCCGCCAGCGGCAGGATCGTCTTGGGCGGCAGCAGCTTGGGTGTGGCCTCGGTGAGCTTGAACAGGGCCCCCGTGAGCACCCAGGCCGGGACGACCACGCGGGAGAGGATCTGACCGACTCTGGCACCTTGCATGAAATGGCCTCGTGGGGGTGCGTGACCGGGGACGGGATGATACCCGGCCCGCCCGGATTTTCGACGCGCGGGCTGTCAGGACCGGCGCGGGCGGGCATCATATAAGCGGACGGCGGGGCTCGCAGGCCCCGCGTCGACCGGTGCCGGTCGTGCCCCCGCGAGAAAGGACATCCCCATGGCTCATGCCCCCCTGGATCCGCGAAGCCCCCGCGGCATTCTGCTCACCACCGCGATCTGTGGCACCGTTCTCTCGGCCGCGGTCCTGGCCCAGTCCGCCCAGCAACGCATGATGGTCTTCGACGACGGCGGGGGACCGCAGCTTCTGCACTTCACCGGCCCGGACTTCCACGAGCTGCGGCTGCCCGACTTCGTGCGTCGGGACTTGCCGATCTTCTTCGAAAAGCTGCACCTGGACGACGTGCAGCGTGTCATCGTGCAGGTACTGCTCGACGCGTACCTCGACGCGTTCCAGATGCTCAGGGAGAACTCGATGCCCGACATGCCGGGGCCGATGATGGCCATGGGCATGGAGGCCGGGGCGGGTCCCGGCGGCGCCGACGGCGAGTCCATTGACCGCATCGTTCGCGACGCGCTGCGGGAGACGCAAGGGGCCACCGACGTCGACATCGATGTCTCGGCGTCGGGCCCGGTGGCGATCGCCATCCGGGCCGAAGCGGGTGAGGGCGTCGCGATGGACGACCCGGAGCTCCAGGGCGGCGTCGACGGCGAGCGCGAGATCCAGGTGTGGGCCGGGACCGACGGGCAGGATGACGAAGGCGGTGCGGCCGTGATGATCGCCGTCGACGGGCCCGAGGATTTCGAGCTGCCTCCGGGGGTTCGCGAGAAGCTCGAGCAGGCGGCGCAGCAACTCGTCGAGCGGCTGCGGGAGCGACTGGAGCAGGCTCAGGCCGATGGCCTGGAGCCGGGCCCGGAGGTGCCGCAGGAGTCGATCGAGGCCCACCGGCAGCACCTGCAGGACATGCGGGCCGCCGCAGATCGGTTCAGCCGTGAAAAGGCGGCCCTCAAACGCGACTTCCTCACCGAGGTCCGCAGCGCCATCACGGCCGAGCAGCTGCAGCACTGGCCCTCCTTCGAGCGGGCGCTCACCCGGATCAAGACACTCCCCCAGGGGCGGCTCGACGGCGAAAGGACGGACCTCCTGACCATCGTCGAGGAGCTGCCTCTTGATGAGGGCGGGGCCGAAGCGGTCGCCGAGTCGCTGGAGGCCTACGAGATCTCGCTCGACCGGGCCCTCGTCGAGCGCAATGAGTTCGTGCGTCAGGCACCGGCGAAGATGGACGAGGCCATCCAGGCCGGCGAGTTCAACAAGGCGCTGGCGGTGGTCGACCAGGCGGCGCGGCGGCGGGTGGCCGTGCGGAGCGTCAACGAGCAGTTCACGGAGACCATCGCGGCCGCCCTCCCGGCCGGTGCGGCCGGCACCTTCCGCGAGCAGGTGCTCCGCCGCTCATACCCGCGTGTCTACCGCAAGACGGCCGGGCAGCGGTCCTTCGAAGCGGCGCAAACGCTGACCGGCCTCGACGACGAGACGGCGGCCGCCATCGACGCCATGGAGCAGGGGTACACGGCAGAGCTGGACCTGCTCAACGAGCGTCTCCGCGAGACGATCCACCGCCACCAGCCCAAGGAGACCCGCCGATCGATCGAGGGCATCCGGGACATGTTGCAAGGCGGTGGGGGCACCATGCGTCTCGGTGGCGACGACGATCCCGTGCAGGCCGCGTTTGCGAAGCGCCGGGATCTCGACGAGCGTTACCTCAAGCAGCTTCACGCGCTGCTCACGCCCGAGCAGGTGGCGCAGCTGCCAAAGCCCCCGTCCAAGGTCCGGCGGGGGCCGATGATCATCGAACATTCCGGGCCCCGGTGACCGCGCCGGACATGTCTACAGGTCCGGATTGAGCGTGTAGGTCCCCGTCAGCGTGGCCTCGGCGAGCACATGGCCCGCGATCGCGGCCCGCACGTCGGTGGCGGTGAACTCCGCCTCGACGGGGACCCGCCCGACATCCAGCGCGTAGACCTGGAAGCGGTAGCGGTGCACGCGCTGATCGTTCCACGGCGGGCCGGGGCCGTCATAGCCGCGGTACGTCCCCTCCATGTCGGGGTCGCCGGAAAACCAGCCCGTGTAATCGTTGACGCCCTGGCGGGCGTCCGGGGCCCCCGCCGGGTTGGGGGGGTTGGTCTTGCCGCGCGGCGTGACGCCGTCGCTGCACTCGCCGGCGGCGAGGCCCCGGCACGTCGCCGGGATGTCGATCATCACCCAGTGATGAAAGTCCGCCCGCGGGAGATCGGCGGCGACGACCCGCCCTTCCTTGTTGACGTCATCCGGAACCGTCGGCGCGTCGGGATCGACGCAGATCAACGCCAGCGATCGGCAGCCATTCGGCACGTCGTGAAAGCTGAGCTGGGGGTTGCGGTTGGATGACAGGGTGACGTGCGATTCGAGGTCGCGCCGGGCGAAGGCGAACTGTTCGGGGATCGGCGTCTCGTTGGGAAAGCTCTCGCTGGACAGGTTCATCGGTGGTCTCGAAGATGAGGAGGGGGTTGGAGTTCGCGCAGCGCTACGCCATCTCCTGTTCGATCAGCTCGCACAGCAGATGCACGACGACCTGGTGCGCCTCCTGGGCGTAGGCCGAATCTCCACCGCCCGCGGTGATCGTGTGGTCGCACAGGGGCTTGCACGGTCCGCCGTCGCCGCCCAGCACGCCCAGGGTCAGGGCGCCCCGCCCGCGCGCGACCTGCAGCGCCGCGACGACATTGGGGCTTTGACCCGACGTGGTGAGCACGAGCAGGACATCGTCGGTGCCCAGCAGGGCCTCGCACTGGCGGGCGAAGACCTGCTCGTAGCCGAAATCATTGGCGATGCAGGTGAGCGCCGTGGGGTCCGCGTTGAGGCACACGGCGCGCAGCGGCCGCCGATTCCCCCGGTAGCGTCCGATGAGCTCCTCGGCCATGTGCAGCGCGTGGGCGGCCGAGCCGCCGTTGCCGGCCGTGTACAGCGTGCCGCCCCGGCGGAGGCGATCGATGAGCGCCGTCGACAGGTCCTGGATCTCGTCGGTCTGGTCGCGCAGGCCGCCCACCGCGGCCAGACTGCCCTCGATCCGCGAGAGGATGGTGTCGCGACGACCCATGAGACGCGGCGCCTACGCCGGCAGGGGCTCGAACGTCAGCCCGTGGGCCTCCGCCACGGGCCGGCTGGTGAGCGTGCCCCGGTTCATGTTCACCGCATTGGCAAAGTGCGGGTCCAGCTGGCTGACGGCGTCCGGCCCGTGGTCGGCGAGCTTGAGGACCCACGGCAGGGTGGCGTTCGTCAGCGCGAGGGTCGAGGTGCGGGCGACGGCGCCGGGCATGTTGCCGACGCAGTAATGCAGCACGCCGTCCACCTCGTAGACCGGGTCGCTGTGGGTGGTCATCTTCGCCGTCTCGACGCAACCGCCCTGGTCGATGGCGACATCAACGATCACCGAGCCTCGTTTCATCCGCTTCAGGTCGGCCCGTGAAATCAGGTGCGGTGCCTTGGCACCCGGAATGAGCACGGCGCCGACGATGAGATCCGCCCATGAGAGATGCTCGCGAATCGCGTGAGGATCGGAGTACACCGTGTCGACGTTCTCGGGCATCGACTCCTTGAGCTCGCGCAGGCGGTCGAGGTTGATGTCGAGGATCACGACGTGCGCGCCCATGCCCGCCGCGATGCGGGCGGACCACGAGCCGACGACGCCACCGCCGAGCACGAGGACATGACCGGGCTCGACGCCCGGGACGCCGCCCAGCAGCACCCCGCGACCGCCGTGCGGGTTCTCCAGGTAGTCAGCGCCCTCCTGGATGGCCAGGGCGCCGGCGATCTCGCTCATGGGGGTCAGCAGCGGCAGCTGTCCGTGGTCGTCGGTGAGGGTCTCGTAGGCGATGGCGATGCATCCGCTGTCGAGACATCCGAGCGTGAGGTTGCGGTCCGACGCGAAATGGAAGTACGTGAAGATCGACTGCCCGTCGCGGATGAGCGGGATCTCCTGGGCCTGCGGCTCCTTGACCTTGACGACGAGGTCGGCCCCGCCCCAGACCTCCTCGGCGGTGGCGACGATCTGGCCGCCCGCCCCGCGGTACGCGTCGTCGCTGAAGCCGGCCCCGATGCCCGCCCCGGACTGGATGAGAACGGCATGGCCCTGGCGGGCCAGCATCTCCACCCCCACGAGCCTCATGCCGACCCGGTACTCATCGGGCTTCACTTCGGTTGGTACACCGACGATCATGGCACCGTTCTCCTGCCCGCGTTGACCCGTCCCGTTCGTGCCCCACCACGCGAGGCCCACCTCGGGCACCGATCACGATGATGATATCGAGTCTCCCCCGCAGGGGGCGGCCGCCCGCCGGCGCCGAAGACCCGGCCCGCTTCAGTGTGCTAGGATCACGTTTCCCTGAAGACGCCGAACGCGAGGTGGGAACGCATGACGATCAGAGGCAGCTTGGTGAGCGGGGTCGCGCTCGGCGGAGTGCTGGCCCTTGTGCCGGCGACGACCGCCGCGGCGACGGAGCCTCGCCAGATACAGGAGGTGCTCGACCAGCTCAATCGCGACGACACGGTCAAGGGCACGGAAGGGAGCAAGAGCTACCGCGTGCTGTTCGACGCGTACCTCAAGCTGACGCAGCCACCCTTCGAGATCTCGCCGCAGTTCAACCACAACTCGATCCATCCGGGCATGCCCGACTGGACTGCGGTCAGCGATTGGGCTGAATCCAACCCCGGCATGGCCGAGGCGATCCTCGCCTGCAAAGACCGCAACATCATCGGCCTGCCTTACGGGGCGGAGGAAGTAGACGAGACGTACCGCAAGGCAGAGCTCTTCTGTGCCGTGGTTCCCGGCGAGCTTCGGTTCGAGTTCACCTACCTCTACGCGGTGGACCTCATCGCCGCCTACGCCACCGCGGAGATGTACCGGCTGTTCGAGCTCAAGCAGGCCACCGCCGCGCTGGATCTGGCCGTGGCATTCAACTGGGTGTCCCGACAGCTCTGCGATCGCCAGTTCCTGGACGAGAAGCTCTACAGCATTCAGCTGCTGGTGGACGTGCTGGCGAACCTGCGGGACGCCATGTACACCTACCTGGATTCCATCACGGTGGAGCAGTTCCGCTCGCTGGCATGGTACGACCTGCCCGCGCTGCGGCCGGACCGCAATCGGCTGCACATACCCGAGGGTGACCGGGTGGTGTCCGAGGCGCTGCTGGTGGAGGTCTTCGACGAGCGGAGCCACCACCCCGATCCCGACAAGTTCGCCTCCGCCTTCGCGTCCATCCAGTCAGCCGACGCGCCGCTGACGCGGTTCGGGGCCGCCCGGCGCTGGAGAATGATCGCCTTGGTGCACGACAGCCTGGAGGCCTCTCAGGACCGCCTGGCGCTGATTTATGACGACTGGTGGCGACGGTGGCGCGTGCAGGAGTTCGACACGATCCTGCAGACCGACACGGAGTTCGAGCGCACCAACCCGGTCCGCTACGCGGCCGTGATCTACTCCATGCAGGACATCCAGGACGCCTTCTCGGTGCGCAACCAGCTCATCACGGCCGTCAACGGCACGGCCGTCGCCGCGGGTCTCTGCGCGTACAAGCTGACCTACGGCAACTACCCCGATGACAAGGAGAAGGTCTACGGGCAGTTCATCCGCAAGCTCATCTCGGATGTCGATCCCTACGACCAGGAGTTCGGGCGACTGCGGTACCGTCTGCTGACGCGCGACGACTCGGTGAACACGGCCTTCGGGCGTGTCAGCATCGACAAGGGGCAGTGCCTGCTGTACAGCCGCGGTCAGAACCACGCCGACGATCGGGCCCGCGAGCACCGCGCCGACGGGGCGGTGGGGGACCTGGTGCTGTGGCCGCCCATGAAGGCGCTGGAGCGTGAGCAGGGATTGCGTGATTAGCCACTAGCCATTCAGAGACGAGCAAGAGGATCAGAGCGGTGGATGGTGTAGAAAAGCTCGTGATCATTGGAAGCGGTCCGGCCGGTTGGACGGCGGCCCTGTACGCGGCGCGTGCCAACCTCGATCCCCTGCTGTTCGAGGGCGTGCCCAAGCAGGACGGGGGCTACGTCCTGCCCGGCGGCCAGCTCATGCTGACGACGGAGGTGGAGAACTACCCCGGCTATCCCGAGGGCATCGACGGCCCCAAAATGATGGCGGATTTCCGCAAGCAGGCGCTGCGTTTCGACACGCGTGTCGAGGGCCGCGACGTGACCGCGTGCGACTTCAGCCAGCGCCCCTTCGCCCTCACGACCCGCAACGGCGGTGGTGACGAGAAGACGGTGCACGCCCACGCCGTCATCGTGGCCACGGGCGCGACCGCCAACTGGCTGGGGCTCGAGAACGAGCAGCGGCTCGCCCGCTCCGGGGGCGGCGTGAGCGCCTGCGCCGTGTGCGACGGAGCGCTGCCGATCTTCCGGGACCAGAAGCTCGTGGTCGTCGGCGGCGGCGACACGGCCATGGAGGAGGCGTCCTATCTGACCAAGTTCGCCTCCAAGGTCTACGTCGTGCACCGCCGCGATGAGCTCCGCGCCAGCAAGATCATGCAGAAGCGGGTTCTGGAGAACGACAAGGCCGAGGTCATCTGGGACACGGTCGTCACCGACGTGCTCGGCGAGGAGAAGATCAGCGGCGTGCGGCTGAAGAACGTCAAGACCGGTGAGCAGCGGGATTTCGAGTGCAGCGGGCTCTTTCTGGCCCTCGGCCATACACCGGCCACGGAGTTCCTGGCCGGCAGCGGCCTGAAGCTGGACGACAAGCACTACCTTCAGCTCGCCAGCCCGCCGCAGATGAACACGAACATCGATGGCGTCTTCGCCGCCGGTGACGTCGCCGACGCCGTCTATCGCCAGGCGGTCACCGCCGCCGGCATGGGCTGCCAGGCCGCCCTCGACGCCGAGCGCTGGCTCGGCGCCGAAGGGTTTCACTGAAGAACGGGTGAGGGGTTACGGGTGACGTCCCGACCGCACCACCGCGGCGGGTGACCGGTTTCCGCTCGGCGGCTGCATCCCGAACGGTCACGCCGCGATGGCGGGCTCGCTCTCGGCGGCCGGCTCGTCGGGGGCGAGCTTGGTGATGATCTTCGCTCCCACGGCGTCACCCCAGACGTTGACGGTCGTGCGGCACATGTCCACGACGCGGTCGACGCCGATGATCACCCCGATCGCCGCCGCGGGCAGCAGTTGGGTGGAGCCCTGCCCTTCCAGACCTTTGTTGACGGCGGAGATCACGATGACCATGGTCACCGTCCCCGCCGACGGAATGCCCGCGGCCCCGATCGCGGCCAGGGTGGCCGTGATCACCACGATGAGCAGCTCGCCGAAGGTCAGGTCGATTCCCCACAGCTGGAACAAAAACACCACCGCCACCGCCTCGTACAACGCCGTGCCATCCATGTTGACGGTCGCCCCCAGCGGCAGCACGAAGTTGGCGGCCCGCTTGGAGCAGCCGCCTTCGCCCTCAGCGCTCTCGATCGTGACCGGCAGCGTCGCCGCGCTGGAGTCCGTGCCGAAGGCGGTCATGAGAGCGCGGCGCATGTGCCACATGTAGCGATAGGGGTTCTTTCTGGTGAACAGGAAGAGCACCGTCGGCAGCACGATGAACCCGTGAATGGACAGGCCCGCGATGACCAGCAGGATGTACTTGGCCAGCGGTCCCACAAGCTCGGCCACACCGATCTTGCCCACCGTCCACGCGACGAGCAGAAAGACGCCGATGGGGCACAGCCATATCACCCAGAGCACGAGCCGCATGACCGCCGCGAACAGCCCGTCGAAGACCCGCACCACGGGCTTGGTCTGTTCTCCACCCGCGGCCAGGGCCAGCCCGAAGATGATGGCAAAGGCGATGACGCCCAGCGTCCGCCCCTCGCCCATCTCCTGGACGATGTTCCTGGGAATGATCTGCCGCAGGATGTTCAGCCAGGCGCCGCCGAGCCGGTCCTGACCCTCCTGCTCGGCCACCTCGATGTTGCGCGCGATCGACGACTGGACGTACTCCTGCTCGGCCTTACCCACCAGCTCGGCACGTGTCTCGTCAGGCAGATCACCCGGCCGGAAGCTCGTCACGAGCACGGCCCCGATGCAGCAGGCGATCAGCATCGTCACGAGGTAGTAGAGCACGGTGGACGAGCCCACGACGCCGAGCTTGGTCGGATCGCCGATCGAGGTCATGCCCACCACCACGCTCACGAACACCAGCGGAATGATCAGCAGGAACAGCGGCCGGATCAGCAGCAGGTCACCCGCCTGCTTGGTCCAGTGGAGGTTGGGCTCCTCGCCCATGTTGCCGAACAGCACGAATTGCCCGAACACGGCACCTGCCACGAGCCCGATCATGATGAGCAGCGTCAGCAGGTTGCCGTGCTTCATGGCGGCAGGGTAACAGAATCCGCCGAGCTGCTGTCGGCGTCCTGCCGGTCCGACCGTGGCTCGCGCGGCGGGTGTCCGTCAGTGTGCTGTCGGCGTCCTGCCCGCGTCGCCGCAACAGGAATGCCCCGGCGTGCCAGACGTCACGGGATGTCCCGGCTGTTCTCCGCTCGCCGTTCGCCCCTCTCCCCCCAACGGCTCATGGCTCGTCCCTAGCTCCCGCGAGCCCAGATCGACAGCGTCAGCAGTGCGAAGAGTCGCTGGCCGTGGTCGACGGTGCCGGCCATGTGCTCCTCGATCAGGCCGCGGAGGATCGGTCGCTCGAGGTGAATCGGGCCGAAGGGCTCGGCCGAGTTGAGGTGGTCCAGAAGCAGCGCCCGCAGGCCGCCGAAGTCGGCGCGAAACCACTGCCCGATGGGAACCGCGAATCCCATCTTGCGCCGGTCCACGGCGGCCGCGGGCAGGTGCCGCCGGGCGATCCGCCGCAGCAAGCCCTTGCGGCGCCGGCGGGGGATCAGCTGCCCGATCGGCGCCGCCAGCGCCGCCCGGGCGAGGTCGCGATCGAGCATCGGGCATCGCACCTCCAGGGCCACGGTCATCGAGGCGGTGTCCACCTTGCACAGCAGGTCATCGGGCAGGTAGCCGGTGACGTCCGCCCACCTCAGCTCGCCCAGCGCGTCAAGGTCCGTGCCGGGGGCGAGCGGCGGGCAGGGCTGCTCCTCCTCCTCCGGTCGCGGCCGGCCGAGCAGGGCTTCGATCTGGCTCTCCGTGAAAATCGACTCGGTGGCGAGCACGCCCGCCGCCGCGTAGTTGCGGGCCATCTCGCCCAGGCGTCCCAGCGTGTGCCGCCGGCTGCGGGGGTGGCTGCGTCGAAGCAGGAACTGCGGCAGACGCCCCAGCAGCCGCCAGTGGCGGTCCAGGAGCCGCGCCGCGAAGTAACGCTCGTACCCCAGGAACAGCTCATCGCCGCCGTCACCGGAAAGCGCCACCTTGACATGCTCGCGGGCCGCGCGGCTGACCCAGTAGGTGGGCAGGATGGAGCTGTCGCCGAAGGGCTGGCCCAGGGTCCTGACGAGCATCAGCAGGTCCTCGGCTGGGTTGGGGTCCACCGGCAGCGTGGCGTGGTCGGTGCCGAGGTGGCGGGCGACCGCGGCGGCGTGCTTCGATTCGTCGTAACGGGGATCGGGCATCCGCACGGAGAACGTGCGGAGGTCGGGCTTGTGCTTGCGGGCGAAGTACGCGATGAGCGAGGAGTCGACACCGCCCGAGAGAAAGCACCCCAGGGGGACGTCCGCCTCAAGGCGTCGGGCGACCGCCTGCTCGATGAGGTGCTCGAAGCCGTCGTCGTCGAGACGCTGGCCCGCCTCGTCGGCCGAGAACCGCTCGTGACCACTGGGGTCGACGTTGGCGACCTCCACCGCCGACGAGGTCACCGTGCGGCCTCGCCAGCTGCGCCCCAGCTGCAGGTAGCGGGCCACGAACCGGCCCAGCCCCGCGTCGTCAACGACCTCGCCGCCCGGCACGGCGCCGACCGCCTCGGCGTTGCTGGCCGCCACCACCAGCCCCATCCGCCCCTCGTCGGAATCGATGCGGTGATACAGCGGCTTCTCGCCGAACCAGTCACGGCCGAGCGTGAGCGTGGCCGACCCGCGGTCCCACAGGGCATACGCGTACATCCCCTCGAGGTGATCCTGCAGCTGCGGTCCCCACTCCCGGTGGCCGTGCAGCAGGACCTCCGTGTCGCTGTGGTCGGTCACGAACCGGTGACCAAGCGACTCCAGCTCCCGCCGCAGCTCCCGGTGGTTGTAAATGCAGCCGTTGGCGACGACCGCAATCATGCCCTCACGCTCGGTGCGGCCTCGCTTGGACACCATGGGTTGCCCGCCGCCGGCGTGGTCGATGATCGACAGACGCCGGTGGATCAGCGCCACCTCCAGCGTGCGTCGCCCGCTGGGCGAGCTGACCTCGACGCGGTCGCGGAACCGGCCCAGGCCGTCCGGTCCGCGATAGGCGATTCGGGCGTCGATGGCGTCGAGCCACGAATCCGGGATCGGTCGGCCGTCCGTCCTGAGAATGGCCCCGATGCCGCACACGTCAGATCAGCGTAGCAACCGCGACGAGACCGGGAGCGTGCCGCGGAGACGCACCGGCCGAGACGTGGGCCCGGAGGGGCACGCGCCCCGCGGGTGTCATGCCTGCCTCATCGGCCGCAGCTTCCCCGCCTGAAGCGCGTTCTTGAGCGCCCGGGCCGGGGAGTGGGTCACCATCAGTTCGCCGTTGTCGAGGATGTGCCCCTCCATGGCTGCCAGCAGCTGCCGCTTGGTCGTGTCCGGGCCCAGGTCGAGCACCGTGTCGAGCGCGTAGACCTTGAAGAAGTAGCGGTGGGTTCCGCTGGGCGGGCACGGACCGCAGTAGCCCAGGCGGTTGTACGAGTTCCGCCCCTGGCTGAACTGACCCGGCTCGCTGGGGACCCACGCCTGCTTCGGCACGTTCTCGTGGAGCTTGGTGTCGCGAATGTTCCACGCCACCCAGTGAACCCACTGGCCGCGCGGCCCGTCGGGGTCGTCCACGATCAGGGCATAGCTGCGGGTGCCTTCGGGGCCCGGCGTCCATTCGAGCGGCGGCGAGATATTGCGGCCGTCGCCGGTGTACTCGACGGGGAGGTTTTCCAGGGAGAAGGCCCAGCTCGTGACTTGGATCGCCATCGTGATGCTCGCTTTGTGTCAGCCCCGAAGCGAAGATCGACCGGCGGCGCCGCCGACTCCAGACCGCGGCGACCCCCGCATGTTGACGGTCGTCCTTTGAGCGGCTTGGGCAAAACCACCGATTCTCGGACGCGGTGCCGCACGGCGGCGTGCGGTGGCGTTTCGACCCCACGGGCTCGGTTCATCGGCGCGAATACGTACCCATCAGCTCGCCGCGGTCGAGCGTGCGGCCTTCCATGGCGGCGAGCAACGCCGCCTTGGTCGTCTCGGAGTCGAGGTCGACCTGGCGATCGAGCGCGTAGACCTTGAACAAGTAACGATGGGTGCCAGAGGGCGGACAGGGGCCGCCGTAGCCGACCCGCTGCCACGAGTTCGTCCCCTGGCGGACGTGACCTTCGGGATCTTCGGGGGGCAGGTTGGTGACGTCCTCGGGCAGCTTGGTGTCCGTGATGTTCCAGACGACCCAGTGCACCCAGGTGCCGCCCGGCGCGTCGGGATCGTCCATGATCAGGGCGTAGCTCTCGGTGCCGTGCGGCCCCGGCGACCACTCCAGCGGGGGTGACACCTCCACGTCGTCGCAGGTGTACCGGGCGGGGATCGCCTCGCCGGCGGTGAAGGCCCGGCTCCGGACGGTCAGGCTCATGACGCCACCTCCGCGGCGAGCGGCACGTTCTGCACCTGCAGCTCGCGGAGCTGCGTCTCGTCGGCGTCGCCGGGAGCGCCCGTCATGAGGTCGGCCCCGGTCTGGGTCTTGGGAAAGGCGATCACGTCCCGGATATTGGAGGTGCCGACCAGCAGCATGACGAGCCGGTCGAACCCGAACGCGATGCCTCCGTGAGGCGGGGCCCCGTAGGTGAGAGCCTCCAGGAGAAACCCGAACTTGTGCTCGGCCTCTTCCGGGGTGAGGCCCAGGATCTCGAAGACCTTCTTCTGGACCTCGCGGCGGTGGATTCGGATCGATCCGCTGCCGCACTCGGAGCCGTTGATCACGTAGTCGTAGCTGGACGACACGCAGGCGGCGGGATCGGTGTCGAGCAGTCCCAGCTGGTCTTCACGCGGCATGACGAACGGGTGGTGCGAGGAGACGTAGCGTTTCCTCTCGTCGTCCCATTCAAACATCGGAAAGTCCACCACCCACAGGCATTTCCACTGGTTCTGCTCGATGAGCTGCAGGTCGCGTCCCAGCGCCAGCCGGACCTCACCGAGGCAGGTGTTGGCTACGGAGCGCGTGTCGGCCCCGAAGAGCACGAGGTCGCCGGGCTGCAGATCGAGCTGCTTGGCCAGCTCGTCGCCGATCGGGTCCATGAACTTGGCGATGCCCGTCTGGTATCCGTCGGCGGTGTACTTGACGCTGGCGAGGCCGGCCGCGCCGCAGCCCTTGGCGATCTTCTCCAAGCCATCGATCTTCTTGCGGCTCATCGACTCGGCGCCGCCGGGCACGCGGATGGCCTTGACCACGCCGTCGGGCTTGGCCAGTGCATCGCGAAAGACGCCGAAGTCCGTCCGTCCGGCCGCCGCCGAGATGTCGACGAGCTCCAGGCCGAAGCGAAGGTCGGGCTTGTCAGTCCCCCAGCGGTCCATGGCCTGCGCCCAGGAGATGATCGGGACCTCGCCCGCGTCGACGTCCAGGATCTCCTTCAAGAGGACCGGGATGAAGCCGCCCACGACCGCCAGCACCGCGTCGCGGGTCACGAAGCTCATCTCGAGGTCGATCTGGGTGAACTCCGCCTGGCGGTCGGCGCGGGGATCCTCGTCGCGCAGGCACTTGCAGATCTGCAGGTAGCGATCGCACCCGGCGATCATGAGAATCTGCTTGAAGATCTGGGGGCTCTGCGGCAGCGCATACCACTTGCCGGGATAGGCGCGCGACGGGACGATGAAGTCGCGAGCACCCTCCGGCGTCGTCTTGATGAGCAGGGGCGTCTCGACCTCCAGAAACCCATGGTCGGCGAAGTACCGCCGCGCGACCTGCATGGCCCGGTGACGGGTCTGCAGGATGTGCTGCATCCGCGGCCGGCGGAGATCGATGTAGCGGTACTGCAGCCGCTTCTCCTCGGCGATCTTGTCCGCGTCGTAGTCGTCGGGCAGGATCGGGGGCGTCTCGGTCTTGCTGAGAACCTCCAGCTTCTTGGCCATCACCTCGATCTCGCCGGTGGCGAGCTTGGGATTGACTCCGCCGACTCGTTTGCGCACCGGGCCCGACACGGCGATCACGTCCTCGCGTCGCAGCGAGCGGGATTCGGCCACGACGGCTTCGTCGACATCCTCGAGATCGAAGACGACCTGGGTCATTCCCTCGCGGTCACGAAGATCCACGAAAATCAGCCCTTTGCCCTGATCCCGGTAGGTGTTGACCCAACCGGCCAGGGCCACGGTCTGCCCGACGTGGTCGATCCGCAGTTCACCGCACATGTGTGTGCGCTCGAGCATGGCGGGGACATGGTACAGGAGTCAGGGGTCAGAGGTCAGGAGTTCGGCATCAGGCAAGACCGGCGCTCGGTCGGCCGCAGCCGTGTCCCGGCAAGTGTTCGGTCTCTCTCTGGCCGAACCCCCAACGCCTATCCCCGCTTCTTCCCTGCCATCCTGGCGAAGGCGTCCTCGATGATCTTCCGTGACGGCTTGCCCCGGACGCCGTAGCCGGTGTCGAAGTCCTCGCCGTGGTGGTAGGGGTCCCAGTAGTAGCAGTTGAAGCCCAGGGCCGGCGTATCGGGCCGCGTGAAGACGTCGCTCCACGCCAGGAAGAATGCCTTCCAGCAGCGGGCCTGCGCGTCGTGATCGGCAACGGTGTCGCCGCGGGGAACGTAGTCCCAGGGGTGCGCGGCCGCCCAGGGCACCGACGGGTAGCCCAGCTCCATGAGGACGAACGATCGATCCTGGGCCCGGGCCCACCGCAGCAGACGGCTGCGCTCGACCCGCCAGGCCCGGGCCAGGTCTTCGGCCGGCGCCTGGGGATCCTCGCGATCAAGCTCGAAATATGAGCTGACGCTCATGAAGTCCACCAGGGGCCAGAAGCTCACGGCCTGGTAGCGATCCCAGTTGGCGGTGTAGGTGACCTTGCCGTCGAATCGCCCCCGGACCCGGTCGATGATCCTCTGCCAGCGGTCGGTCTCGGCCTCGAAGGCGTTCAGCTCGCTGCCGACGGACAGCACGTCAACGTCGGCGGCGACGGCGAGATCGACGTACCGATCGATGAAGCGATCGTAGCTGCGCCACCAGGCCTCCCGGTCGGTCGGCCGCAGGACGCCCCGCCAGTCCTTCTCGCCGGGCTCCTCGATGAGCACGATCGGCAGGAGCATCGTCTGCAGCCCCTGGCTTCGGGCCCGCCGGAGGATGGCCTGCAGCTGCCGGGCGGTGGGGCACCGGTTGGGGAGGTATCGGATCTCGTTGGAATCCACGTGCTGCTGGAACATCGGCGTCACCAGCAGCAGCGTGTTGGCTCCGAGGCCCGCGATGGCGTCCACCGACTCCAGGTACAGCGGGAGGTCGCTGATGTGGTGCGCGTTGATGCCGAATCCCAGGACGGGCGACACCAGCTCCGGCCCGTCGGCATCGGGCGGCTCCGGAGCCGCCAGAACCGGCGTCAGCGTCATGATCGCCGCCGCGGCCGTGACGCGACGTGCGAGAGGGCGTGAGTGCAGAGCCGCGAGCATGGTCGTATCGTATTCCCCGGCGGTCGTCGCCGGCCGCACAAGGCGGTGCGGCGTCTGAGGGCAATGAAACCATCTCGGGGGGGCTCGGGTGTTCACCGTGGCGGGCAAGCAGTCGCAGTCAGTCCCGGTCGTGCTCTTCACGGCATTCGAGCCCAGCGGTGACGCCGTGGCCGCGCCGGTGATTGCCGAGCTGACCCGCCACGCCCCCACACTGCGGATCTACGCTTACGGCGGACCCCGCATGAAGGAGGCAGGGGCCACGCTGCTGGAGCAGACGGCGGGCACGGCCGCGATGGGGCTCGACTCGCTGCGGCGGTCGCTGGTCGTGAGACGCTACGCGAGGCGGATCGCGTCCTGGGCATCGCAGCAGCGGGTGCTCGTCCACGTCCCCGTCGATTCGCCGGCGGCCAACTTCCCGATCTGCAGGGTCATGCGGGCCCACGGGGCCCGGATCGTCCACCTCGTGGCCCCCCAGCTGTGGGCGTGGGGGCGG
Organism: Phycisphaerales bacterium; assembly: GCA_041580235.1. Taxonomy (GTDB): domain Bacteria; phylum Planctomycetota; class Phycisphaerae; order Phycisphaerales; family SM1A02; genus JADFOJ01. Next base: position 35,250 of record JBFGEG010000025.1, read on the forward strand.
TGGCGGATCCGCAAGCTGCGGAAGCTGACCAGCCGCGTACTGTGCGTGCTTCCCTTCGAGGAGCAGTGGTTCGCGCAGCGCAACGTGCCCGCCACCTTCATCGGTCACCCCGCCATCAACCGGACGATCGACCGCGACAGTCTCACGGAGCGCATGCACGGCCTGCCCCAGGGAGCGCCGCGGCTGGGGATCTTCCCCGGCTCGCGGGCCCACGAGGTCCGCGCCAACACGCGGCTTCTGGTCAGCGCCTACGCGGAGCTCCAGGGCCGCCACGCCGGCTTGTGCGGCGTGATCGTCGCCGCCAACCCGGAGGCTGCGAAGATCATCCGGCGGAAGATCAACGTCTTTCCCACGAACCTGCACATGATCACGGGCTCCGCGGACGCGGTGATCGCCTGGAGCGATCTCGCCCTGGCCGTCTCCGGGACGATCACCCTGGACATCGCCGTGCAGCGAACGCCGATGATCGGCGTCTACAGGACAGGGCTGTTGTCGTGGATCCTCGGAATGCTCATCATCCGCACGCCCTACCGGCTGCTTCCCAACATCATCGCCGGGCGGGAGGTGGTGCCCGAGTTCGTGCCGCACATCGGCGGGCCCATGCCGATCGTCAAGGTGGCCAGCCGCTTCCTGCTGGACTCCAAGCACGCCGCCGTTCAGGCCGAGGAGCTGAACCGAGTGTGTCTGCGCTTCGCCGATCACCATCCGGCGCAGGAGGCGACGCGGGCGATTGTCGAAGTGGTGAAGGAAGGGGTCAGGGGTTAGGGGTCGGGGGTTGCATCCCCGGAACAGGCTTGCCCCGGTGTCTTACTAACCCCTCACCCCTGCTCTGGTCCCTCATGGCCAATGGCTCTTACACCCCCCGCACCGGATACAGACCCACCGTGCAGCACGCGTTGCCCAGCCGGTCGAGGATGGCCACGCGTCGCAGGCACGGGGAGCCGACAGGGAGGCCTTTCTGGAGACATCGGTCGAGCCAAACGGCAAGGTCGTGCTCGGCGGTGGCCTCGTCCGTGGTGAACAGCACCACCAGCAGGCCCGCGTGGAGGATGCCGGGATTGCGGCTGAGCTTGTTGACGTCCTGGCGGACCTCCGAGAGGAGCTGCGACGCGTACCGCGAGTTCGGCCCCTCGATCGTGTGCTGGGCGACGACCTTGACCTCCAGCCAGAAGGCCTCGTCCTGGGGGACGAGCCTGGGGGGATCGAAGAGGGTGGGCGCGCGCTCGAGCGTCTGCAGCGGCACGTCCTCGTGGGTCATGACGAGGTCGCACCGCTCACCCTCGGTGTCGGTTCGGCGGCGCTGGGGCAACGGGTAGTGCTGCTCGGGCAGCACCACATATCCCCCCGCGCGGAGAGCCTCGCCCAGGATCGGATGAAGCTCGAGCTCCTCGAGCGCATCGAGACCGTGAACGGCTTGCTCACGTGCCAGGCGCTCCTCCTCCGCCCGCAGTCCCGCCTCGATCGCGTCGGCAATGTCCGCCAGGGAGAAAGCCATGAAAGGGGGCCAGAGATCAGGGTCGGGATTGCCCCTTGAGCCTTTTTACACCGACCCCTGACCCCTAACCTCTACTCTTCTTCCACATCATGCCCGCTCACCACGTCCGTGATGGACGGCGCGGCGTGAGCCTTGAACTCGCCGCGTTTGAGCCTGCCCATGTAGAGGTGGTAGGCGTTCATCGCCTGGTAGCCGAAGATGAGCATGATCGGGATGTTGGCCAGCAGCATGACGCCCGTGCCGAGGCTCGTGAGGGCGTCGAGCTCCGCCTCCGTGCTCACCAGCTGGGGGATCGCGGCGACGATGATCAGCCCGCAGTACACGTACTTATACGGGATGACCGAGCGCTCGCCGAGCAGGTACACCATCCCCTGCTCGCCGTAATAGCTCCAGGAGATCATCGTGGAGATCGCGAACAGCCACGCGGCCAGCACGACGAGCCACTTGCCGAGTCCTTCCGTGGCGGTGTCGAACGCCTTCGCCGTGAGCGTCGCTCCCTTGTAGCTGAGGAACACGCCGCCGGGCGTCATGTTCTTCACGTCGAGATCAAAGGTCGGCGTGAGCTCGCTCTCAAAGTCATCCCACTCGATGCGCGCCTCGTCGGCGTCCCGAACCACGGTGCCGCTGATCGTATGGAGGCTGTTGGCGGTCTGCTCGTTGGAGTGAGCGGACACGACGGTGTAGACGTTGCTCGTCCACTCGACGTCGTCGATGGGAGTGATGTCGGTGTCGCGGATGGTCCACGTGTCGGGCTCGCCCTCCACGGCGACGATCTCGGCTCCGAAGATCGTCATCTCCGGGGCTCGCTTCCAGACACCGCTGCACAGGATGACCAGCGCCGTAAGGGTGCACACCACGATCGTGTCGATGAAGGGCTCCAGGCCCGACACGACCGCCTCCCGCACCGGCTCGCTGGTCTTGGCCGCCGAGTGGGCGATGGGGGCCGAGCCCTGGCCTGCTTCGTTGGAGAAGAGCGCCCGCTTCATCCCCCACAGAAACGCGTAGCCGAACGTTCCACCGATGAAGGCGCCCTGCGCCTCCAGCGGGCTGAAGGCCGACACGACGATGAGCTTGAGCATCTCCGGCACCACCGGCGCTTGCAGGATCAGCACGTAGCCCGCCGACAGCAGGTAGAGGATGCACATGAAGGGCACGAGACGGCCGGCCACGGCGCCGATGCGTTTGATGCCGCCGATGATGACCATGCCCACCACCAGGGCGAGCACGATCCCCGTGGCGATCTGGGGGACGCCGAAGTAGGCGTGGGTCACGTCGGCGACGTTCCAGGACTGGAACATGTTGCCGCCGGTGACGGCCGAGACCAGTAGCGTCAGGCAGAAGATTCCGCCGATGAGCTTGCCGAGCCAGGCCAGACGGGGATTCCACCGGGCGAAGCCCTTGCTGGCGACCCACATGGCGCCGCCGTGCGGGTTGTCGGGGTCGTCGGTGTTGCGGTACAGCATGGCCAGCGTCACCTCGGTGGTCTTGAGTGCCATACCGACAGCGCCGACCACCCACATCCAGAACACCGCTCCAGGGCCGCCAAGGGCGATGGCGAGGGCGACGCCGCCGATGTTGCCCAGCCCCACCGTGGCCGAGAGGGCCGCCGAGAGCGCCTGGAAGTGGTTGATCGCGCCGGGGTCACCGGGCTCGTCGTACTTGCCCCGGGTGACGGCCACCCCGTGGGTCAGCGCGCGGTACTGGCAGAATCCGCTCCAGAGGGTGAACAGCACCCCGGTGCTGAGCACGGCGTAGAGCACCGCGTCCGCCCAGATGATGTCGTTGACCGTCCCGATGAAGTTCATGAGTCCGTCCATGTCGCCTCCCGCGCCAGGAACAGAAAGTGGTCGATGCTCGGCCGATCATGGCCGGTTTCGCCACCAAATGCAACGGCCGCGGCCCGGATCAGCCGCCGTCACCGCCGGCGTTGAAGACGCCGATGGCGTTCAGCAGGACCAGGATCACGGCGATCGGAACGATGAACCTCAGCAGCTGCACCCACCCCCAGTAGAGCTTGCCGAGCTTCGTGCCGGTCTTGAATCCCTGCTCGCGGGCCGCGTCCCCCACCCGCCAGGCCACAAAGGTGGCGATGCCCAGCCCCCCCAGCGGCAGCATCCAGTTGTAGGAGATGTTGAACATGATGTCGAACCAGGTCTGGCCGCCACCCCACCACTCGGTGGCTTCCTTGAGACGCGTCCCGAAGAGACCCGCGCCGCCGCTGAGCGCCGAGGGAATGCCCAGGATCATGATGCCTCCCCCCGTCACCATGGTGGCCTTGGTCCGCGTCCACCCACGCTCATCGATGAAGTACGCCGTGGCCACTTCGAGCAGGGAGATCGCGCTGGTGAGGGCGGCGAACGTCAGCAGGGTGAAGAAGATCGGGGCCAGCGCGGCGCCGCCCGGCATCTGACTGAAGGCGATGGGGATGCTGATGAAGGCAAGCCCGACGCTGTCCTCCTCACCCAGGCCGGCCGTGAAGAGGATGGGGAAGATGACCAGGGCCGCCAGCAGGGCCACCATGGTGTCCACGGCGCTGACGATGATCGATGTCGAGACGATGTCCTCGTCCGGGCGCAGGTAGCTGCCGTACGTGATGAGCGCCCCCATGCCCAGCGAAAGGCTGAAGAAGGCCTGCCCGAGAGCGTCGAGCGTGCTCGTCGCCCTGAACTTGTCGGTGTGGAAGCCGAACACGTAGCTGAATCCCTCGCCGAATCCGGAGGTGGTCATGCCGTAAACAAGCAGGACCAGCAGCAACCCGAAGAGCGTCGGCATCAGGATCCGCGACCACAGCTCGATGCCCTGCTTGATGCCGGCGATCACGATGCTGATCGTCAGGCTCATGAAGATGATGTGCCAGAGGGCATTGAGCCCTTCGTTGGCGTGCGCGGCGCCGAACGCGGCGCCGATCTCTTCGGGCGTCATGCCGGCAAACCCCTCGGTGATGGACAGCCAGACGTAGTACATGCTCCATCCGGCCACGACGCCGTAGAACGACAGGATCAAGAAGGCCGCCACGACGCTGAGCCAGCCCAGCCCCATCCACGGGCTGCGGGGTCGCGAGAGCGACCGGACGGCGCCGACGGGGGAGTTCTGGGCCGTCCGTCCGATGAAGATCTCGGCCATCATGATGGGCAGGCCGACCGCCGCGACGCAGGCGAGGTAGATGATGACGAAGAGACCACCGCCGTTGCGGGCCGTGATGTAGGGGAAGCCCCAGACGTTGCCCAGCCCGACGGCCGAGCCGGCCGCCGCCAGGATGAATCCCAATCGGCTTCCCCAATGCGCTCGTGCTGCGGCCATGAATCAACCCCTTGTGTCGCGGCGTGGAGGAGAGGTTGGGCGGATCATACCGCCAGATCACGACGTTGTGGCAGGGTGGAGGGCCGTACGGAGCGCTGCTGTGCGCACGCTCAGACCCGCCGGATGAATCCGGCGGGTCGTACTGGAGCGAGTGTCGGCCGGACGGCCGTACGGAGCG
>JBFGEG010000026.1:0-40033 GCA_041580235.1 Phycisphaerales bacterium
CACCCGCGCGTCCTGCCCATGACCTCGGTCCTCGACAAGATCATCGCCCGCAAGCGCGTCGAGGTGCAGAAGGCGAAATCCACCACGCCCCTGGAGGTTCTCAAGAAGCGGGTCGCGGGGCTGGGCCGCCCGCGCAACTTCTTTGCGGCCGTGGTCGCCGAGACGCCGCGCCGGCACATGCGTGTCATCGCCGAGGTCAAGCGACGCAGCCCCTCCGCGGGAGTGATCGGCAACGATTTCGACCCGGTCCGCATCGCCAGACAGTATCACGAGGGCGGCGCAGCCGCGATCTCGTGCCTCACCGACGAAGCCGACTTCGGCGGTCACCTCGGCTACATCCAGCAGATCCGCGACGCGGTTCCGCTTCCCGTGCTGCGAAAGGACTTCATCGTCGACCAGTACCAGGTGTGGGAGTCGCGGGCGGCCGGCGCCGACGCCATCCTGCTGATCGCCGAGACGCTGGAGGAGGGCCAGCTGCTCGACATGATGATTCTGGCCCGCGAGCTGGGCATGACCAGCCTCGTCGAGGCTCACGACGTCGACCGCCTGCTGATGGTCCGCCAGCACATCGGCTTTCCGCACGCCGGCTACTCGCTGCTGGGCATCAACAACCGCGACCTCAGGACCATGAAGACCGATCTCTCGCACACCTTTCGCCTGCTCGAGTTCATCACGGATCGCAAGGTCGTCGTGTGCGAGTCCGGGATCACCTCGGCAGCCGACCTGTCGCGGCTGCGGCAGCGCGGCGTCAACATCGTCTTGGTGGGCGAGTATCTGCTGCGACAGCCCGACCCCGCTCAGGCCCTGCGGGCGCTGATCGAGCCCCCGGAACCCGCACCCCCACCTCCGCAAGATCCGTCCGACGCTGTGGACGGCTGACGGTGTCGCATGGCATCGTGCGATCTCATCATTCCCGCCTTCAACGAAGCCTCCAACGCCGACCTGCTGTTCGATGCCCTGCAGCCTCTGCGTGACGATCTCCTGCGTCATGTGATCCTCGCCGACAACGGCTCGACCGACGCCACCTGCGAGATTGCCCGCCGCCGCGGCGCGGTCGTGGTGCGGGAGCCGCAACGCGGCTACGGCGCCGCGTGCCTCAAGGCGATCGAGTGGCTGGCCGGCCTTGAAGCCCCACCGGACATCGTCGCGTTTCTCGACGCGGACCTGTCCGACGACCCGGCCGCCCTGGTCACGGTGATCGAGCCGCTCCATGAGGGCCGTGGGGACCTGGTCATCGGCTCACGCGTGCGCCGGGCCGATCCCGGCGCGTTGAACGTCGTGCAGCGGTTCGGCAACCGTCTGGCCTGCTGGCTGATCAAGCTGACCACCGGTCGCCGCTACCACGACCTGGGGCCGATGCGGGCCGTGCGGTGGTCGGCACTGCAGCGGCTGAACATGGCCGACCGCACGTGGGGCTGGACCGTCGAGATGCAGGCCAAGGCGGCGCTGGCCGGCATCCCCACCGTCGAGGTGGACGTCCCCTACCGGCGGCGGGCCCACGGCCGTTCGAAGATCTCCGGCACCATACGCGGGGTGGTCACGGCGGGAACGAAGATCATCGTGACGATCTTCGCGGTGCGTCTGCGTCACCGGCGCGGCGGCGGGAGTCGTCGCCCTAGGGACTGAGCGTGTCGATCCGCTCCGACTGCTCCTGGCGGTAGTCGAGCAGGCGGGCCCGAACCGCGTCGTCGGAGAGCCCGATGATCGCCGCCGCGAAGAGTCCCGCATTGACCGCCCCCGCCTTGCCGACGGCCATCGTCCCCACCGGGACCCCCTTGGGCATCTGGGCCATGGACAGCAGCGAGTCCAGCCCGTCGAGCGACCACGCCTGCATGGGGCATCCGATGACCGGCAGGTGGGTGTGGGCGGCGACGACGCCCGCCAGGTGGGCGGCGCCGCCGGCGGCGCAGATCAGAACCTTGAGGCCACGCGTCTCGGCGGAGCGGCAGTAGTCAACCAGCCGCTCCGGCGCGCGGTGGGCCGAGATCACGTTGCACTCGTGAATGATCCCCATCTTGTTGAGCACCTCCGACGTGCTCTTCATGGTGGGCCAGTCGGTGGCGCTGCCCATCAGCACCCCCACCAGCGCGTCGTCCTCGGTCGCGTAGTGCTCGGCCATCGAATTCTCCAGTGGAACGCGGGGAGCTGGATGTTACACTCCCCACGCGCATCATGGCGACACGAGCCGAACAACCCACCGTTGCCGTCGTCGGCGCCACCGGCCTCGTCGGCCGCGAGCTGCTGGAGCGACTGGACGTCCACCCCCTGGGCCGGGGCGAGGTCCGCCTGTTCGCGTCCACTCGATCGGCCGGCGTCACCGTCGGCCTCCGCGGCAAGCAGATCCCGGTGGACGTCGCGGGCGAGGACGTGTTCGAGGGCGTGGACCTCGCCTTCTTCTGCGCCGGCGGTGACACGAGCCGGGCCCTCGTCCCGGCGGCCGTGAAGCACGGGGCGGTGGTGATTGACAACTCCAGCGCCTTTCGTATGCAGACGGGCGTGCCGCTGGTGGTGCCCGAGGTCAACGGCCACGTTCTTGACGACTTCCGCCCTCCGGGAGTGATCGCCAACCCCAACTGCTCCACGATCATCGCGCTGGTGGCGGTGACCCCGCTGCACCGGGCCGTCGGTATCGAGCGCATGGTGGTCGCGACCTATCAGGCGGCGTCGGGAGCCGGCGCGGGTCTGCTGGGCGAGCTGGAGCAGCAGGCCCGCGACCACGTCGAGGGCCGGCCCTACACCCAGCAGATCATGGACCGGCCGTTGCTGTTCAACGTCTTCAGCCACGACTCCCCGATCGGGCCCGACGGCTACAACGAGGAGGAGACGAAGCTCGCTTGTGAGTCGCGCAAGATCTGGAGCGACGATTCGGTTCGCATCACGGCGACCTGCGTGCGGGTGCCCGTCCGCCGGGCGCACTCGGAGGCCATCAACCTGACCCTCAGGCAGCCGCTCTCGGCCGACGAGGCCCGGGCCCTGCTCGCCGAGGCCCCCGGTGTCAGAGTCGTCGACGACCGCGCCGGCAACCGGTTCCCCGAGCCGATCAACGCGTCGGGAATCGACGAAGTGCTCGTCGGGCGGATCCGCGGGGACCTCAGCCAGCCCCCCGGCCTGGGGCTTGATCTGTTCGTCAGCGGAGACCAGCTGCTCAAGGGCGCGGCCCTCAACGCCGTGCAGATCGCCGAGCGGGTGTTCGCACCGAGGCCTACAACCGTGTGACGTCGGCCACGGCGCCCAGCGCCTCGATGGCCAGCGCCGTGTCCTTCGACTTGATCAGCAGCACGTCGGTTTCGTAGGTCGAGATCACAAAGACCGACACCCCCGCCTCGGCCAGGGCCGCCGTCTGCTCGGCGATCACCCCCACCATGGAGAAGTCGAGCGAGCCGGCGACACGCATCGCCACCCACCCCGGCTCCGCCTCGGTCTCGAGCGGCACCCGGTCCTGGGAGACGACGATCGACAGCTCCCGGTCGCTGCGAGTGATGTTGACAAAGCCGGCGGCGCGGGACAGCGCCCACGGCGGGATGTCGTCCGTCGGCGCCAGCCGGCATACGGCGAACGCTCCGGGGATCCATTCAAGGGCCAACGTGCTCAATCCAGGCCTCTCCCGTGTCGATGGGTTGGGTACCCGCGCCCCTGTACGCTTGATCAGGGACTGGGAGCATATACAATCGCTGCACACTTGGGGATTGGTGTAACGGTAGCACGACTGACTCTGGATCAGTTAGTCAAGGTTCGAATCCTTGATCCCCAGTTCCTGCCGGCCGCGCAATGACATCGGGCAGTCTGGCCGGCTCGCAGCATCAGGGGCAGCCGCCCCAGTGGCCGAGGATCGCCAGGAAGTCCTCGATGCCCACACCGTCGGCGTCAAGGTCGCACCCGGCGCCGATCTGGCCCCATTGGCCGATCACCGCGAGGAAGTCCCCGATACCGACGACACCGTCCCCGTCAGCGCAGTCCCAGGGACACGCGTCGAACGCGTCGAGCCGGACGGCCGCGAGCTGGTCAAAGTCGGGGACGATGCAGTACCACGCGTTCAGCGTGGGATCGAATTCGACCGGGAGGACCGTGAACGCACCGCTGACCAGGTCGATCTGGTACGCGATCGGGGCGAGCGCTGAGCGGAGGTTGATCCGGCAGCCGGAGACGGTGGCCGGCAGGGTGGCCGCACAATCGATGAGAGACGGTACGGCCCAATCCCAACGCTGAGACAGCATGACGAGCGTGTCGTCGTGGCCGGGCCTGTTGAGGAACTGAGCGGAGACATCGGCCGACTGCGGCTTGACCACCCAGACAGGCGGCCCGTCGGGATTGAACTCGATCATCTCATTCCACAGCGCCGCCTGGAGGGCCTCGCGGCCGGGCTGCGACGTGTCCGCGTAGCCATCCCATCGATCGCCGTCGCCGCTGCCGCCCTGGGCGACGGGGAACCGACCGTCCAGATGGATCACGTGGCCGGCGAAGGTCGACAGGGTATCTGCCAGTTGCGGGTACTGCCCGGCGACCTCATCCTGGGCAACGGGCACGACGAGCTGCGCAAAGGCGTCGAGATAGTCGGGGTCGGCTGCGTACTCGAGGAGCTGCTCCTCCGTGATGAGCCCCCAGGGCGCCCCCTTCTCGTCCAAGAGCTCCACCGCGCCGAAGATCGGGGAGAAGATCTCGCGGTAGATCGTCACCGTCGGCTGGTTGGTCGGGCTGTTGGAGCGGTTCCACCCGCGGTAGACCAGTGCGCTCTCCGGAAAGAGGACGCCGACCCAACGTCTCGGCCGCGTATGCCCGATCGCCGTCGCCAGCGCCGCCCCCAACTGGTGCGACGGCGTCCAGATGTCCGGCGTCGCCGGCTCACCCAGACCCGGATAGGTCAGAACGGCCGTGCACCCGAACGTGAGCGCCGCGCCGGTCAACGCGCGAGCTTCCTGAGCGTCAGGGTGCGGTAGATCGTCGAGACTCGAGAGCACGTCGATGACGACCTTTGGGGGCCGGCCATAGGTGGCATCGCGTGCCAGACCCCACGCGACCGACCACTTGACCGACCAGCTCGGCTCGTAAAGGAGCGGGTGTGGGGGATCTCCGCAGTTCCCGAAGACCTTGTGGCTGGAGCCCTGGCCGAATTCGAGCATGAGAATGTCGGCGGCGGCGGCGTTGGCCGTCCGCAGACCTCGTCGCCCGATCGCTGCGAGCTCGGCCGCCTTGACGCCGATGATGAAACGATCGTCAATGACGCGGGCCGCGGCGGTCAGGTGCTCGAAGTAGAGCCGGACGGACTCACTGTAGAAGTCCATCAGCAGCGGATGCTCGCTCGTCAGGTCGGTGAACGCGACGCCCGTCGCGTCCTGCCACCCCCGCTCGACCCACGCCGCTTCGCAATACGCGCAGAAGCAACCCTGGGGCGGATTGTGCTTGTAGTCGAAGTGGATACCGATCCCCTCGGCGGCGGCCAGCTCCTCGACTCGCGTTCTGACGACGTCGCGGTACGGTGAGTTGACGCACAGCCAGATGCCGCGGGTCGTGACCCACGGCCAGCCGATGTCGGGCCCGTCGCCGGGGTACGTCGGCGGCGAGTCGCTGCCGAAGCGGCGTCTTGCGATCCACGCCGGCTCAAGCGCCGTCGAGGGATCCCACTCGCCCAGATCGAGGCGGTCGTCGCCGTCGTCCGACCAGGTGCCGCCGTAGTACGCCTCCTCCATGTGCCGGTAGTAGTAGAACGTCCGCTGGCCGGCCGATGCCGCCCGATCGTCCATCCCGGCGACGAGATCCTCACCTTCATGAAAGAACCGCGGACAGTCCTCGTCAACATGCTGGGGCCCCACCGCGGTAGGCCACCAGGGTCCCTCGTCACCCGTCTTGCAGTGGCGCTGAAAGAGCGTCGCGCCGGGTCCGAGCTGGGCAACGAGTGCATTGGCCGTGATGAAGAGATCGTCGTCGCAGCCGTTACAGTCACACGTGTCACCGGGCCCCGCGTCACGGATAGATCCTCGTGCCAGGTTGACCTTTGCAAGCACGCGGTGCGTCTCGTAGGCGTCCGGGAGCAGGACGTCGGGGCCGCCGAGGGGGTTCTGCCCTGCCGACGAGACCGCCAGGAGCATGGCCGCTGCTGCCGAGCCGGTGGCCTCGAACATCCGGTGCCGATGGTGCTGACGGTCTCTCCCGCTCATGGTCTCCTCGCCCCATTAGAGCAGCGCTTCTCCCCTCGCCCGCCCTGGGTCGCCAAAAAGAAGAGCACTCGTCGCTCTGGGTGTCCCGACTCCCCGACCAGGTAGACGCCGGGGACAACCCACTGTCGCGGGCTGTTGTCGTCGTTGACGTTGCCGGCGATCGCGGGAGGGATTATGGCCGCCCGTGCCCCACCACTCAGCCCCCGTTGATCATCAGCAGGTAGTCCATGATCCCGACGACTCCGTCGCAGTCGACGTCACCCGGGCACGGCGCCTGGGGATCCGGACACTGGCCCCAGTGAGCGATCAGGATGGCCATGTCGGCCTCGTCGACGACGCCGTTGCCATCGAGATCAAGCGACGCCGCGCTCACGACCGCGGTCAGGTCATCCACGTCCGCCTCGGTGACCTCACCGTCGAGATTCCAGTCGTAGGTGTCTTGGGCGAGGAAGTCGATGTCCGCGCAGCTGACCCGGCCGTCGAGGTCCACGTCTCCAGGGTGGAATCTCCACCGCTGCGCGACGATGAGCATGTCGCGATCCGGCTCGATCCGGTCCGCGGCCTCCGACCAGACGACCAGGTCGTATTCGACGTCCCACGACAGCTCGACGTGAAGCTCGCTTTCAAGGCAGCTGTAGACCTCCTGGCTCCAGTCGAAGCATTCGGATGTGAGAAAGTAGAGCCATTGATCGCTGACCAGCGCGGACTCCAGCATGTAGCCGATCGTCACGAGCAGCGTGTCGGACGGCGTGCGGGCACGGACCCACAGCAGCTCAGCGTTGAGCAGCCGCACGCCGGTCGAGGTGACCAGCTGCTGATTGGGCCCGGCCGTCACAGCCACCGGATTCAGAACGGCGCCCGCCGTGCACCAGTCAACGTCGCCGGACAAGCCGGCCTCGAAGGTCTCCGCGATGCCGGAGGCAACGGGGCGGTCGTAGGTCGTCAGGATCGTCAGCTCACCGCCCGAGCCCCGCTGCTCGCTGCCGGTTTCCCCATAGTCGGCGGAGAAGGACGTCACCGTCTTGTTACGGGAGTTCACGCCGACGACGTGAACCGGCCCCGCGGTCGAGGAGGTGAGCGTGAGACGCGCCGTGCCGCTGTCATTCCCGTCAGAGCAGTCGCCGCCCTCGCCGTGGGTGTTCTCGCCGGTCGGATCGCCCACGGATCCCACGCTCGAGTAACGCGTCAGGATCGCCACGATCGGATTGGAGGCCCCGTCGTCCCAGGTGACGGTGGCCTGGAAGGGTCCCGGCGATCCCTGCGCCGTCCACAGCCGGATCCCCTGCTGGTCGCGGCCCGAGCACTGCTCCACCTGCTCGATCCAGGTCAGACCGCCTCCCGTGACCGCGGCCACGTCGTCGTTGCCGCGAGTCGCGATGAACAGGACGTATGTCTGATCAGTGCCGCCGGAGATCGCCGGCAGGACCAGGGGAGAGTTTCCCTCCTGCGCGGTCGTCACCGTCTCATGCCGCGTCACGCCGGCATCGGCGGCCGTGGCGATGACGAGGTTGACCGCCAGACACCCCAGCAGGTAGCGAGTAGCGCCTAGAACCATGCACCTGGCCATGGACGAGATCGTCAGTCGGCCTGCGAATCCGTCCGTGATGTCATCGGCCAACAGGAAACAGAAGCATCACCCTCCATCCGCCACTGTCCTCCCTGTGATCAATCGGGCGCGACGCATGGTACCGCTATCTGAGTTGCGGGTGAGACACGCCACTCGATGGTTCGGCATCTGGACGGGGCTCAGTGCATTGCCGACGCAGGAACGCGTCTGGCCCGCGTCGCCGAAGCCCCGTCGTGCACTCCCGGGCCCTCCGTCTCGTCAAAGAACTGCCAGATCAGCTCGCTCGCCTCGATGTCGCGGCTCATGCGACCGGTGAGGATGCCCAGCCCCGGCTCATGACCACCGGGCCACGTGTGACCCCCGCCTTCGACGCGAACGAGCACGACCGGGGTGGCGCTGCCGGCGTAACGCTCGACCGTGACCCGGGTCCTGTCGTCGGGATCGCGGTCCGGGAGCGTCTCCACGACGGGATGCGGTTCGCAGCCGTTGCGCTGGACCCAGTGCTCGACGGCTTGGTCGACGCTGAGCATCGCCTCTCCGAGAACGCTCGTCGCGTCATAAGGGACGAGAGGGTCACGCGTACCGTGCACGATCATGATCGGCAGCGGCGCGGCCGGTGAACCTTGCTCGATCAGGTCGTGCGGCATCAGGCCCTTGACGGGAGCCACCGCGGCAAAGGCTCCGGGCTCGACGCACGCCAGGACGTAGGTCATGAAGCCCCCGTTCGATGCCCCGGTCAGGTACACGCGTCGCCGGTCGATCGGGTGCGTGGCAGCCACGTCCTCGATCACGGCGAGCACGACCCGCACGTCATCCCGGTAGTCCCCGCCGAAGGTGTCCCACCGGGCTCCCGGGCCGTTGGGGTACGCGACGATGAACCCCTCACGGTCAGCGATGTCGTTGAAGCCGGTCATGTGCGCCATGCCCCGGGCCGTGCCGAGGTAGCGGTGCAGGGCCACCAGCAGCGGGACAGGCTCGTCGGGGGCGAGGTGGTCGGGCACATGCAGCTCGTAGGCACGCCGGCGGCCGTCGAGCTCCAGCACGCATCGCTGCAGCCCCTCCACGGTGATGCAGCCCGGCGCCGCTTGCAGCAGCAGCAGCAGCAGGCCGACGACGGGTCTCACGCGGCGGAGTCGTCCGGGACGTTCCATGGACTTGACCATGTTACTGGTGACGCGACGCAGACAGATGCGGCTGTGCAACATCCTCGATCTCACGCCGGAGGGCCGGGGAACCGACTGGATGCCGCCGCTGTCGTGCGCAGCCGCCGTGGCCGCGTCGCCGTCGCGTGCCGCCGATCACCCATCCGCCGATGAGCAGGACGGACGTGGCCGGTCCGGGAATGATCAGGACGCCGCTGAGCGACACCTGATCACCCGGCGTCAGGCTGAACTGGATCAGCAGCCCCATCGACTTCGAGGCCGACGGCCCGGCGATTCCGTCCGGTCGGCCGAACGCCGATGAGACGCCGTCGCGGCCGGCGCCCGACAGCACGATCTCGAACGGATCGGGGAACAGGGTCGCCGAGAGCACCGGTGCGCCATCGATGAACGAGAGCCATACCGGGGCCCCGCCGACGCTCGTCACAGAGCCGCCGTCGTCGTCGGTGATGAGTTCGAGGTCGGCCGAACCACGGAGCAGCGTGTCGGGCATCTCGTTGATGGGAAGCGTGACCAGCAGCGACAGCTCCACCGCCGACAGCGACGGGTTCGTGATCACGAGGTCTCCGCCCAGCCGACCGTCGGGGTGGCCGTCGAGATCGAAGTCGAGGATCACGCCGGTCGCGTCGTGGACATCGGTGCCCGCGTAGGTGAACAGCCCCCCTCCGGCGTCCGTGCCGTCGGGCGTCAGGTGGCCCGCGAAGTCGGCCCCGACCAGCCAGTCGATTGTGAGCTCGGGCGGGACGCCCGCCTCGAGCGCCGTCGTTGCAAACCCGAAGGTCAGTGCAGCGGCGGCGCCCGCAGAAGCGCAAGAGCTGGGTAGGGGGAACACCGACTCTCTCCTCGTTCGAACAGCCAGGCCAAAGCGCTGCGTCCACGCTCCGCCCCCCCAACAGGTGCCACGCTAATGCGACCCGGGTCGCGATGCAAGCAAAAACCGGGAATCGGAGCGGGCCGGAGGCTAGGCTCCGATAATCTTCGCCAGCCGCTTGGGGCTGTCGGCGATCTTGAAGATCTTGTCGAGACGCGTCATCTTGAAGACCTCGCCGATGCCCTCCTGCATCGCGTAGAGGACGACGACGGCGTTGCCTTTCCGGGCGCGGGTGTGAATGCTCACGCACGCACCGATGCCGGCGCTGTTGATGAAGCTCACCTCGGTGAAGTCGAGCACGACGAAGGCCACGGGCAGCTCGTCGGCGAGCTTTACCTCGATCATGCCCGCGATGACCTCGCCCTCCCGCTGGCCGATGCTCGGCCCCACGAGCCTGGCGGTCAGCACGCCGCGCTGCTGGGACAGATGGGCGAAGAGCTGGCTGGTACCGTGCGGTTCGGGCGGCATGAGGGCGACCTCTCCATGGCAGGCGTCACGCGGCTAACACGTACAATGCGGCGGGCATCTTAGCCGGATGGAGGATCATGTCATGTCGGGTTCCTGGCGGACTCCGCCGGAGATCGTACGTCGAAACGGCATCATCCTGGCCGTCTCCATCGCCGCCGCCTTCGTGGGGCTGCGGCTTCACCTGGCGATCGATCCCAATGCCGACTTCAACGTCGGCCAATACAACATCCATCACCTCTTCACGGGTCTGCTGCTGATTACGGCCGGCGGGATCCCGCTGGCACTCTTCCGGGGGACCACCCGCCGGATGGACATCTCTCTGATCGTGTTCGGCGTCGGCCTGGCAATGGCCCTCGACGAGTGGGTGTACCTCATCGCCACCGACGGCAGCAACGCCTCGTATCTGCTGCCGGTGTTCTTCTGGGGCGCGGTCGTCGTGATCGGCCTCGCCCTGGCCTACGCCCTCGCGCTCGTGACGGCCCGGTCCCGGTCCGCCGCCGGCGGCGCGCGCCCCCGGAGCGCCGACGGGCCATGAGCGACGGCTGGAGCCGCGAGATCGTCGAGCTTCACGAGTTCTTCGAGGGCTGGCTGTCGGGCACGTTGCCGGCGACCGACGCCGCGTTCGTGCGCTTCGAGCAGGTCACGAGCACGGGGTTCACGTTCGTCGGCCCCAATGCTTCGGTGCTGGACCGCTCGGCCGTCCTGACACTCGTCCGCGACGCCCACGGCGCCCGGCCGGGGCTGCGTATCCGCATCGAGAACCCGACGGTGCATCACGAGCTCGGCCCGCTGCTGGTGGCCACCTATGAAGAGTGGCAGAAGATCGGCACCGAGACGACCGCCCGTCTCAGCACGGCCCTCTTCCGCGCGCGGCACGGGACGCCTTGCGGCGTCGAGTGGCTCCACGTCCATGAAACCTGGCTGCCCACGCCCGGCCGGGGAAAAGACAACTCCTGACCCAAGCTGGATTTGCGCAGTGGCGCCGCCGCTCGCCCGTGGACAGCCGGCTTCGGGCTGGTAGCATGCGGCCTCGACCATCGGGGCGCGCATCGACTCTCAAGCCAGGACAACGGAGGATCCCATGCTCTGCCGCAAAGCATTGCTGTCGTGTCTCGTGATTCCCGCCGGGGCGATCGTCGTGGGGCTGGCGCCGCCATCGGTGACGCAGGGTCCGTCGGACCTCTCCGCCCGCATCAACGATGCGCTGGGCCTGCGGGCCAGCACCGTGCTCACGGTGGAGCTCGATACGACCCCCGGCGTGCCCGTGGTGGCGGCGGTGTCGATCGAGGGTCTTCCCCAGGTCCTGCTGCTGGAACCCCACTCGGTGCGCAGCGACGGTTTCCGGGTGCTCGCCCAGCAGGCCGACGGGTCGCTGATCGAGGCCGACCCGGGCCCGGTGCGCACCCTTCGCGGATCGATCGTCGGTGTTGACGGCAGCGTCGTGGCGGGATCGATGCAGCCCGCCGGCCTCTACGCGAGGATCACCTACGCCGACGGCAGCGAGTTCTGGCTCGAGCCCGTCGGGTCCAGGGTGCCGGGTGCGGCGGCCAACGACTACGCGCTCTATGCCGGGGACGCCGTGATCGAGACGGGCAGCACCTGCGCCGCCACCCTGGAGCAGCACGGCATCGACGTCGTCGCCGCCGACGGCTACCAGCAGACCGGCGCGGGGGGCGGCAACTGCGTCGCCCAGCTCGCCTGCGACGCCGACTTCGAGTACTACCAGGATCACGGCAGCAGCGTGCCGGGCACGGTGAGCCAGATCGAGACGGTCATCAACACGATGAACCCGCAGTACGAGAGCGAGGTCGGGATCACGCACACGATCACGACGATCATCGTGCGTTCGAGCAGCAACGATCCCTACACGAAGAAGAAGGCCAATCAGCTTCTCAACGAGTTCCGTAACGAGTGGGAGAGCAACCAGTCCGGCGTCGTTCGTGACGTGGCGCAGCTCTTCACGGGCAAGGACCTGGCGGGCACCACGATCGGCGTCGCCTGGATCGGCGCGGTCTGCACGAACTTCGGCTACAGCCTCGTGGAGTCCGATTTCGCGGGCACCGGCAACCTGGCATGCCAGACCGACCTGTCGGCCCACGAGCTGGGGCACAACTGGGGCGCCGATCACTGCTCGTGCAGCACCTACACCATGAACCCCGGCATCACCTGCGCCAACCGGTTCCACCCGACGTTCACGATCCCCGAGATCATCGCCCACCGCGACAGTCGCACGTGCCTGGACAGCTGCGGCGGCGGCCAGGACCCGACCGGCGCCTGCTGCTTCGCCGACGAGTCGTGCGTCGTGGACACGGCCGCCGGCTGCGCCGCCGCGGTCGGAGCGTACGAGGGCGACGGCACGAGCTGCACGCCCAATCCGTGCCTCACCGGCGGCCCCGCCGAGGCGCCCGTCACCTCGGGCACGGTCAACAAAGGCACGCTGGTGAGCGGTTTCCTGGAGGACCTCTATGACTCCGACAACGGCTACGTCGTCATCGATGCCCAGAAGCAGGGCAACAAGTACCGCGCCGAGCTGCGCACGTTCTGCACCAGCCCCTACGCATCGATCTCGCAGATGGACGTCACCACGGAGGTCGGCGCCAACGCCAGCGGGATCACGACCACGATCTCGCTGCGGAACTACTCGACCAACAAGTGGGACGTGATCGACAGCTACGGCCAGCCGCAGGGCGACACGATCCGCGTCAACGCCAACGTGGCCAACCCCGGCAGCTACGTCAACGCCGCCGACGGCGAGGTCACCGTGAGGATCGAGACCCTCAAGAACGGCGGGGACTACATCATCCAGGTGGACCACGTGGAGGTCATCGTCACGCCGTAGACGGCCGAACGAATCCGAGTGCAGACGGCGGGCCCCGGCGGGGGTCCGCCTTTTTTTGGATCGCTGCCGCGGCAAGTCCTGCAACCACCACGGCGTCGGGCCCGAATCCTGCCGTGGGTCCGAGCGGCGACGGCCGGACCCGCCGGGGCGCAGGGGCCGGGGGTGTGGGGGGAGCACGTCCGACAGGGCCGGGGTACGGAGGAGAACCATGCCCAGCGAGAGTCGAAGAAAGGCCGGGATCGTTGCGCTTGCGGCGGCGGTCCTGGGTCCGGCCGGCGTCGCCTCGGCGCAGGTCCCGTTCGACTGCGGCTACCGGTCACCCGCGCACTGGCTGGCCGAGTTCCGGGCCGCGGTCGCCCGCGGCGAGGTCGCCGATCCCGCCCGCGCGATCGCAGCGATCCCCGCCGCGCCACCGGCCCGCAAGGCCGCGGGGGCCGTGACCCTGCCCTGCCTGTCGGCCGCGCACGTCTTCCCGTTCGAGGACACGGACCAGCTGCTGCTGACCAACTTCTCCGATGGTGAGCTGCTCGGCATCATGGCCGACGCCGCCAACGCGATGATCGCCGCCCACGGCGACGTGTACGACTTCATCGGGTACTTCCTCAACTTCGACGCGGACCACACGATCGGCGCGGCGTTCTACATGCCCATCTTCAACGACGTTGCCGGCATCGGCGATCCCAGCACCGTGGGCACGCCCATCTTCGACAACCGGGCCAGCCTCGGCGTCGGGGGCAGCCAGAAGATCCAGGGCTACGTGATGATGTGGAACGTGAGCTCCTGGGTGCCGGGCGACGGCCCCGGAGCGGCCTTCACCCGTCTCGCCCTGGCCCAGGAGTTCGAGCACCGGTTCGCGATGTTCCTGCCCGATCTGCTCGACGGCACCATGCTCCAGGGTGACAACAGCGGCTGCGGGCGCGGCTTTCACTGGAACTGGAAGGTGGACGGCCAGGGCTCGGGGATGGAGATCTCCGAGTGGGTCGGATCGAGCCCCGCCGTGCTGCAGGGCAGCTTCGTGACCTTCAACACCGACATCCCCGGCGGCGTCTTCAGCTACTCGGATCTCTATCTCATGGGGTACGTCTCGCCCGCGGAGATGGACGCCGGCAACTCCGAGCTGCGTTACATGGACAACTCGAACTGCGGCGGCGATTACTTCGGTCCGGTGTCCGGCTTCTCCTCGGCGGACATCATCGCCGCCGCCGGCCCCCGCGTCCCCGACTCCACGGCGTCGCCGACGGACTTCAGCACAGGATGGGTGATGTTTCACCTGCCGGGTGATCCCCCCAGCGCAGCTGAGCTCGCCACCGCCGTCGGCATCATGGAGCAGCACCAGGTCGATTGGAACTTCTCCACGCTCGGCCGGGGCACGATGGACAACCAGCTCTTCGCCGACTGCAACTGCAACGACGTGCCTGACGCCGACGACATCGCCGGTCCCACCAGCGACGATGCCAACGACAACGGCATCCCCGACGAGTGCGAGTGTTTGGGCGACCTCGACGGCGACAACGAGGTGGGGATCGGCGACTTTCTGTTCCTGCTGGGCAACTGGGGTACTCCCGCCGCCGACCTCGACGGAGACGGCGACACGGGGATCACGGATTTCCTGATCCTGCTGGGCAGCTGGGGACCGTGCTCCTGATGACCGCGACCCGCCACACGCCGCGCGCCCGTGCCCTGGCGTCGGTGCTTCTGTTGTCGGCGACCCCGTGCCGTGGGGACGACGGCGGGCAGTGGGTTGACCTCGCGTCGATCGCGACGCCGCGGCAGGAGGTGGGAGCGGCGCGGATCGGCTCCACGGTCTATCTCGTGGGCGGGCTGCTGGCGGGGTTTCCGGTGACCGCAACCGCCGCCGTCGAGACGTACGACATCGGCGCCAACCAGTGGTCGTCCGTCACCCCCATGCCCGTCCCCCTCGACCACATGGGATGCGCGGCCTCGGGGGGCAGGCTCTACGTGCTGGGCGGCTACTCCGGCGATTTCACGGCGCGCGATGAGGCGTGGGTGTACGACCCCGACCGCAGCGACTGGTCGCCCATCGCCCCCCTTCCGGAGCCGCGCGGCGCGAGCTGGGCCGTGACCCACGGCGACCGGATCTACCTGTTCGGCGGGGCGGACGCCGCCGATGCGGTCACCGCCTCCACCTTCATCTACGACCCGGCCGGCAACGTGTGGACCGTGGGCGCCGACATGCCCACGCCCCGCGAGCATCTCACGGCGGCCGCCGCCGGTGAATTCATCTATGTCATCGGCGGGCGCGGCTTCGGGGCGACCAACGCCAACGAGCGCTACGATCCGCTCTCCGACCAGTGGCAGACGATGACGCCGATGCCGACCGCCCGCAGCGCCACCGCGACGGCGGCGTTCGGCAACCGCATCTTCGTGGCCGGGGGCGAGGTGCCCATGCTCTTCGCCGTCAACGAGGTCTACGACATCGCCGCCGACGCCTGGAGCTGCCAGGACCCCATGCCGGTTCCGCGTCACGGCGTGGCCGCCGTCACCCTCGACGACCGCATCCTGGTGCCGGCGGGAGGGGTCGTGCAGGGCCTGCAGCCGACCGACCACGTCGACAGCTTCATCCCGGAGCCTCTGCTCGGCGATCTCGACGGTGACGGCGTGGTCGGCATCGCCGACTTCCTGATGGTGCTGGGCCTGTGGGGTGTCTGCCCCGAACCCTGCCCGCCGGTCTGCACGGGTGACCTCGACGGCGACTGCAACGTGGGCATCACGGATTTTCTCATCGTGCTCGGTCACTGGGGATGAAGGGCGGGGGCCGGAATAGAGTTGGGGGTCGCCAAGGGAGCGGGAGCCGCCATGAAGGCCTGTCCGAGAGTCGTCTCCGTCCTCGTCCTGACCGGCCTCGCGGCCGCAGCATCTGACGTCCAGACGCCGTCGTCGAAGATCCACGCCACCGTGGGTCACCTGTTCCGGGACGGCGACGTCCCCCAGCGTGTCTGGGTGCTCTTTGCGGACAAGGGGCCGATCGACGCGGCCAGGGCTCTGGCGGAGCTACCACGCACGTACAACCGCCAGGCCGTCGAGCGTCGACGCCTGCGACGCACGGCGGCCGGGCTGTTCGATGAGCGCGACCTGCCCGTGCACCGGCCCTACGTTGACGCCGTCACCGGTACCGGCGCCACCGTGCGCGCCGCGAGCCGTTGGGTCAACGGCGTGAGTGCCCTGGCGAGCCCCGTGCAGGTGGAGTCGATCGCGGCGCTGCCGTTCGTCACGAAGATCCAGGCCGTCCGGCGGCTGACGCGGGAGGTGCCGCCCGTCGAGAGCATTGACCTCGATCCGCCCGAGGGCGTCGCCGGCGGCAGCTTCTACGGCCTCGCCGAAGAGCAGCTCTCCCAGATCAACCTGCCCGCCCTGCACCAGCAGGGGTTCACCGGGGCGGGCGTGATCATCGGCGTGCTCGACACCGGCTTCGCCACGACCCACGTGGCCTTCAATCACCCGGACAAGCCCCTGCAGGTCGTGGCCGAGTGGGACTTCGTCAACGACGACCCCGAAACGGGCCCGGAGCCGGGCGATCCGATCAGCCAGCACAACCATGGCACGCAGGTCCTGGGCACCATGGCCGCTTACGAGCCGGGCGTCCTGGTCGGCGGCGCCTACGACGCGTCGTACATCCTGACCAAGCCCGAGGATCTCACCGGCGAGTACCTCGCCGAAGAGGATCTGTTCGTGGCCGCCCTGGAGTTTATCGAGGCCAACGGCGGCGACATCGCGACCTCGTCGCTGGTCTTTTTCGACCATTACACGCAGGACCAGCTTGACGGCCTGACGTCGGTCATGACCAACGGCTTCAACACGGCCACGTCCAATGGCGTGCACTGCTTCCAGGCCGCGGGCAACGAGGGCCACGACCTCGACCCGGCGACCTCCAGCCTGCTGCCCCCCGCCGATGCCTTCCAGGTCGTGACGGTCGGGGCCGTGGACGTCACGGGTGGCAGCGCATCATTCACCTCCGACGGCCCGACCGCCGACGGCCGCGTCAAGCCGGAGATCCTGGCTCGCGGCGTCGATAGCGCCACCGTGACCCCCAACAACGACGTCGGCCACGCCGCGGTCGACGGCACGTCCTTCGCAACGCCGACCACCGCAGGCGCGGCCGCGTGCATCGTCCAGGCACACCCCCAGTGGACGGTGGACCAGCTTCGGTACGCCCTGACCCGCACCGCCGACTACTACACCGCCAACGCAGCCTTCGACCCGCTCTACATCCGCGGCTACGGGATCAGCGACATGGCCGGGGCCGCCGCCGCCTCGCCGCCGCATCCCGCGGATCTCGACGGGGACGGCGAGGTGGGCATCAACGACTTTCTGATGCTGCTGGGGCTCTGGGGTCCCTGCCCCGAGCCGTGCCCGCCGCACTGCACGGGTGACATCGACACCGACTGCACCGTCGGAATCACGGACTTTCTCATCCTGCTGGGCAACTGGGGCTGACGGTTTCCTTCTGTTATGATCAGTTCCGGCGCCCGCCTGGCGAACCGCGATGTCCGATTCCCTCACCGACTACGTGACTGTCTCGAACGACGGCGGCGTGGTCACGGCCAGGATCGTGGCCTCAAACGTCGAGGAGCGCGAGGCGACCGGCATCCTCAACGCGGTCAAGGGCGCGATGGGCGAGGCGGGCGAAAGGCTGCGTTTTGTCGTGCTCGACTTCGGCGAGGTCGAGTTCATCAACAGCTCCGGCCTGGCGGCCTGCATCGAGCTTCGCAACGGGGCTGACGCCCAGGGAGCTCACACGATCGTCTACCGTCCCAAGGACGATGTCAACCAGGTGTTTCGCATGGTGAGGGTGGATCGGCTCTACACTTTTGCGCACACGGCCGAGGAACTCGAGAAGCTCGTCTCCTAGTGAGGTATACCATGCCCGAAGCGGATCATCAGCAGCAGCTGCGCGCGGCCGACATCACCTGCGAAAGCGGCACGGTGACGGCGAGGCTCGTCGGCCCGGTCATCGAGCAGCACCGCGGCCGGGCCATCGTCGACAGCGTGAGCAAGGCGATCGCTGAGGCCGATGAGGCCGTCCGGTACCTCGTGCTTGACTTCAGCGAGATCACGTTCATCAACAGCTCCGGCATCGCGGCCTGCATCGAGCTCCGCAACGACCTCCACGAGAAGGGCTCCAAGAGCATCATCTTCCAACCGACCGTTGAGGTGGCCGAGATCTTCCGAAAGGTCAAGCTCGATCAGCTTTACACGATCGCGCGCACGTCCAACGAGCTGCTCGATGCGATCGGAGCGAAGGCCCGCCCCGAAGGACAGTAGATCCTGTCAGACGGGACCTAGGACCAGTGGCCGAGCAGGAACAGGAAGTCCTCGACGCCGACGCCGCAGTCCCCGTCGAAGTCGGCCGGGCACGCCGCGCACTCGTTGCATGACCCCCAGGCGCCGAGCAGCATCGTGAAATCGACGATGCCGACCACGCCGTCACCGTCGATATCGCCGTCGACGGGCTCCGGCGCGCAGGGCGGGCAGAGCTTCCCGGCCAGCTCGGCGCACAGCGCATCCCACAACGACGTGCAGCAGAACGAATCGACGGTGCACACGTCCTCGCAGCAAAGCTCGTTGTCGCAGCCCGGGGTGCCGTTGAACGTGCAGCAGTCTCCTCCGCCCGGGCACCCGCCCTGGCAGGCGGTGCACAGGCCGGTTGCCTGAAGGGCGCACGCCGCGTCCCAGTCCGTGTCGCAGCAGAACGGATCGCCCACGCAGACCAACGAACAGCAGAAGGCGTCGTCGCAGCCGGGGGTACCGTTGGCCGCGCAGCAATTGCCCGATCCGGGACAGCCCGCGCCGCACACGGGACAGGTGTCACCGGCGACACCGGCACAGAGCGAATCCCAGGCGACGTCACAGCAGAAGGGGTCGGTGAGACACACCTTCTGGCAGCACGACTCATCGTCGCAGCCGGGCGTGCCGTTGGCCGCGCAGCAGTCGCCGGGACCGGGACACTGGGCCGCCGCCGACCCGACCACGCCCAACACGATGACGCAGCAGCTCGCGGCTCCGAATCGACCCATCTGGTCTTCCTTCGTGCCTCCGTGCCTCGTCCCTACGGCCACTCTCTCACGTCGGCGGATGCTTTCGGCTGCTCGCTCCACTTGAGCTGCGGGACGAGCACGCGGCGCCCGACCTGGATCGTCGCCACGTCACCGGCGTGCGTCGGCGTGCCCCCGTCGGCGGGCTCGAACCTGCAGATGAGATCCGCCATGGGAATCTCCAGCATGTCCGAGCCGTCGTCGAGCAGGCTCAGCCGGAAGCTGTAGCACGCCCCGAATGCCGATCGGTGCAGCGCCCGTTGCACCTGGTTGTCGGCGATGTGCCACTGGCGGATCGGCTCGACGTCGTCCCGCCCCGCTTGACCGCTGGAGTACAGCGAGAAGACGAACGACCCGCTTTCACGGATCGCCGGCGGGTAGCGTGTATCGAAGAGATGGGCCGAGGCCTGGATGAGATCGGGGTAACCGTTGCCGTTCGTGTCCATCGGCGCGGCCGCGACGTTGAGTACAAGCGCGTCAGCGCGAGCGTCCGGCGGCGCCGCCTGGAGCGGCCGCGGCTTGGGCGGCATCGGGCGGTAGTAGCTCCCCGTCATCCGCGACTCCGTGCACGCCGTCAGGCCGAGACCGCACAGGACCAGCGCGCACAACACCCGGCACGTGGTTGCCCGGCGGCGGTGGTGCATGGTGTCATCCGGCATATCGTGACCGCTCCCCCGTACTGCGCTGCCCGTCTCGTGGCGTGCTCGGCCCAGCACCCTAGAGTCGCCCCGGCCGTGGCTCAAGGTCCGGATCGGCTTATCCCGATCCCATACGGCACCCGTGGTGCGCGGTTCAGCCGAAACAGGCTTGAAACATCGACTACTGGTCATGGCGGTCCCCAATTTCGGGGTCGTTTTCGGGCGTGAACCCCGCCGGCGGCTCACCGGGTGACCCCTGAGGCCCCCGCGAATTCCCGCTCTCGCGGCCCGAGCGGTTCTTTCGCTGCTCATCCTTGATCCGCTCGCGCCACGTCCGCTCCTCGGGCACGAGGAAGCTGTCCTCGAGTCCCTTTCTCTCCTGAGGGCTGACCGACATGCGGTCGATCTCGCGATCGGTGACCTCGTCCACGCGGGCGAAGTTGGTCGGACTCGAGATGACGTGCGGCGTGAGCACGATCAGCAGCTCGGTCTTGGCGGATTCCTCGAACTCGCTTCGGAACAGCAGGCCCAGCAGCGGGATGTCACCCAGCAACGGCACTTTCTGCTGGCGCAGCTCGTACATGTCCTGGATCAGGCCTCCGATGACGATCGTCTGGCCGTCGCGAACGGTCACGGTCGTGCTCGCCGTTCGCTTCGTCAGGATCGGAACCTCCAGATCCTCGGTGATCTGGGTTGTCTCGTTGGTGAGGATCGTGATCTCCGGAACGACGCTCATCCGCACGAAGCCGTCGGGGTTGATCGACGGCGTCACCTCGAGGATCACACCGATGTCGATGAACTCCACCAGCACCTGCTGGAAGTCCGACGTGATGCTGCCGCTGCTGGCCCGCCCGATGTTCTCGCCGACCTGGATGCGAGCCGGCTGGTTGTTGGCGGCCATGACCGACGGATTGCTGAGCACCTGGACCCGTCCCTGGGCCTCGAGCGCTTTGAGCAGCAGCGAGAAGTCGTCGGTCGAGACCGAGAAGCTCGGAATGCCCAAGGTGGGAAGAAACGCGCTGGCCAGGCTCGATGCGCCGCGGAACAGGAGATCGTCGCCGCCGTAGGGGCCGAGCTCGGCGCGGGTGTCGAACCCCCATTCGAGATCCGAGTCGAGGGTGATCTCGGCGAGCAGCACCTGGATGAGCACCTGCGGCGGATCGACGTCGAGGTCCGTGATCATCTGCTTGACCCGGCTCATGTAGCGGGGGCTGGCGCTGACGAGCACCGTGTTGGACTTCTCGTCACCGACGATCGTGATCTCCCTTTCGAGCAACCGCGACGCCGAGCCGAGCTGATCGGGGCTCAGCGTGCCCAGCAGCTTCTGCTGCTCCTGGCTGACGAACTCGGTGAGCACGTCCGCCACTTCCGATGCCACGGCATTCCGCAGCGGGTAGACGAAGACGTCGCGCTCGTTGGCCTCCAGGGCATCGAGGTTCTGCACGACCTCCTCCACGAGGTCCAGGTACAGCGGCGTTCCCGACACGATCAGGCTGTTGGTCCGGTTGTCGACGGTGATCGACAGCTCCTGGCGATCGTCGGGCACCGCGGTCAGCTCGGCTCCGAGCAGGGCGGCGTACGGCGCATCGGGCTCCACCGCCGAGACGGACAGTGCCTGCTCCTCGGGGCGGCGCTCGCGGGGCTTGAGCACGTAGAGATTGCCGCGCTGCGACAGGTTGAACAGGTCCGTCAGGATCTCCGCCATGGCGATCGCGTCGGCATTCTCCAGCTTGAAGATGCGGACGTTCTGCGCGCCCATGCTCGACGCGTCGAGATCCCGGACCATGCGCTCGATCACGTTCATGGAGTCGCCCGGGGCCGAGACGATGATGGTGTTGGTGCGGAGGTCCGGGGTCAGGGTGATCGCGTCTCGGACGGCCGCGCTCACCTCCATCTCGCTCATCGGGTCGTCGCCGGATCCGTCGCCCTTGCGGCCGACGGCGTACTCGCGCAGGTAACGCAGCACCGTGGCCTGCTGCGTGCCCCGGCCGGACCCGATGCCACGCCCGGCGAGAATGTTCTGGATCAGGCTGACCGTCTCCAGGGCGTTGGCTGACGACAGGGCGATGTACTTGATCTCCACCACGCTGGCCGGCTTCGTGCCGTCGAGCCGGGCGATCAGGTTCTTCAGCGCCCGCAGGTCGGAGCCAGGGGCGTTGATGAGAACGGCGTTGAGCCGCTCGTCCGCCGAGACCTGAACGGTGTCGGTGCCGCGGCGGCGATTGACCTCGTCGGCGTACAGCTCGCCGAGCAGGTCCACCACCTCGGCGGCCTGGCTGCTGATGAGCTGGACCAGCTCGATCTCCGTACCGCCCTCGGAATCCCAGTCGGCGCGGGTCAACGCGCTGACCAGGTCGCGAATCACCTCGATGTTCTCCTCGCTGGCGGCGATGATCAGGCTGTTGGAGGCGTCGTCGGGCTCGATCGCGACGCGGTCCGAGTCAACGCCCGCCTGCCCCAGCGACTGCTGACGCTGACGCATCACCGTCTGGATCCTCGGCGCGAGCATGGACGCGTCCTCGGACTCGACGGGAATGACCGCCAGGCGGATGGCGGGGTTGCGCGGCGCCTCCTCCAGCTTCTCGACGAGATGGACGATCGCGGCCAGGTCATCGGGACCGGCGGCCACGAGCAGGCTGCCGGAGCCGGGATCGGTGAGCACCAGCGGCTGCTGGCTCTCGCGCAGATCGTCGGGCATGTCGGCGTAACGCCGCTGCATGACGGCGTCGATCGTCTCCGCCATGCGCTCCGCGTTGGCCCGGGTGACCGGGATGACGCGGATCATGGCGTCCGTGGTCAGCGTCGACCGGTCCAGGTCCTCCACGAGCCGCTTGACGACCTCGAACGTCTCGGGGCCCGCCGCGATCACGAGGCTGTTGGTGCGGACGTCGGCGATGATCGTGGCCCGGTAGAGCTCCGCCGTCTCCGGCTCGGTCCGCCGCAGACGCTCCAGCCGGGCGTCCATGAGCTGCTGGGCCATGGTCCCCACGCGAGTCGCCGACGCGTTGGCCAGCTCGATCTGGCGGATGGCCCGCAGCTCCGGGGCAAGCCTGGTGTCGAGCATGTCAATGAGCCCCTCGACCACCGGGAAGCTGCTGCGGCTGGTGGTCACGACCAGCGCGTTGGTCCGCTCGTCGGCCTGGATGATCACCCGGTCGTCGCGTCGCAGCGTTCCCGCCTGCACCTGCTGATCGAAGAGCCGCGTGATCGTCGTCGCCAGCCGGGAGGCCGAGGCATGCTCGAGCGGGTAGATACGCACCGCCGCCCCCGGTCCCGCCGACTCGATGTCGAGCATCTGCACGAGCTCGGTGACCACCTCCAGGTTCATGGGGGTCCCGACCAGGACCAGCGCGTTGAGCTTCGGCTCGGGCCGGATGACGAGCCGCGTCATGGGCGAGAAGACGTCGGCCTCCAGGACCCGTCCCCCGTTGGTGTCGAGCCGCGCCATGCGGAGCCGCGCGACCTGACGTTGCAGAGGGCTTGCCGCCTGCTGGTCGACGGTCCCGTCCACGAGCACGGCCTGGAGCACCTCGGCGAGGTCCTCGGCGTCGGCGAACCGCAGGGGCACGATCCGGGGCTCGATCCAGCCGTTGGCGACGTCGCGGTCGATCTTGCGGTGGAGCACCTCGACCAGGGCCACCGCGTCCACCTTGCCGGCGACGATGACGGTGTTGGTGCGCTGATCGACGCTCAGGGCGACCTCGTCGAGCAACGCCTTGCCGATGCGGCCCGCCGGCACGCCCTGCAGGTCCGCGCCCGGGATCCGCCCGAGCTGCTTGCCCTGCACGAACAGCTCGCGGACGATCCGGGCGAAGTCATCGGCCGCGATGTTGCTCAGTGGCAGCAGCTGCACGGTGACCGCGTCGGTGATCGGAAGCTCGTCGAAGATCGCCACCACCTCGGCCAGCGCGTCGACGTTGTCCGGTGTCGAGCTGATCACCAGGGCGTTGAGCGCCGTGTCGGCGATGATCCGGATCGGCTTGGTGAGGTCCAGCCGCAGGTCGCCGGTGTCCGGCCCCCGCATGGAGAGCCGGCGCACCTGCTCCTGCACGGCCCGGGCCAGCGCCGTCTCCGCCTGCTGCTGGCCGGGCTGCAGGATCTGCCGCAGGATCTCCGCCAGCGCCGAGGCGTCGGCGTTGCGGAGCTTCACCACGCGAAGGCGAGCCTCGGCCAGCCCCGGCTCGCTGTCGATGGCCTTGAAGAGCCCGATGATCGTCTCGCGGTCCGCGGGGTTGGCGACGACGACGATCGCGTTGCGGCCGGACAGCGGCACCACGCGGATCGGCTCGGTCACCAGACGCGAGGTCGAGTCGTCGCGCGGCGGCTCGTGGAGGCCGATGGTCTCCACGACGTTGCGGGCCGCCTCGGGCGAGACGTGCTCGAGCTCGATGATGAAGATCCCGTGGCCCGCGGCGGGCGACAGGGCGTCGAGCTGCTCGACGGTCCCGCGGATCTCCTCGAACATCGAGGCCGTGCAGGCGATGACGAGGCTGTTGCCCTGCACGTCCGTCTGGATGGCCAGCGGAATGTCCGCTTCCCGGGCCTTCGCCGCGAACGCGTCGCGGACGGCCTCGGCGACGCGTCTCACCGGGGCGGCCCGCAGTCTCAGCACGTAGACGGACAGCCCCTGCTGCGATGCTTCGCCCTGCAGCGCTTCGGCCAGGGCCTTGATCTGGTGGAAGTCCTCCTCCTCGGCCCGCACGATGATGGAGTTGGACGCGCGGTCACCGACGATGCGCAGGGCCTTGCGGCCGCGATCGTCGGTCGTCTGCTCGTACAGACCCTTGAGCGAATCGGCGAGCTGCTCGGGACTGCCGGCGGTGACGGGGATGATCCGCGGCGGCGGCAGCTTGGCGTAGTCGGCCACGTCCAGCTCGGTGACGATCTGCTCGATCTTGCGGATGTTGCTGCGGCTGGCGGAGACGATGACCGAGTTGGTCTGGGTCTCGGCCGAGGCCCGCACCCACTCCTCGCTCTCGACGAGAACCGTCGGGTAGTCGCGCTGATCGCGCCGCTCCGCGTCGGGTCCCATTCGCGCCGGCTGACGCCCGGCGGGACGCCGATCGCCGCGAGAGATCTCCGTCGCGAAGGCCTCGTTGATGGCCCGGGCCACGGAGCGCGCGTCGGCATAGGTGAGCGGGATCACCCGCAGCTGCAGCGACACGTCGTACTCCTCGCTGTCGAGCTTGTCGAGCAGCGCCCGGATGTTGGCCCATTCGCTCTCGTCGGCCGTAATCACGAGGCTGTTGGCGGCAGGATCGGCCACGATCCGCGCGTTGAGCTTGCCGGGCGTGTCCGCCTCGATGGAGTACGGTCCGTAGAACACCGACAGCGCCTCCTGGACCTGCTGGGCCTGGGCGAACCGCAGGGGCACGAAGTCGGTGATGCGCTCGCTCTCCGACGGCCGGTCCAGCTCCGCGATGATGCTCTGGATCTGCTCGAACTGATCAGCGGTCGCGGCCACGATGAGCTGGTTCTCCAGGCGGTTGTAGTCGATGTTCGGCTGCGCTTCGTCGGCCGCGCCGCGGTCGCGTGTGAACTGCCGCAGCGTGAAGGCGACGTCGATGGCCAGAGCGTGCTTCAAAGGAATGATGCGGTACTCGACGGGGCTGGCCGCGGGCACGTCGTCGAGCTTGGCGATGAGCGTCTCGATGACGGGAAACGACTCCTCGGTCGCCGTCACGATGATGCTGTTGGACCGGCGGTCGGCCACGATCTTCGCCCGGACCTCGACGGCGGGCCCCCGGTCGTCCTCGAGCCTGATGGTGATCCCGGACGTCTCGCCCCGGGCATCGAGCTGCAGGGTGTCGCTGAGAATCCGAACGGCGTCCTCGGCGCGGGCACCCTCGAGCGCGTATGTCCGGATGATCGTCTCGTCGCTGGCCGAAGGCGCGTCGAGACGCTCGATCAGCGCCCTGACCTGCGCGAACTGCAGCTTCGGCGCATTGATGATGAGGCTGTTGGTGCGGGCGTCGGGGGTCACCACCACGCCCGTACCCCCCTCGGGGCCGCCGGAGCGGCCGCGGAACTGCCGGGTGACGATGCGGGCGATCTCCTCGGCATCGCCGTCGGTCAGCGCGATGATCTCAAACGTGCGATCGCCGGAGACGTCGGGCTGGTCGAGCCGACCCAGCAGGTCGCGGAGCATGGCCAGCTCGTCCGCCTCGGCCGACACCAGCAGCGCGTTGGCCGACTGGCTCCCGACGATGGTCGCATTGGGCGGCGGCGCCCCCGTGGCCCGGGCGCGGTCGCGCATGAACTGGTTGAGCGTTCCGGCCAGGTCGCGGGCCCGGGCAAACTCGACCGAGAGCACGGCGAACTGCTGCTCGCCGGGCGCCGCCTGGGAGTCGATGCCCGCGATGAACTCGCCGATCTCCTCCTGCTGGCGGTTGGTGCCGTAGACGATGATGATCTTGTTGCGGCTGTCGGTGCGGATACGGACCTCCGTGGGGTCCGGCATCTCCCACCAGCGGCGGTAGCGGGAGCGGTGGGCGAAGGTCTCGACGAGGACATCGGCCACCACGTCCACGTCGGCGTGCTGCAGCAAGTAGAGCTTCACGATGCGTCGCTCGCCCTCGCCCGCCGGCGCGTCGAGAACGTCGATGAGCTGCTCCACCACCTCGAACTTGTCGCCCTCGCCGGTCACGACGAGCGCGTTGAGCCGGACGTCCGCCTGGACGGCGAGCACACCGCGGCGGGACCGGCCCTGGCTCTGGGACCTCCCCCACCATGCCCACCACGGCCCCTCCTCGGCGAACGAGATCTCGTTGATGATGTTCTGCACGGTCTGCTCGATCTCGCTGGCCTTGGCGTGGCGAAGCTGAAAGACCCGAAAGCTCAGAGCCTGGCTCGCCTGGGGCGTGTCGAACTGACCGACGAGCTGCTCGATCTCGCCGAAGTCGTCGTCGGAGGCGGCGACGAGAACCGTGTTGCTGTTGCTGTCACCGATGATCGAGACGCGGCGGGCCTGCTGACGCCGGCCGCGACCGGACGAGGCGATGCGGGCCCGGTCGTCGTAGAGCTGCTGCAGCGCGGTCGCCACCGCGGCCGCGTCGGCCCGCTCCAGAACGATCGTGCGCACCTTGAACTCGCGGGTGGAGGGCCGGTCGATCTCCGCCAGGACCTCGTCGATCTCGTTCATGACGTCGTCGCCGGCGCGGACGAGCAGCACCCCCGTGTTGTCGTCGGGCACGATGAGCGTCGACGACCGCCGCGTCTGGTCCGACCCGATGACGACCTGATCGAGGATCTGCGCCGCCTGTCGGGGCTGGGCCGCGGTGAGCTCGATCATGCGCAGCGTGTGGCGGTCCTCACCGAGCTTGCGGTCGAGCTCCTGCAGCAGACCATCCACCTCGGTGAGCTGCTCGGGCGAAGCGGTCACCAGCAGCGTGTTGGTGCGTTCGTCCGCCGAGAACTCCGGCATGATGACACCCGCGCCCATGGTGGGCTGCATGCTCTGGAAGCGGGCCCTGAAGATGCCTCGCAGCGTGTTGCGAATCTCCCGGGCCCGGGCGTGCTGCAGCGGGTAGAGCTTGAGCGTCGTCTGGACGTTGACGGGCGTCTGGTCCAGCAGCTCCACGAACTGGTCCACGAAACCGATCGCCTCCGGCGGCCCCATGACGATCAGGGCGTTGTTCTGCGGGTCGATGTTGACACGCACACGTTGCGGATCGAAGACCGCCTCAATGGTCTGGTCTCCGACGAGCAGGGTCACCGCCAGGTCACGCATCCGTTGCGCCTGGCGGCCGCGCTGCCGGCCGGGCCCGGTGGGGCTGAGCATCTGACGCACGCTCTCGGCCGCCCGCTCGGCCGCGACGGTCTGGAGGGGATAGACCTTCACGACCATCTGCTCGGTGGTGGCCGGCCGGGAGAGAGCGGCGATGAGGTCGCCGACGATCTCGAAATCGTGCTCATTGCACGCGACGATCAGTGCGTTGTTCGCCTGGTCGGCGATCACGGCGACCCGCCGCCGCAGATCGCCCCGCCGCCCGCCCGGGGGGGTCATCTGGCTGATCGCCTGGATGATCATCCGCGACGTGGTCGCGGCGTTGACCGCTTCGGGCAGACCGACGTAGTGGATCTGCCCCGGCGCGGCGGGGAGCTGGTCCACGAGCTGCCTGACCAGGTCGGCCACACGATCGATCGCGCGCGGCGCGCCGACGATGACGAGGCTGTTGGTGGCGGGGTCGACGGCGATGACGAGGCCGCCCCCGCCGTCAGGAGGGTCCGGCGGTTGGTCCTGAAGGACACCGATGGCCATCGACGCGATCGCCCCGTACGGCGCGGGCCAGGGTGACGGCCCCTGCGCTTCGGGAAGCGACGACGTCGGTCCGGGTGTCTTGCCCTGGGACGTCGACTGCCGCTGGAGCAGCTCCTCCAGCGAGATCACCTTGACGCCGCTGCCCCCCGGCCGCCCCAGCATGCGCTGCAGCGTGCGGGCGAGCTCGGCGGCCGACGCCTTGCCGGGGTCCAGGGGAATCAGACGCATCTCCCGCGACGCGGCGATCGTCGCGTCATCGATCTGACGCGCGATCTGCTCGATCGTGTTGAACTGGGCGCCGGTGGCCAGCACGAGCAGGCTGTTGCTCTCGCGGTCGACGCGGATGGTCGGGGGAGGCTCGACCTGCTCCTCCTGATCGAAGATCGCCGTCAGGTTCGCCGCCATCTCGGTCGCGTCGGCGTTGGCGATGACCAGCACCCGCACGCGGCGGGCCGACGCCGAGGTGACGTCGGACGGGTCAACGTCGAGCTGGCTCACCATCTGCTCGGCCGCGTTGAGCAGGGCCGCCGGCGCCGAGATGACCACCGCGTTGAGCCGCGCATCGGCCACGACACGCACGGTGGGCTCGGGCCCGCCTTGTCGCATCTGCATCTGCACGAACTGCACCCTCGCCCACGACGGCAGCTGGTTGACGTCCATCAGCTCGTCGCGGGCGAGCAGCTCCGAGACCAGCGGCGCCACCCGCTCGGCGCGGGCGTGCTTCAGAAAGACCGTCCGCACCTGGATCTGGTCGGCGGGCGGCGCCCCGTCGAGCGACTCGATCATCGTGCCGATGCGCTCGACCTGGGCGGGGATCGCGGTCACCACGATCGAGTTGCTGGAGGGCTCGGCGGCGATGGTGACCGGCGAGACGTCTCCCTCGGCCTCGGCCCGGGTCCGGACCGCCTCCCGCAGGGCGTTGGCCACCTGGGCGGCGTCGGCCTGGGCGAGCTGAAAGATGCGGACGTCGACGGCCTCCACCGCGGCCCGCGGGTGGTCGAGCTCGCTCACCAGGGCGTCGGCCACGGGCAGGATCGCCGCCGGCGCCGACAGGATCAGTGTGTTGGTCTTGCGATCGGCGCTGAGGTGAAGGAGCCGCCCGGCGTCGGGACCCGGGTCCTCGATGTCCTCGGCGATCCGCCGCAGCAGGATCTCCCGCAGCATCGGCACCAGCGCCTCGGCTCGCGCGTTACGCAGCGTGAAGAACCGCAGCGTGGTGGACGGGCCGACCCGCCGCGCGTCGAGCTCGCCGAGCACCTCCTCCACGCGGTCGAAGATGTCGTCGGGTCCGGAGACGACCAGCGTGCGGCTCATCGGCTCGGAGGTGATGTCGATCGGCACCCGCCGGTCGCGACCCGCCGGGCTCAGGCTCCCGCTGGCCGCGAGCTGCCGCAGCGTGCCGGCGACCGCGTTGAGGTCCGCGTGGACGATCCGGTACGTGCGGATCGCGCCCTCATCGGTGATCTGCTGGCGGTCGAGCTGCTCGACGAGCTGCTCGAAGCCCGCCATCCGCTCGACGGGCGCGTCGACGATCAGCGAGTTGGTCTGGGGATCGGCCCGGACCACGACCTCCCGCGGCTGCTGCAGGTGGTAGAGCGCCCTTCCGCGCCGGTCGCGTGGCACCGGCGGCGCGGGAAACATCTCGTCGATGGTGCGGGCCAGCTCCGGGGCGCGGGCGACCGTCAGGGGAAAGATCCGGATCTCCCGCTCCGCCCCCCCCACGCCACCGGCGCGGTTGAGCTCGGCGACGATCGACTGGATCTCGCCGAACAGATCGGAGTGGGCGGCCACGATCAGGGAGTTGGTCTGGCCGTCGGAGGCGATGCTCACCGGCCTGGTCATGCGCTCGTCGTGCGGGCGCCCTTCGTATTGGCGGGCGAGCACCTGAGCCAGGTTGTCGGCGTCGGCGGTGCGCAGCTGGAGGATGCGGAGCGGCGGCATCTCCCGGCCGGGCCGATCCAGGGTCTCCACGAGCGACTCCAGGGCATGAAACTGCTCCGGCCGGGCGGTGACGATGAGCAGCCCCAGCGCGTCGACCGCGGCGATCTCCGGGGCGACGTACTCCCCGCCGTCGCGCGGCTCCAGCAGCGGCCGCGCCAGCGCCGTCAGCGGGGCCACGATGTCGCTGGGGGTGGCGCCGGCAAGCTCGATCTGCCGCGTCTCCCGCTCGATGACCGTATTCTCCTCGACGGCCCGCAGCGACTCCGCGAAACGCTGCACCGCCTTGGGCGCGCCGACGACGGTCAGCAGCCGAGCCCGTGCGTTGAAGTCGAAGTCGAGCCTCCACTGCGGATCGTCGGGGTCGGTCTGGTCCGCGTAGAGAGCCCGACTGCGGTCGAAGGTCCGGCGGGCGTCGCCCGCAGCCACGCGAAAGAGACGGGCCGTGCGATCCTCGGCCGGCGGCCGGTCGAGGACCGGCACCAGGAGCTTCACCGCGTCCACGTCGGTGGTCAGGCCCGCCACCACCAGGGACCGGCCGTCGGGCCCGGTGATCATCTTCGTTGACGAGCGCTGGCGGTTGTTGAGAAGGCTCTGCAGCGCCGACGTGACGGCGTCGGGCTCGGCGTAGTCCAGCCCGATGACCGCGATCGCCCGCTGCGGCTCCGACCACTCGGGCTGCGCGCCGCCGTCGATCTCGTGCAGCAGGGCCGAGGCCTCCTCGATCGACGACATGTCGCCGATCAGCGTGACCTTGCCCAGGTCGTCGAGAGCCATGATGGTCGGGCGCTTCTCCTCGGGCAGCTTCGCATAGAGGGCTTCGAGCTTGGCCGTGACCTCCCTGGGGGCGAGCCGGGACAGGGCAAAGGTCCGCACCGCGCGGCCGCCGCCCACGGCCGGGACGTCGAGCAGCTCGATCGCCTCCCGCAGCTTGTCGATGCGGCTCTGCACGCCCTTGGCGATGATGGCGTTCGTCCGCTCGTCGGCCGAGATGCTCAGCCCCGGCATCGACTCCTCCTCGATCTTGACCTGCTTGCCCTTCTGATCGATGACGTACTTCTCGACCTTCTGGGCGAGCAGGGCCTTGAGCGATCCCATGAGCTCGGTGGCCCGGGCGTGCCGCACGGCGAAGACCTCGACGGCGCCTTCCGGGTCCTCGCGATCCAGCGTGTCGACGATCGTCAGCAGCCGGCGCACCTGCCCGGCCGTCTCCGTGATCACGATCGAGTTCTGCTGATCCATCGCCGTGATCGAGCCGTACTCGGCGACCATCGACGCAAGCTTCTCGGCCAGGGGCTTGGCCAGCGCGATCTCCAGCGGCCGCACGACCGTGATGATCTCCTGCGGGTTGACGTCGGCGGGGAGCCGGCCCACGAAGGTCGGGATGTTCTCACGCTGCATCTCGGTGAGCTTCTGCAGGTACAGCATGTCGTCGTCGACACGCAGGGCCACGCCCTTGGCATGCAGGATGATGTTGAGGATGGTGAGCGCCTCGGGCAGCGTGTACTGCTCGGGGGCCAGGTAATCGAGCGTGCCCTGGGGCACGTCCGCCTCCCGCACCACCGGCAGGCCCGTCACCCTCGAGAAGAAGTCGATGACCTGGTCGAAGGTCGCGCCCTTGAAGTTGAAGCGAATGGACCCCTGAGCCCGCTCTTCGGCGGCCTCCGACGCGGCTGACGGGTCGGGGGTGTCGGGTTGCCAGGCCAGGACCGCCGCCGGCGGCGCGACCGCGACCGCCGTCGCGGCGATCAGCACCGCGGCCGGCCGTGCGCCAAGGGTTGTGAACAGCATCCGCAGTCTCCACCACGGCTCCGGAGGCCCGGAGCGGCTCATTGCACCAGACCGCGGCGACCGCGCCCTCGGCCGCCGCCGGAACCCTGGCTCCTTTGAAGCTTTCACCGGCGGCCGGGCACCGGGATGCACCTCAATCCTCAGGGGGGTGCTGTTCGGGTCTTCGGAAGGCCGGCCGAACGGTCGATACCTTGGGAAGCCGGACGTGTTGTCGAGTGAATCTGCCATGTCGAGCCCCAGACTGATGCCGACGAAACGGCTCCTGTTCGCGGCGGTCGCGTGCGGGCTGCTGCTGGTGGTGCTGGAGGGCGTCCTGCACGCGCTGTGCGTCGTGTCCGGTCCCATCGACCGCGTGCTGGCGGAGAGCCCCTCGGCCCCGATCCCCATCTGTCTCGTCGACCCGGTCCTGGGTCAACGCCCGAATCCCGCCTACCCGTCTCACGACACCCGCGGGTATCGCAACAAGGAGGCCCGCGAGCACGCGACCGTCGTCGCCCTGGGGGATTCCCAGACCTACGGCATGGGCGTCTCCATGGACGAGGCGTGGCCCCGGCAGTACGAGACGCTGGGCGGTGACTCGACCTACAGCATCGCGTTCGGCGGCTTCGGTCCTACGCAGGGCCTGGCCCTCACGCCGCTCGCCCTGAGCCTGCGGCCGGGGGTGGTGGTCTACGGGCTGTACGCAGGCAATGACCTGTTCGACTGCTTCAGCATGGTCCATCTCCGTGGGCAGCTGCCCGAGCTGGGCACCGCCGACCCGGCGGTCGCCGCGGCGATCGCCGACGCCGAGCGGAGCGCGCCGATTCATGCGCAGATCGACGGGCTCTTCGCGGGCGGCCACACGGGCGTGCGTGGTGTCCTCGCGCGGCACTCGAAGCTCTACGGCGTCGTCCGCGCCGTCAAACGCGCCGTGCTCAACCCGTTCGAGGACCCCTGGACGCGGGCGCAGCACCTCGCCCAGGCCAGCGGAGGACGAGAGGAGGCCGTCGAGATCGGGCGCTTCCGGACGGTGCTGACCTCGACCTACCGGCTCTGCGGGCTGAACCTCGACGACGTTCGCATCGCCGAAGGCCATCGCGTGTGCCTGGAGGCTTTGCGGCGCATCGAGCAGCAGGTGACCGCCGCCGGCGCGAGGTTCGTCGTTGCCCTGATCCCGACCAAGGAGCTCGTCTTCGAGGCCATCATCGCCCATCAAGGGGTTCCCGTGAGCGAGGACTTCACGCGGCTCGTCGCCTGCGAGCGCGAGATGTGGCAACGGACACGCCGGTTCCTCGGCGAGCACTCGATCGAGTGGGTTGATTGCCTCGTGCCCCTGCGGGGGTGTCTCGACGAAGGCCGCCAGCCCTATCCCGAGAACGCCGACGGCCACCCCAACGCGGCCGGGCAGCAGGCGATCGCGGCGGCGGTGGCGGCGGCCCTGGAGGGGCGGTAGCTTGAGCGCTCCGTCGGCCCGGGGCCGACACTCGCTCCCGTGCGGCCCGCCGAATTCGGCCCGAGTTACTCGGCGACGGGGACGCGATCGGAGAGCGGCCGGCCGACCACGACCCTGAACCGCGTCTCGCCCAGGCGGAATTCCGCGGCATCGCCGCGGGCGGCCGTGAGCATCATGTTCTCGAGAGCATCGCCGACGGCGAGACGCCTCGACTCGCCCGACTCGCGGTTGAGCAGCCAGACCTCGATGTCGCCGGGGCCCGAGGCGACCCCGGTCAGGAACCACTTGCCAAACGGGAATGACGGCCGGGCCCGGGCCACGGCCGCCTGCGCGGGCGGCGGCCCCGGCGGTGGCGGCGACGGCACGTGGAAGGGGTTGCGGGCCGCGAGCTGCTCGTACCCCTCGAGGCTTACCGGGTTGGCGCCGGGACCGTCGAGGGTGCCCGAGGGGGAGCGCCCGGGCAGGAACAGCGTGACCAGACGGACCGTGATCGCGAAGCGCTGCCCGTTGTCCTTGGGCTGAAGCCGGACCTGCCCGAGGCGCTTGAGCCACGGCTCGGCGGCCACACCGCCGACCAGACGCAGCGCCTGGTCGAAGTCGCCCTGGCCGGAGATCCACGCCTCGACCTCGACGAAGTCCAGCTCGTCCCGCAGCTCGCTCTGGCGGCGGCTGAACTGGCTGCGGGCGGGAGACGCGAGCTGTCGCGTCCGGCCCGTGCCCACGCTCAGCGCCTCGAGCCCCAGCACCTCGCCGATGCGGTTGAGCCGGCTGCGGAGCTGGTGGTCCACGGTCTCCAGGTCGGCGCCGAGCGTGCGGTCGACGTAGTGACGCAGCTCGTCCTGGATCCGTGTGTGCTCCCTGACCGCGGCCCGGTAGCGGTCGACGTCCCCCGTGATCGAGACGATCTGCTGCTGGAGGTCGGCCCGCTTGCTCAGGTACCCGCCGCGCACCGATCGCCATCCCAGCCAGCCGACGGCCGAGATCACGGTCAGCACCAGGATGATCCGCACGATTCGCGTCACGACTCCTGACCCCCGGCCTCGGGCGGCGGCTCGTCACGGGACACGGGCGTGTCGCCGGAGGTGCGGAGGTTGTATTGAAAGGAGTAGGGCAGACGGCGCCCGCTCTGGGCGTCGGGACCGGCCGTGCTGATGTCGTACGCCTCCGTGTCGACCAGCGATCCGCGAAACGCGTCGGCCGTCTCGCGGTCGGCCGCCTCGCCCTCGACGGCGATCCTGATCTCGGCCGGCGCGGAGAAGCGCTGGCTGCGGCGATCGAACTTCACGCCGCCGAAGGCAAGCGTGCCCGCCCAGGTGTCGAGCACGACCC
The DNA here is from genome assembly GCA_041580235.1 of Phycisphaerales bacterium. Classification (GTDB taxonomy): domain Bacteria; phylum Planctomycetota; class Phycisphaerae; order Phycisphaerales; family SM1A02; genus JADFOJ01. The sequence goes on from JBFGEG010000026.1 coordinate 34,499, forward strand.
GGTCCGGCGGCGGCGACAGGCTCGCGATGTACGCCAGGTGCTCCAGCCACTCCGGATCCACGGACTCCCACTGCTGCAGGTGCGTGAGCTTGTAGAGATCACGCCCGTAGCGGAGGTACTGCGGCCGACGCACCGTGCGTTTCTCCTGGAGCTGCGCGACCGTCTGCTGGAGGTCGGCCAGGTCGAAGCGGGCCCATGTCATGCCGGCCATGAAGATCACCACCGCCAGACCGGCGACGCCGATCGCGATCCGGCGCTTCCGCGCGCGGACATCGGGCGCTCGACGCGGGTGCGCGAAGTCGATCGACTGGATCCTGATGTTGGGGACCAGCAGCAGCCCCACCAGCGGCCACAGCTCCCCGTCGGCCGACCCGCCGGTGAATCCCTCGACAAGCCCGTGCCCGTTGAAGACCGACGTCTCGACCTTCAGGATCTCGCCGATCGCGCTGGCGGCCGGCTCAGCCACCCGGGGGTCTCCGAACACGACCGCGCGACACACGTCCTCGGAGTCCTGGACGATCCGGTAGCTCATCCAGGTTCGACGGGCTTCGGTGACAACCGCGGCGGTGATCTCCGCCGGATCCTCCAGCGCCGGCAGCTCGCCGGCCCGTGAGAATCGAATCACGCCGTCGACCACGACGGTGAACTCGACACGCTCGGCGGTGATGTCCACGGCGAGGACCGGTTCGGCGCTGTCCGGATCCAGCAGGGCCGCCACCCCCATGTTGCGCAGGGAGAGGTGCTCCAGCGAGCGGCTGGCCCCGCGGACCGCCTGCCGCAGGGGTGCCAACGCGCCATGGGGCACGGCGACGGCGAGCACGGTGGTCGAGGTGCCGCCGCCGGCCATGAGCACGAAGTCGATGATCGCGGTCGTCGGATCGAAGGGCAGCTCGCGGTGCAGGGCCAGCCGAGTCATCTCCGGAAGCTCCCTCGGCTCCGCCGTCGGCAGCGCGATGCGTTTCAGGACGACATGCTCCCGCGAGACGACGGCGACGGCCCGGCCCTTGCCGAAGCCGGCCTGGTTGAGGGTCCGGCCCGCCCACACCCCCAGCGACCTGGGATCGTCGGGGCCGACGTCGTCGGGAATGGGCTCCACCAGCACGCGGCCGACGCGGAGCCGCTCGCGATCCCACATGGCCTCCAGCGCGCGAAGCTCCCGCCGTCCGATGTCGATCGCGATCGCGTGGCGTCCCGCCATGAACGTGTCTCAGCCGGCCGTCCAGCGACCGATTCTCCTGCGAGCCGGTGACGGCGGCGTGCCGGGGGGGCCGGGGGGCCCGGGCGCGTCGGCGGTCCCGGCGTCGTCTCCGTCAGGGCTTACAGGCTCCGGGTCGTCCGGTTGCTCAAAGGACGAAGGTTCGTCGTCGAGGGGTTCGTCGGCATTCGCTTCATCCCGCTCGGCGTCCCTGCCGGTGTCCGTGGCGTCCTCGGACGGGTCGTCCCGGTCGTTGTCTATCGGGCTGGTCGGCTCGAGCGATACGCCGGCCGCGATGAGCACGGTGGGTCGCAGCCAGGTGACGTCGCGCAGGTACGCCACCCGCGCCCGGGGCGCCGAGAGATCGATGACCACTTCGTAGACGACACGATTCTCGAGCGGTGCGTCGGGATCGTCGGGGTCCACCTCGCCGGCGGCGAGACGCAGCCGGTAGGTCCAGCTGCGTGTGGTGATCCGCCCGGCCAGCTGCGGGTAGGCCTCCCGCGGGATGATCCCCTGGATCGCAGGCCAGGCGATGTTCTCCCGCTCGTCGTCGGGCAGCGTGTCGCGGACGCGGACGATCTGCCCCGCCTGCTCGGCTTCGACGCCCGGCAGGGCCAGCAGCGCCTCGTACGGTGCCGAGTTGATGTCGAGCCGCCCGAAGTGGAACTCCCCCTCGTCGGTGGTGAACGTGTCCACCACGTCCGGCCACTCGTCCAGCGGCAGCTCGAAGAAGTTCATGACCTCGAAGATCCTGGCCTCCGACTCGAAGGTCGTGCCGCTCTCGATGAGACGCTGAAGCGTCTCGCTGACGTTGACGTCGAACCGCTGGGCGACCCGCTCGCCGAGCTCCTCCGACCACGGCACGTTGAGGTTGATGCGGAGCCGGCCGTCGCGCTGCAGGGCGGGCTCGAAGCCGTAGACGGTGACCACGTCGGCGAGGCCGCGCAGCGACGTCTGCATCGGGTCGGCCGACGGCGCGTCGCCCGCGTCACGCGGGGCGGCGATCTCGTCGATCGGCCCGTAGAGCGTCTCGATCGACACGCCGGGGACGTCGAGCAGCTCCCCCTCCGACTGGTAGGGACGTCCGAGCGTCTGGCGGTGCTCGACCACCGCCCCGGCCAGCGCGTCGTCGATGAGCCCCGTGGCCGCCAGCATGTCGCCGTCCACGTGCTCGAGGTCCAGCTTCGACGCCTGTGGCACCAGACGCTCCCCGCCGGGGCCGATCTCGAGCAGGCGGACGACGCCCAGCCGCGTCGCGGTCTCGTACACATCGTGCTGCTCGTCGAGCTGCGGCAGGCGGCCCTCGAGGATCTCGTCGCGCTGCTCGTCGAGCCGGACCATGACGGCCTGCACCCCGGACCAGGCCAGGGCGTGCGACTGCACGCGGCCGGCCGCGCCGGCGCTGCCGGCGATCTCGGTCTGGGCGAGAAACAGCAGGCTCGTGGCCACCAGCAGCGCTCCGCCCATGATGACGAGGACGGCCACGAGGGTCAGCCCGCGGCGGTGGCGTCCGGGCGTCACGACGGCGGCTCCCGGTCCGGCTCCCGATCCTCGGTCGAGGCGTCGGGGATGAGGATCACCCGGAACCGGTCGGGCCGCGGCTCGCCGGAGAGATCGAGGTCCGTCCGCCGCGCCGCCTCCGCGTCGTCGAATCCGCCGCCGGCGTCGAACGTAAGCCGCTCGCGCTGCGGCTCAGCCATGCGGGCCAGGGGCTCCTCGCCCGGCCACGGATCGAACCACACCGCGACCTCGACGGCCGTGGGCAGCCGATCCTCGGCGAGGCTGTCGAACGCGTCCTGCCAACGGTTCGAGTCGTGGTAGCGGAAGCGCAGACGGAAGGCGGGACCCAGCGTCGCGAAACCCGCGTCGACCGTGGGGGCGACGTCGGGGGCTGCGGGGTGAGCCGTCCGGCGCGCTTCGATCTCTCCGGTCTGCTCGTTGAAGCGGTACTCGGTCTGCTGGAGGTCACCGAGCACGGCGGGATCGCCGGGGCCGCGCTCGGCCAGGTGGGCGGCCACGCTGCGGCTCAGGACCAGCAGATGTGTCCCGTCGCCCTCGATCCCGGCCCCGTGACCGCGGTCGCCGACGAGACAGGTCGCCAGGTCGCGCTCGAGCCGCTCGATGAGCGTGGCTGCGGCAAGCTGCCGGGCGGTGTAATCGAGCGCGCGGCGGCGGGTCGAGAGCATCTCCAGCATGAAGGCGAACATGGAGCCCAGCAGCATCCCGACCAGCGCGATCGAGATCAGGACCTCGATGAGCGTGAACCCCCGGCGTCTCATGGAGCGTCCTCCGGTGCGGCAAGTCCCTCCAGCAGATCGTCGGGCTCGTAGGCCTCGACTTCGGTCTCGCGCAGCGTCACGAGCTGCCGCAGCGTGGCGCCCGCCGCGTCGTCCCCGGCGCCGGTGATCTCGCTGACGGTGAGCTCGACGAGGCTCAGCCCGCGAAACTCGCTGAGCGACGTCTCGATATCGAACCGCCAACGCCGGGCCCGACTCGCCCCCTCCAGATCAACATCCTCGACGTGCGAGCCCACACCGCCGTCCCACTCGCCGCGGAGGTCCTGCACCGTGATCAGGCCCGCTTCGAGCTCGGCCAGCTTCGACCGTGCGAGGTCCACCGCGAACTGCCTCCGCCCGGCCCGCTCGAACGCGGCAAAGAGCGACTTGGTCGCGCCCAGGCAGAACGCCGCCGCTCCCACGAACAGCGCCACCGACAGCATCACCTCGAACAGAACGGCGCCGCGACGGATCATGCCGGCACCTCCTCGTCATCTTCTTCTTGTTTCGGGTCGTCCTCATCGTCAAGCGGCGGGTCCGGATCGGGCTCGGCGTCGGCCTCCGGCTCCGGCCCGTCATCGAACGCTGGATCTTGCTCGGCCGCCTCAGGGTTCTCGGGCTCCGCCGGCTCGGCCCCGGCGGCGTCACGCTCGATTGACGGCAGCCCCGTCCAGGGATTGAGTGAGATTCTCGCGATCCGGCCGCGCTCGTCGCGCACCCAGACCGGCCGCTGGATCAGCGCCGAGCCGTCGGGCATGTACACGGCGAGGCGGAGTGTCCCGGTCGCGTCGGCGACGCCGGCCGGCCGGTCACCGTCTTCGGGACGATCGGCGAGGCGGACGCCATCGGTGAGGGCGCGGTCGGCCCAGCTCTCGGTGATGGACAGCGTCTTGTTGCGGTCATCGTCTCGAAGAGCTGCGTCGTCCAGAGCGGCTTGGAAGTAGCGTCCCGTGACCCGCGGCGACTCCCCGTCGTAGAGCACCTCGACGGGCTTGCCGGTGGCCTGGGCGTGGGCGCGGGCGAGAAGGAGCTGGTTGCGAACGGTTTCGGTGCTCGCCCGAAACGCACGCTCGTGAAAGCTCGTGAAGACCGCGGGCAGCGCGATGGCCGTCAGCGCCAGCAGCAGGGCGATCGCCAGCAGCAGCTCCAGGAGTGTGATGGCCCGTCGGCTCACCTGCATGGCACGACGCGAGCTCAGCCGCCCGGGCCCGCACCACCGGTTTCCGTGTCTGAGGCCCCGAAGTCGACGTCCTCGGCGATCTCACCCTCAGCGGTGCGAAGGCGGTCGTGGTTGGTGATGTCGTCGTCGGTCTCCTCCTCGCCGTCCGGACCGAAGGAGATGAGGTCGTAGTACGACTCGCCGCGGATCTCGCCGGGGAACCGGTACAACAGCTCGTTACCCCAGCGGTCCTCGGTCACGGGGTCCTCGAGGTAGGGGCCGCGCCATCGCTCGTAGTCGTTCTCGTCCTCCAGCGAATCGCGTTTCCACAGCACCTCGATGCCCTCCTCCTCGGTGGGCCACCGGTCCATGTCGAGACGGAACTGATCCAGCGCGTTGGCGACCTGGTCGAGCTGGATGCGCTGGATGTCCGCCTTGGCCTGCTCGCCGCGGGGAATCAGGTTGACCACCACCAGGCCGCCGATGGCCAGCAGGATGGCGATCACGATCAGCAGCTCGATGAGAGTGAAGCCCCGCCGTCGTGGTCTCTTGTCTCTCGTGTTCACGGTGCACGTCCTTCCAACCCGCTGGGGGTCGAACCGCAGTCATGGTACCGCCGCCGGGCGGTCCCCACATGATCCTACCGCCGTGTCGGCGGCGGGATGCCTATGACCGGGTGCCACCGGCCGCTTGTCTGCCGCGGCGGGCACGCGGTGACGTTGGCACGGGCGGTCAAGCCACAGCGAGTGTCAGCCCGGAGGGCCGTACGGAGCGCTCTAACCAGCAAAGCGAGGTCGGCCGGGAGGGCCGCACGGAGCGCGTCACTGTGCGCCCGCTCAGGACCGCCGGATCGAATCCGGCGGTCCGTACGAAAGCGAGTGTCGGCCCGAAGGGCCGTACGG
>JBFGEG010000027.1:0-39896 GCA_041580235.1 Phycisphaerales bacterium
CGCTTCGTGAATTGTGTCACGATCCCAGCCACGGGCCCGCCGCATGCCGTACACGCTCACGCCTGACGAAGGATTCGACGTCGACGTCGAGACCACCGAGTACCTCGAGGGCCGTGCCGACGCGCCGGACCGCTGGGTGCTCAACTTCGGCCCCCAGCATCCCGCCACCCACACCACGTTGCGGCTCGTGCTGGAGCTCGACGGCGAGCGAGTGGTCCGGGTCACGCCGCACATCGGCTACCTGCACAGCGGCTTCGAGAAGCTGGCGGAGCACCACGACTACAACCAATACGTCTGCACCGTCAGCCGGATGGATTACATCTCGCCGATCGTCAACGACATCGCGTGGCACAACGCCGTCGAAGCACTCTTCGGCATCAGCATCACGCCCCGCTGCACGGTCGTTCGAACGATCCTCGCCGAGCTGGGCCGTATTCAGAACCACCTGCTGTGCTGCGGCGCGGCGGCGCTGGACGTCGGAGCGTTCACCGGCTTTCTCTACGGCTTCAACGAGCGCGAGCACATCTACGACATCATGGACTACGTGTCCGGCCAGCGGTTTCACCCGGACTGGAGCCGCGTCGGCGGCGCGATGCAGGATCTCCCCGATGACCAGGTGTTTCAGCGCATGGTGAAGAACTTCATCGATGTGCGTCTGACCAAGAGCCTCAAGGACATGGAGACACTGCTGAACCGCAATCGGATCTTCGTGGACCGCCTCAAGGGCGTGGGGGCCATCAATACCGAGGACGCCCTCGCCTGGAGCCTCAGCGGTCCGGTGGCCCGGGCCTCGGGCGTGCGGCGGGACCTTCGCAAGGACGAGCCGTATCTTTGCTTCGCACCCAACTGGGATGGCGAGGGCGCCGACCCGGTGCCGTTCTCGGTGCCGCTGGCCCAGGACGGTGACTGCCTGTGCCGGTTCCTCGTACGGATGGAGGAGATGCGTCAGAGCCGGCGGATCATCGGTCATCTCATTGACCGCATACCGGCGGGGCCCATGAATGTCGAGGTCGATTCGAAGTTCACCGTTCCCGACAAGGGCGACGTCTATGGATCGATCGAGGGGACCATCCAGCTGTTCGAGATCTTCATGACCAACCGCGGCTGGGATGTGCCGATCGGAGAGGCGTACACCGCGATCGAGTCACCCAATGGGGAGCTCGGCTATTACATCATCGCGGACGGCACGAAGTGCGCGTGGCGGGCCAAGACCCGGCCGCCGTCGTTTATCAATTTTCAGGTGCTGCCCAAGCTGCTGGAGGGGCACCAGCTCGGAGACACGGTGGCCGTGCTCGGATCGTTGAACATCATCGCCGCGGAGCTTGATCGATAGCCTGCAACCGCTGAACTGAAACCTGAGATCTGAACACCATGGCCTGGACCGTCAAACCATCCTCCACGACTGAGATCGAGCGTCGCGACGAGCCGTATCTCACGGAGAAGATGAAGAAACACTACACGGCGCAGATCCTGCCCCGCTACGAAACGAAGATGGCCGCGCTGCTGCCCATCCTCAACGATCTGCAGCACACCTACCGCTGTATTCCTTTCCAGGCCATGGTGGAGGTGGCGCATTTCCTGGAGATCACCCCCGCCGAGGTGTTCGACACCGCTTCGTTCTATGAGGACTTCACGACCGAGCCGACGGGCAAGCACATCATCGCCGTATGCCAGTCCATTGCCTGCGAGATCTGCGGCCACCAGACGATCCTCGACCACCTGCGCAACAAGCTCGACGTCGAGCCGCACGAGACGACCGAGGACGGGCAATTCACTCTTCTGGCCCTGGAGTGTCTCGGGTCCTGCGACACCGCGCCGGTGGCTCTCGTCGACGACACGCTGCACGAGAACCTGACGATCGAACGCATCGATCAGATCGTTCAAGAGCTCAGCCCCTAGCCATCTCGAATGACGGAATCGAAGGACAAGACGCTGATGCGTTCGCTGGGCGAGTTCGTCGGTCACCTCTACCGAGCGGTGAAGACCGACCCGAGCCGCAAGCGGGTGGTGCTGAACGAGAAACAGGAGCAGGAGAACCGGGGCGGCATCACGCTTCGCAGGACGACCGTCGAGGAGATCGAGATCAATCAGGATCACCGGGACCCCGACCCGTGACGCTCACCGCCATGGCCTCCGACATCAAGCATCCAAGCTGGCTTCCGCGGGTGCTCCGCCCGACCCCGCCCCGGCTGAGGCTGGCCCGGGCCTTCACCGGGCAGCGGTTCGGCGACGATCTGCCCCGCGCCGAGCGGATCCCCGGCTTTCTGCATGCCGACCAGGCGGCGGCGCTGTGCCATGCCGCTGCGATCTGCCCTGACGGGCCGATCGTCGAGATCGGCAGCTTCAAGGGCAAGTCCACCGTGTTCCTGGGCCGCGGCATGAAACGGTCCAACTCCCTGCACGCGATCGACCCGCACATCAGCACGTCCCTCGGAAGCCGCCGGGATCGCGCGGCGGCCAGGGAGACGGGCACCGACGGGGCGCCCCCGGAGACATCCTGGCGAACGTTCAATGAGATCCTGGACACCTGGAAGCTCACCGACCGCGTGCACGTGATCCGCGGCTACTCGCACGAGGTCCGCGCCGACTGGAGCGAAGCGATCGCCATGCTGTGGGTGGACGGTGATCACTCCTACGAGGCGGTCCGACGGGATATCGAAGACTGGCTGCCTCTGGTCGTCCCGGGCGGCTTCGCCGCCTTTCACGACACTCACGCCAGCTACGGCGAGGATCACACGGGAAGCGTGCGGCGCGCCATCACGGACGCCGCGCTGCCGACATCCGGTGAGTTCGAGACGTACCTGGAGCTTCGCAACGCCTGGATCTTCCGCCGCACCACGTCCCCTCATCCCCAAACACCCGTGACTGACCCATGAACGAACCCGTTCTCGTCAAGCGTATCCCCACTCCGCCGTGGGGCGATCCCAAGGACCGCCACGTCGTCTCCTACGACGAGTACGTCAAGACCGGCGGTTACCAGGCCCTGGAGACGGCCCGGAGCATGAAGCCCGAGGCGGTGGTCGACCTCATCAAGGAGTCGCAGCTGAGAGGCCGCGGGGGAGCCGGCTTCCCGTGCGGGCTCAAGTGGACGTTTCTGCCGGAGCCCGACGGCGGCCGGCGGTACCTGGCCGTGAACTGCGACGAAGCGGAACCAGCCACCTTCAAGGACCGGCTGCTCATCGACTTCGACCCTCATCTCGTACTCGAGGGCATCGCGATCACGTGCTACGCCTGCCGGCTCGACACGGCGTACTTCTTCATCCGCGGCGAGTACCGCCACCAGGCGAAGGTCGTGGAGCACGCCATCCAGGAAGCATACGAGCACGGTATCTTCGGCGCATCGTCACCGGCGGGAAGCGCGGGCCGCAAGAAGTCCCAGGCCAAGAAGACGAAGAAGAAGACAACCGGCGAGGACCTCACCATCGAGTGCTACATGCACCGCAGCGCCGGAGCCTACATCTGCGGTGAGGAGACGGGCCTGCTGGAATGTATTGAGGGCAAGCGCGCGTGGCCGAGGATCAAGCCGCCGTTTCCCGCCGTGAAGGGCCTGTTCGGCCGTCCGACCATCATCAACAACGTCGAGACGCTGGCCGCGGTGGGGCCGATCGTCACCCATGGCCTGGACTGGTGGAAGTCGATGGGATGCGAGTCGTCCATCGGAGGGCCGCCCAGCTACGGTCCAAAGCTCATGGGCGTCTCCGGCCATGTCAATCGGCCGGGCTGCTACGAGGTGGACTTGGGAATCCCGCTGCGGACACTCGTGGACGAGTACTGCGGAGGCATGCGGGGCGGCAAGCGCTTCAAGGGAGCCATCGCCGGCGGGGTGAGCATGGGGGTGCTGGGTCCCGACCAGTTCGATGCGGAGATGGATTTCGACATCGGGCGCAAATACCACGTCCTTGGACTGGGCACCGCGTGCCCCACGATTTTCGACGAGGACACCGACATGATCGCGGTGGCCCGCAACATCGCCCGGTTCTTCAAGAATGAGTCGTGCGGCCAGTGCACGCCGTGCCGCGAGGGGACCCGGTGGATCTACCAGCTGCTGTGCCGCATCGAGGCCGGCGACGCGACGAGCAAGGATCTGGATCTCCTGCTGGAGCTCGCAGGCACCATGGGCGTCATGCCTGGAACGACGATTTGCGGGCTCGCCGATGGCAACAACTGGGCGGTCCGCACGATCGTCAACAAGTTCCGCGGTGAGTTCGAGGCCCGCGTGAAGCCATCGCTGGTTGCCGTGGGGGCCGTTTAGAGGATGGCCCCGCGGCCTTTTTCCGCCTGGCCTCAATTGTTTCTGGCAGACGGCCGAAACAGGTCATATCCTATGGGCGATACGCCGGGCGACTTCGGGGGCACGGGGGTCGGCCGCGGCGAGAACCAATGAGCACAACCGCGTTGACATGCAGCACGACGGCATCGTCGGACGATGACGCGGACGCACCGGCGTCCGATGCCGACAACCCCCCTGAACGGGCCGCGAGACCTCGGATCGAAACCGAGCTCGATGTCCGAGTCGACGTTCCGGGGGCGCGTCCCGATGCATCGTGGCTGCGCGATCGTCTTCTCGAAAGCCTGGCTCACATCGAGCGGCCCGTGCGCCAGCTCGCCGTCACCATCGTCGGCGACGAGCGGATGCGCGGGCTGAACCGCGAGCACCGCGGCGGGACGGACACGACCGACGTGCTGTCATTCGAGCATTCGGAGCCGGATGAACCGGTGGAGGCGGACATCGTCATCTGCGCTGACGAGGCAGCACGCCGCGCCGCGGAAATGGAGCATCCCGTAGAGCGAGAGCTGCTGCTCTACGCGCTGCACGGGCTCCTGCACTGCGCCGGGTTCGACGATCACACGGACGAAGGCTTCATCGCCATGCATGCCGAGGAGGACCGGATCCTCACGGCCATCGGTGTGGGAGCGACATTCTCGCGCGAAGCGTCGGGTCACGACGAGCGCTTCGGGCCTGGAAAGGGGCTCGTGACCGAGGACGATCCCGGTGACTGAGCTGTACGGCTGGCTGGCAGCGGTAGCCCTGCTCGCGGCCACGTACCTGGCGGCCTTGAAGCTGGCCCTCGTGCGCTGGGGTCGCTCGACCCTGGCGCAACGCCTGGAATCGCGAGACGCCGCGGACGGGGCCGCCTGGATCTCCGCCCATTTCGAGGAGGCCGCTTTCTCGGTGTCGCTCCTGCGCACGGTCGCGCGGCTCGCGTTCTTCGTCTTCGTGCTGGCGGAGGTCGTCGACCTGCGCGCCCAGGCATCCCTGACCTGGACCGACCTGCTGATCAGCGGCCTGATCGCCGTCCCGCTTCTGTGGGTCCTTTCGACCGTCCTCGCCTCCGCCGTGAGCCGCTACGCCGGCGAGAGCATCGTCTCCGCCTGCCTGCCGCTGATCCGACTCATGACGTGGGCGTGCTTTCCGCTCACCAAGGCGGTGTCGTTCATCGACGAGGTGGTGCGGCGGCTCAGCGGCGCCAACCTGCGCAACGGCGATGAGACCGAGGCCGAGCTGCTGCGCTCGATCGACCAGACCCAGCGCGAGGGCGGTCTCGACGAGGAGGCGGCCAGCATGCTCGAGAACGTCGTCGAGTTCACGAGCACCGACGTGGCCGAGATCATGACGCCGCGCACCGACATTGAGGGGATCGAGCTCACCAGCGACCTCACGAAGATCCGGGCGTTCATCATCGAATCCGGTCATTCACGGATCCCCGTGTACAAGGAAAACCTCGATCAGATCATCGGCGTCCTCTACGTGCGGGACCTCGTCCCCTACCTCGGCGAGGACGCCAACAGCTTCAGGCTGGAGCCGCTCTTGAGGCAGCCGATCATCGTTCCGGAGACCAAGCCGGTGCGCGAGCTGCTGGCGGACTTCCAACGCAGCGAGGTCCACATGGCGATCGTCATCGACGAGTACGGCGGCACCGAGGGGCTGGTGACCATCGAGGACGTTCTGGAGGAGATCGTCGGCGAGATCCGCGACGAGCACGAGCCGGAGGGCGACGAGGAGCCGGCGCTTGTGGCCATCGACAAGACGAAGGCCGAGGTCGACGGCCGGTACCACATCGACGACCTCAACGAGCGGCTGGGGCTCTCGCTGCCGGAAAACGACGACTTCGATACGGTCGGCGGGTTCGTGCTGTCGAGGCTCGGTCACGTGCCGAGCCAGGGCGAGAGCTTCGAAGCGCACGACGCGCGGTTCACGGCGGTGGACACGGCTCAGACGCACGTGCAACGCGTGCGTATCGAGTTGCTGGGGGCGCCCGGCACGGAGGGCAAGGAGAGCGCGGGCAAATGACCCCGCCGTCACCGCGCGGCAGCGCCGCGGGTCCGAGTCGGGACGTGCGGCGGGATTGGCCGCGGATAGCCGTTGATCTGGCGGTGGATGTAGTCCGGGGCGTGAATGATGAGAGAGTCCCGCCAGTAGCGAATGATGGCGATCTTGCGCGGCGCGACGTAGCGCGGCGCCTCCGCCCCGGTGCCGGTCACCGGCGTCCGCGTCTCATCGGCGCGGGTGAGCCTTGGCTCGACCGGCTCCTCCTGCTGACCCCAGTCCCAGTCGCCCGGCTCGATGTTCTCGACGATGTCCCGCACGAGGTCGAGCGCGAGCACCTCGCGACGGGTTCGCACGACCGTGTTGTCGGGGATGTCGATGATCAGATCGGCGATGTAGTAGAGGCGGGTCCGGCGGGCGGCGGGGGCGCTGAGACGCCGCTTGGTGCCGAACTCGACGAACCCCTTGCGCATCTGCCAGGTGCACGGCTCCGACGTGCTGCACGCCTCCAGCATGAGCTCCAGCAGCTCCAGGGCCGGCCGCTCGGTGACCGACAGCGTGATCGGCAGGTCCGGATCGATGCCGTGGCCGGTGGGATCGTCCGCGTAGCGACCGACCAGCGGAATCCCCAGCGCAACCTGGAGCCACTCGAACGCCGCGCGAGCCGGCGTCGCCTCGAACTCGATGGTGATCGGCACGTAGGTGAGCACGCCGAGCTGACGGCGGAGGATCATCTCCTCACGTGAGGGCGGCCGGGTTCGGTCGACCGTCGCCCCCTGGCCCCGCGCCGGCGACGGCGCCGCGACCATCATGGACGCGATGACGGCGGCGAGCACTCTCATCGCCGCGCTCCCTGCCCTGGACGATCTGCCACGGGGCCCACGACGACCACCCGGAGGCCCGGCGACGAGGCCCGCGCCGACCGATCCGCGATCTCGGCGGCGCGGAGGGGGGCCGGCGGGATCGGCGTGATGTCCTGGATCCGACGGTGGATGTAGTCGGGTGCGGACACCACGATCGAGTCACGCCAGATGCGCAGGCGGGCGATCCGGACCGGGCGCGGGCCGGCCGCGTCTTCGTTTTCACCGAACTGGCCGTAGTCCCAGTTGCCCGGCTCGATCATCTCGACGATGCCCTCGACGATCTCGCCCATGGCCTGGTCGGACGTCTTACGCGGGCCGGGGCGGCTCAGCGCCGCCGACCTGTACTCGTGCGTCGCGAAGCTGCGCGGAGCGGGAATACGCTGGGGGCGCATGCGCTGGCGCATCCACGACAGCGCCGCCATGGCCTGGGTCGATTCGAAGTAGGGGGGCTCGATGAGGAGGTCGCCCACCGGATAGGTGCGTTTCTCGATTGCCGCGGGGACGCTGAGGCGGTCCTTCGTGCCGACCTCGAGGTAGCCCTTGCGGATCTGCCAGGTGCACGGCACGTCAATGGCGCACTGTTCGAGGATCATCTCCAGAACGAACTCGGCCGGGACGTCGTCGATGCGGACGGTAACCGGAAGCTCAGGATCGAGGCCGTAGCCGAGGTCGTCATCGTTGTAGCGGCCGATGATCGGGATCCCGATCGCCGTGGCGACGGCCTGAAAGGCCTTCCGGGCGGGCACCCGCTCGAGATCAACCGACAGCGTCGTGTACGTCAGCACGCCCATGGCCCGGGCGCGCATCTCGCCGGCCGGTTCCTGCGCGGCACTCTGGGCGCTCGCGCCGGTGTCGAGGGCCAGCGTAACCAGCAGCGGAACGACGCGGGCAGGCAGGCGAATCACGAGACGGCTCCCAGGGGGGGACACGGTCCGGCCGCGTCACCTTCCATTATTCGCATCGCCGCGCGACGACGATCAGCGTTCCGGCCCGCCCCAGCAGCCGCAGCACGAGGCTGCACGGGACGGCCAGCGTCATCCCCAGGGGGAAGATCAGCAGCATCGCGGCCCGGTAGGGCGTGGTCAGATCTGTTCCAGCCTCCCGGTCATTGCGCAGCGTGTCGAACAGCGCGTTGTGCCGCAGACCCATGCGGTTGAGAACCGTCTGAAGGAGCCCGAAGGGGTCCATCTCCCACTGGCCGGTGCGGGCGCTGACGACCCGGAAGCCGTGGGCGGCGAGCAGCCGCTGAAGCGTCGGCCTCGTGAAATGGAAGATGTGCCGGGGCAGGTCCAGGTGCAGCCACTGCTCGCCGCCGAGACGGGCCTGCGCCGACGCGTAATTCGGCACGGCGATGAGCAGCACGCCGTCCGGCTTCAAGGCCCTGAAGCAAGCCTCGAGCGTGACGTCGGGCTTCGTCAGATGCTCGAGAACATGCCACATGGAGATCAGGTCGAAGGAGCCGTCGGGGTAGCGGCCGGGCGTCACCTCGCCGGTGTCGATCGGAACATCCTGTCCCGCGCCGGCGGCGACGAGCTCCGTGCCGCGAACGGTGAAGCCGCGTTCCTTGAGCAGGCGCAGATAGAGTCCGCGGCCGCAGCCAATGTCGAGCGTGGAGCCTCCGGCCGGCATGAGCCGCTGGGCCATCCGCACGCGGGATCGCCGAAACAGACGGATGAACTCTTCGAGGAGACGACCGAAGCGATTCTGCGTCGGAGCCTCGGCCGGTCCTGTCCCGGCGCCGCTGTCGCCGGTCCCCCCGCGCTTCTGAAAGACAAGGCCGCAGCGGCGGCAGCGCACGACGGGATACGTCTTGGCCGGTCCCCGCGCCCCCGGAAACTCGTCCGTGGTGTCAACCACGTGACAGATGGGGCAGACGGTCAGCGTGTCTTTGGCGGGCATGCAGCGCCTCGGTAAGATCGGAGAGGATGCTCAATGGCCAGAAGATAGTCGTGGTCATGCCGGCGTACAACGCGGCGGAGACGCTGCGCAAGACGCACGACGAGGTTTTCGATCAGGGGATCGTCGATCTCGTCATCGTCGTCGATGACGCGAGCCATGATGAGACGACGGCGATTGCCGGGACTCTTCCGCACACGAAGGTGGTCACGCACCCGAGCAACCGTGGATACGGAGCAAATCAAAAGACCTGCTACCGGCTCGCCCTCGAGGAAGGCGCGGACATCGTGGTCATGGTTCATCCCGACTACCAGTACACCCCGAAGCTCATTCCGGCGATGGCCTCGCTGATCGGCAACGGCCTCTACCCGGCGGTGCTCGGCTCGAGGGTCCTCGGAGGCTACGCGCTGAAGGGCGGCATGCCGCTGTGGCGGTACCTCGCCAACCGGTTTCTCACGCTGTTCGGCAACATCATGCTCGGCTCGAAGCTCTCGGAGTTTCACACGGGCTATCGCGCCTTCTCCCGCGAGATACTGGAGCGTCTTCCCCTGGAGGAAAATTCCGACGACTTCGTCTTCGACAACCAGATGCTCTCGCAGGTCCTGTGGTTCGATTACACCATCGCCGAGATCAGCTGCCCCACCCGCTACGCCGGCGAGAGCTCCTCGATCAATTTCGGGCGCTCCGTCAAGTACGGCCTGGGCTGCCTGAAGACGGCAATCGTCTTCCGTCTGGCCCGCATGGGGCTCCTCTCGTCGAGGCTCTTTCCGAGATGAAGGAGAAGCGCGTTCCCTTCGTGATCGTCTTTGCGCTGGCGGCCGTCGTCGCCGCCGCCTACTACCCAGCGCTCTTCAACGACTTCGTCAACTACGACGACGACCTGTACGTCACGGACAACCCCCAGGTGCAGGCGGGGCTGACGTGGGCCGGCGTCGCGTGGTCCTTCGAGGTCGGCCACGTCTCGAACTGGCACCCGCTGACGTGGCTCTCGCACCGGCTCGACTGCGAGGCATTCGGGCTCGACCCGCGGGGACACCACCTCTCCAGCCTCCTGCTGCACCTCGCCAACACCGTGCTGCTGTTCGTCGTGCTGCGCCGGCTGACCGGCGCCGACTGGAAGAGCGGGCTGGTGGCCGCGCTGTTCGCCCTTCACCCCCTGAACGTCGAGTCGGTCGCGTGGGTGTCGGAGCGCAAGAACGTGGTGAGCACGACGTTCTGGCTGCTGGCGATGTGGGCTTATGCGGGCTACGCCGCGCGCCGGTCGGTGTGGCGGTATCTCGGCGTCACGCTTCTGCTGGCGCTGGGCCTCATGGCCAAGCCCATGCTGGTCACCCTGCCCTGCGTTCTGCTGCTGCTGGATTACTGGCCGCTGGGCCGCGTGACCTCGCGTCGCTCCGTCCGGAGTCTCGTCCTCGAGAAGATCCCGCTGTTCGCGCTGGCGGCGGCCAGCTGCGTCGTGACGATCCTGGCCCAGGGCGGCGCCGTCGCCACCCTCGCCGAGCACTCGGCCGGCGTGCGAGTCGCCAACGCCCTCGTGTCCTATCTCCGTTACCTCGAGCAGACGCTGTGGCCCTTCGGGCTGTCCGCCTACTACCCGCACCCCGGGGACGCCATCGCGTGGTGGAGGGTCCTCGCGGCGGTCGTGACTCTGGCGCTCGTGTCCGCGCTGGTGTTCGTGCGTCGCGCGAGACAGCCGTATCTCGTCACGGGGTGGCTGTGGTACCTCGGCACGCTGGTGCCCGTCATCGGCCTGGTGCAGGTCGGGACCCAGGCGGGTGCGGATCGCTACGTCTACGTCCCCCTCATCGGCCTGTTCATCGCGGTCGTGTGGGGCGTCGCCGACCTCCTGCCGCAGCGCTTTCCCCGCCGCCGCGCTCTGCTGGGGACCGCGGGGCTGGCGGTGGTGGCGGGGCTGGGCGTGCGCAGCTGGCACCAGACGCACTACTGGCGTGACAGCGTCACCCTGTTCAGCCACGCCCTGGACGTCACCACCGGCAACGCCGTCGCTCACAACAACGTCGGCGAGGCGCTGGTGCGCGAGGGCCGGCACCGCGACGCCCTCAGCCACTTCGAGGACGCGCTGCGGATCGACCCGCGGGACGCCCACCTGAAGAAGCAGGTGCGGGCGAACCTGGCCCGCACCCTCGCCGAGCTGGGGGAGTACGCGGCGGCCGCGGAGCACTACCAGGGCGTGCTGGCCGATCATCCCGACGACGTGGATCTACGCTGCGGGCTGGGCGTGGTCCTCGCCAGCCAGGGACGGGACGACCAGGCCATCGAGCAGTTCCAGGAGGCCATTGGCCGGGATCCCCGGCACGCCGACAGCCACTACAACCTGGGGCTCGTCTTCGCGAACCAGGGGCGTCCCGGCGAGGCGTGCATTCACTTCCGCCGGGCCCTGGCCGTCAAGCCCGACGACGTCCGGTTCCTGACCAACCTGGGCACCGCGCTGGCCCAGCGGGGGATGATCGACGAGGCCATCCTGCACCTCTCGCGCGCGGTGGAGATCGATCCCGACCACGCCACGGCGCGACGCAACCTGGCGCTGATTCAAATGCGCCGGGAGCAGGGGCGGTAGGGCGCAGGCTCAGTCCTTCTCGATGAGCCGGCCGTGCTTTCGGTAGCGCTGCTCCATCCGCTCCCGCAGCG
This sequence comes from Phycisphaerales bacterium, assembly GCA_041580235.1. Classification (GTDB taxonomy): domain Bacteria; phylum Planctomycetota; class Phycisphaerae; order Phycisphaerales; family SM1A02; genus JADFOJ01. The sequence goes on from JBFGEG010000027.1 coordinate 11,677, forward strand.
ACGGGTACCGCGCCGAGTCGAGATGCTGCGCAAAGTGCACGAGCAGCTCCACCATCCCGTCGAAGTCGGCGACCGAGATGTACTCGGCTCCGATGCGGGCCGGGCGCTTGCCCGCCAGGACGCCGTCGATGTCAACCATGTTGTGATAGTTGCCCAGCGGCAGGCACACGCACGTCGACTCGTAGCCGTAGGCCGCGAACGTGGACGCCTCGCACACGCCCCCCGGCATGAGCTTGCGCTGCGTCTTGAATCCGGGATGAGCATCCTGGTAGGCGCTCATGAGCACGCCGAGACGGTTGGTGAGGTCGGGGCTGAACACGCTCATCTTGTCGCCCACCCGCAGTATCGGCCCCGCCCCGATCGGTGATTCGGGAAAGCTCCGGGAGCACTCCAGGCAGATGAGCCGGGCCCGCTTGGGCACCGTGCGCCGCCGGCACGCCGAGATCGCGCCGAGAAAGCCGACCTCCTCCGCCACCGTGAGCAGGACACCGACGTGCCCCGCGCTCCTGGAGTTGCGAAGGACATCGAGTGCGGACAGCGCGGCGGCCACTCCCGCCAGGTCATCGCAGGCGGGAGCGTACAGGAGCCCTCCCGCGACCGTCGGCTTGCCGCCCCGGCCCCTGAGCGCCCAGCGCCCGACGTCGCCTCGCTGCAGCGTGGCCGGAGCCCGCAGCAGGCACGTCACGCGCTTGAACGGCCGGACTGACGAATCAAGCCTGACGACTGCGGCCCGGTGCGCGCCCCCATCGGCGTCGAAGATCTCCAGTCGGGCATCCTGGAAGTACGGATCGTGGACGCCGCCCCGGAACTCCAGCTCCACCTCACGGTCGTCTGAAGGCCGCCGCACTACGAAGGCGGGGTGGTCGAGATGGGCGGTGATAAGCAGCGGGGCCGCCTTCGATGTGCGGCTGCATGTGATCACCATGTTGCCCACGCCGTCGCGACGCAAACGCAGGTTCGGCCGGGCCGCCACCCACCGCGTCACCCACTCGACCACTCGGTGCTCACAGGCGGCGGCGGTGGGGATACCCGTCAGGGCCTTCAGCCAGCGGCGGTGCTGTGCGCGTTGCTTCGAGCTCAGCATCGGCTCATGCTATCGGATCACGAAGAAAGCACAGTAGCTCATCGCCACCCACGCGCACACGTAGCCCGTCAGGACCGACTCGACCAGACGGTTGCCGGAAGCCGCCTTGAGCCCGGACGTGATCAGCAGGACATAGCAGGGGATCAGCCCGAGGGTATACGTAGCTTTTACCGTGCTGTACGTGGGCACCTTGATGTACAGAAACAGCATCGCCGCCCAGTAGATGCTGATGCAGAGGAGGGCCGTGAGGACGTGCTTTCCCAGCGATTCCCGAGACTGGGGGCGAAACCCCTGCCAGCATCCGACCGCCGCCAGCAGGCACATGGGCAACGCCACCGGCGACAGGGCGATCATCAGCTCGTAGTTCCATCGCGGCGCGTACTCCACGGCGATCATCGAGCTGAGGTAGCCGTCGAGCCAGAGGGTCGAGTAGAGACCATCCCAGAAGCCGTACAGCGACGAGTAGACCGGCTGCACGAGAGAAGCCCCGAAGGAATAGAAGTTCTCGGGTAGCCGATAGCTGGGGTCCTGCCACCAGAAGAACCCACGGGCGCTGTCCCAGCCGCCGATGAACGGCTTGCCGAGACGTACCCAGTTGCGCAGGTAATACCAACCGGCGACGACCGAGGCCGACGCGACAAACCATAAGGCAGGCTGCAGGGATCCCAAGGATCGGCGTTGGATGCCGACCGCGCGAAGGACGACGATGCCGAGCACCACGGGAAGCAGGAGCACGATGGTCACCTTGGTCAGCAGTGCCAGCCCGAAGACGAGGCCGAGGACCAGGGCACGCTTGTTCAGGGCCGACTCGTCATCGACGAGCAGCCGGAGGCATAGGTAGACCACGATTGCGGTCAAGCATCCCAGTAGCGGCTCGTTGCCGACGATCTGAGAGATGTAAATGCCCATGGGCAGAAAGCCGCCGATGGCTGTGCCTAGATTGATCAGCCTCGTTTCGCCGGGAAAGACCAGCGTTAGGGTTCGATACACCATCTCGATCTGTACGAGGCCGCAGGCCATGGGGACGACGCGGATCAGTTGCAGCGCGGCGTCCCCGGAGAAGACGGCGGAGAAGAGCAGGTACAGCGGGACGCACAGGAGGTAGAACAACGGCCCCTGAAAGAACTGCCAGCCCTCGTTGGCTAGCGGTATCGACTTCTGCTCCACGAGGTAGCGCACGTAGTCGTAGTGGCTAAGAACATCGAATCCGACCTCGATCGGGATCCTGAGGATGTTGTTGGCGCAAAGCAGGACCCAAGCACCCATCAGGAGGGAGCGAAAACGCTTCGGCTCCCAAATCGCGTGGCCGAAGACGGCCACCGTGACTCGGTGGCGGTCGCAGAACTGCCCGAGCAAAGACCCCACCAGAAACAGCCCGGCGATCAACGGCCAGGCGGAAGCGAGGCTCGTGACGGTCCCTGGAAACGACCCGCTGACGGGAAACGGCTTCCGGACCGCAGCCAGGGCTGCGACTCGCCAGCTCCGGGCATCGGTCGAGACCGGCCACCTGGCATCCGTACGAAAGTCGAGGTCGTCGCTGTACGCCAGCAGGACGGGGTGGCCCGACCGGTTCTCGACGGCGATGATGAGCGTGTTCGTTCCCGGCCGCAGGTGCGGCCGGAGATCCACCCGACCGGCATGGACCCACGGTGACTCTTCGGGCCCTTTCGAGCTCACCTCGCGGTCGTTGATGACCACTCGGTAGCTGCGAAACGCCTTGATGGTCACCTCGGCCGTCGGCAGGTCACGCGGCGTCGAGAATGTGTGCCGGAAGAACGCGATGTTGCGGGTCGTGTGCCGCGCGACGACCGACGGCTGCGAGTCAATGCGAATCCACTCGGCCCCCTGCTCGGCGACCAGCAGTGTGCCCGCCGGCGACCTGGCGATCCGGTACGCGAGCATGCCGCCGGCAAGCAGCACCGCGACAAGACCCCAGGAAAGCCAGCGATGAATACGTCCCGCCTGCATCTCGGCGGCCAGTATATGAGCCACGCCACCCTGCCTGCCCTAGACTCTCCCCGATGGCCCTCTCCCCGATCCCGGACATCCTCGACGAGCTTCGCGCCGGGCGCATCATCGTGCTCGTGGACGACGAGCAGCGTGAGAACGAAGGCGACTTCGTTTGCGCGGCGGACAAGGTCACGCCGCAGATCATCAACTTCATGACCCGTGTCGGCGGCGGCTACCTGTGTCTGGCCCTGACGGGCACCGACTGCGACCGGCTCGAGCTCGTGCCGCAGGCCAGTGCCAACACGAGCCTTCACACGACCGCCATGACCGTCAGCGTCGACGGCCACCCTCGTCACGGCGTGGGCACGGGGATCTCCGCGTCCGATCGCGCCGCCACCATCCGGCTCGTGATCGATCCCGTCACGAGCCCCGACGATCTCGTGCGCCCCGGTCACATCAACCCGCTGCGGGCCCGCGACGGCGGCGTGCTCGTTCGCACGGGCCAGACCGAGGGATCGACCGACCTCGCCCGTCTTGCCGGGCTGCACCCATCGGCGCTGATCATCGAGGTCGTCCGACCCGACGGTGAGATGGCCCGCATGCCGGAGCTGGATGCCCTGTGCGCGGAGCACGGCCTCAAGATGTGCTCGGTGCGGCAGATCATCGAGTACCGTCTCGCCCGCGAACGGCTCATCGAGCGGCTCGAGCCCCGGGGGGGCACGCCGATCGAGACGCCCTACGGCCGCTTCAACGTCATCGCCTACCAGAGCCCCCTCGACGCCCTGCCGCACCTGGCCCTGACCGTCGGCGGCGTCGGTGACCTCGGAACCGACGGCGACCCGCGGCCGATCGAGGAGCCGGTGCTCGTGCGTATGCATCGGCGCGATCTGCTGGGCGACATCTTCGACGAGTGCTCCAACCGCAGCGGCCAGATGCTGCGAGCATCGCTTCGGGCGATCCACGAGGCCGGGCGGGGAACGCTGGTGTACCTGCGGCCCGAGGGTTTCGGCGACGACTGGCGCGGCCGACTCCAGAAGATCGCGCGACCGCCGCGCGATGACGTCAACATCCCGGACCTCACCCGCAGCGACGGCCCCGCGGCCAAGGTCCAGACCATGGACCGTCGGGACTTCGGCATCGGCTGCCAGATCCTTCGGGACCTGGGCCTCCGGCGTCTGCGGATCCTGACCAACCATCCCAAGACGCTTCGCGGGCTCGCCGGCTTCGGCCTGGAGATCGCCGAGCAGATCCCGATCCCCACCGACGGGTGACCGAAGCGGGTCTTTTTCCAAGAAATCGGTGGATCTCGGCGCAGGATCACTTTCGTTGGGGCGTAGATAATGAGGTGGGGCCCGGCCCGGGAGGCGAGCGTGCCACTGATTGACAGCGGGGCATCACAGACGGACTGGTCGATGATCGCGCAGGTCGCCGAGCACGACCAGCAGGCGGCGTCGGACGCCCTGGAGCGGCTCGTTCGCCGCTACTGGTCGGCGGTCTACGCCTACATCCGGGGCACCGGCCGCGACGTGCACGAGGCGTCAGACCTGACCCAGGGCTTCGTCTGCGACATCATCATCAGTCGCCGGCTGTGCGACTACGCCGACCCGCGCCGCGGCCGGTTCCGGACCCTACTGCTCAACGCCGTCAAGAACTACCTGCGCGAGCAGCACCGCAAGGACAAGGGGGCGCAGCACGCGCGTCGCCACGCCGCGCCGGCGCCGTTGAGCGCCGATTGGGCCATTCCCGAGCTGGGCACGAATGACACGCCGGAGGAGGCGTTCTGCTACCACTGGAGCGCCACCCTGGTCCGCCAGGTTCTCTCCGCCGTCCGGGCCGGCTGCGCGGCCGACGGCCTGGAGGCGCACTGGAAGATCTTCGAGCATCGCGTGGCACGCCCGATGCTTCTGGGCGAGCCCGCCACGCCCTACCCCGCCCTCGTCAAGCAGCTGAGCCTGAAGGACGAATCCCAGGCTGCCAACATGATGATTACCGTGAAGCGCCGATTCGTCCGCGCGCTGTACGTCGAGGTGGGCCGCACGGTGATCGATCCGGGGGACGTCGAGGATGAGTTGCACGCCCTTCTTCGGGATCTGGAGCGGCCGCGATGAGCGCACTGCTGCGAGAACGGCTGACGGACGTCCTTCGTTCGGCGGTGGAGGCCTCCGTCGATCCGGCCATGGCCGCGGCCGACTGGCTGGCCCGGGACATCGACCCGACGCGGAGCTCGGCAATCGAGTTGCTCACGGATCCCGACGTCGACGCCGAGACCCTTGCCAAGGCGAAGGACGTGTACAAGACGATGCGGATTCTCGGCGAGACCTCGGCGGACCGGCGTCTGGCCGCCCGTTTGTACGCAGCGGCCATCGCCGCCGCCCTGGTGCACCACGGCCGGCGTATCAGCCGGCAGTCCCTTCCCGCCCTGACCCGGGCATTGCGGTCACTGCACGAGGACGTGGAAGCGGCCGAGCCGTTGCGACATCTCGCCGGAACGGCCCTTTGCAAGCTGACGTGAGCGCTTCTGCGCGGGTGCGAAGACGTGTGCTGCGGGGTCGTGGGGGCGGCGCTTTGATAGAGTGCCCGTCATGACGCCCGCGCCGCTGGAGATCGAGCGCACGTACCTGCTGGACAACCTGCCCGACCTGCCGGCGAACGCCGTCGCCTGCCGGATGGAGCAGGGGTACTTCACGCGGGAGCACGGGCGCATCCGCCGGACCGTCACGCCCGACGGCACGGTCGAGTGCACGCACACCGTCAAGCGAGGCGCCGGCCTCGTGCGCGAAGAGCACGAGCAGGCCATCACCGAACTGGAGTTCGAACGGCGCTGGCCGGAGACCGAGGGGCGGCGTCTGCGCAAGACACGATATCTCGTCGCTGACGCCGGTTTCACGTGGGAGATCGACGTCTACGACGATCTCGACCTCGTCCTGGCCGAGATCGAGCTCCCCACGGCCGACACCAGGGTGACGCCCCCGGACTGGCTTGCGTCGCACATCGTCCGCGACGTCACGGCCGAGATCGAGTTCCAGAACTACGAGCTCGCCCTGCGTCTCAGCAAGCCCTGACCCGGGTTAGAACGTCGTCCCTTTCTTCCACTCGTCGGTCTTCTTGAAGTGCAGCGCCGCCGACTCCTCGTCGGGGAAGTCGTGCTGGGTATACCTGATCTTCGACCGGCCGATCTCGATAATGTCGCCTTCCTTCAGCGGCTGTTCGTCGGTGATGCGTCGGCCGTTGACGTAGACGCCGTTGGCGCTCCGCATGTCGACCGCATAGTGCTTCGCATCTTCCTCCTCGTAACGGAGCTGGAGGTGCCGCCGGGACATCTTCTCGTCGATGATCTGGAAGCTGCACTGGTCATCACGGCCGATCGACACCAGCCGGTTGTCCTCGAGCGGGTAGTACCGCCCCTCGCTGGGGCCGGAGAAGACGATGATCGTGGCCATGAGATCCTCCTCGAATTGGTCGCTTCATTGTCGCGCCCTCCGGCTCCGAGGGCAAGGAAAGGCGTGCCCCGGGGGGTGCTCCGCTGCTATCCTAAAACGGTGAGCGTGGGGCCGCCCGACGACAACCCGACCCGATCGCAGCGACCCCGGCAGGGGTCGATCCCCACGGTGGGTCCGACGCTCTCCGACGCCAGCCACCCCAGCTCGATCCACGACAGCCGCTTCGCGGCCGGCACCCTGCTCACCGAGCGATATCGCATCGTGGGCCGTCTCGGCCGCGGCGGCATGGGCGAGGTGTACCGTGCCGACGACCTGAAGCTGGGCCAGTCGGTCGCCCTCAAGTTTCTGCCGGAGCGTTCCGCCGACGACCCCGTGTGGCTGCGCCGGCTTCATGACGAGGTGCGTATTGCCCGTGAGATCGCCCACCCCAACGTCTGTCGGACCTACGACATCGGCGAGGCCGAGGGCGAGCACTTCATCTCCATGGAGTACGTGGACGGCGAGGACCTCTCGTCGCTGCTGCGTCGCATCGGCCGCTTTCCAACGGACAAGGCGGTGCAGGTGAGCCGCCAACTCTGCGCGGGGATCGCCGCCGCCCACGACAAGGGGGTCCTGCACCGCGACCTCAAGCCCGCCAACGTGATGATCGACGGGCGAGGCCGCGTGCGCATCACGGACTTCGGGATCGCGGCTCTTACCGACCAGATGGAGCATCGTTCCGTGCAGGCGGGCACGCCCGCCTACATGGCTCCGGAGCAGCTTGCGGGCCGCGAGGTCACCGAGCGCAGCGACATCTACTCGCTGGGCCTGATCCTGTACCAGATCTTCACGGGCCGCGAAGCGTTCGAGGCGGAGTCGCTGGCCCAGATGCAGAGCCTGCGGGAGACGGGACCGACCACGCCCTCCAGCCACATCCCCGACATGGACCCCGCCGCCGAGCAGGTCATTCTCCGCTGCCTGCGGCTCGACCCCCAGGAGCGCCCGCATTCGGCCATCGCCGTCGCGGCGGCGCTGCCCGGCGGCGATCCCCTGGCCGAGGCCCTGGCCGCGGGCGAGACGCCCTCCCCGGCCATGGTCGCCGAGTCGGGCCGGCCCGGCGGCCTGCGACCGTCGGTGGCCGTGCCCTGTCTGATCGCCATGGTCTTGCTGACGATCGTCTCCATCGTGATCGGCGGCACGGGTCGCAGCCTGCTCGCCTATGTCCGCCTGGACAAGCCGCCTGCGGCGCTCGCCGATCGCGCGAGGCAAATCGCGATCGACGTCGGGTACGCCGCGCCGCCCGCGGATGAGTGGGGCATGTTCTGGACGGACGACGATTACCTCGAGCACATCAGGAGCACCGACGAGTCGGTCAATCGCTGGGCCCGGCTGTCGAAGGGCCAGCCCGCGGCGTTGCGTTTCCGCCACCGCTCCAGCCCCGGCCCCATGGTCGCCAGCGGCTACGGCCGGATCACGTGGAACGATCCCCCGTTCCAGGTGCCGGGCATGATCCGCACGGAACTCGATCAGAAGGGTCGGCTGCTCTGGCTGGAGGCCGTCCCCTCCGGCTCGTCGCCGGACCCGGGCCCGGCGAGCGACGTCGACTGGTCGCTGCTGTTCGCCGCCGCGGGTCTGGACCCGGCCCAGTTCACGTCCACCGCCTCGACCTGGATCCCGGGTGTGTATTGCGACACGCGGGCCGCGTGGCTCGGCGTCTGGCCCGACGCCCCCGACGCCACGCTGCGGATCGAAGCGGGTGCGGTCGCCGGAAAGCCGGTCCTCTTCAGGCTGATCAGCTCGTGGGAGAAGCCCGACGCCGGCACCGACACGATGACCACCGGCGACCGGATCGGGACCTCGATCATTGTGACGCTGTTCACTCTCATCCCGGTTGCGGCGGGGCTCATCGCCTGGCGGCACCTGAGAGCCGGCCGCGGCGATCGCCGCGGTGCGACCCGCCTGGCGATGTACGCGTTCGTCATCGGGATGGGAGCCTGGCTCTTTGTCGCCGACCACGTGCCGGTCTTCGACGAGATGAACCTGCTCACCCGGGCCTTCGGCGGCGCCGCGGGGTTTGCCCTGGTCTGCTGGGTGCTCTATCTCGCCATCGAGCCCTACGCGCGACGCCACTGGCCCCACGCGATCATCTCCTGGACGCGTCTGTTGTCGGGACGCATTCGAGATCCGCTGGTCGGCCGGGATGTCCTGCTGGGGTGTCTGATCGCGGCGACGATTCTCGTCGTGACCGGCCTCGCCGAGCACGTCATGCCGCTGGCGGGGTTGCCGCCGTGGCCACCCGCCCTCGCCGAAGCCGGGCTGCTCACCGGCGGGCGGCACGTCATCGCCACGCTCTTCGAGGCCCAGACCGGCATCGGAGTCTTCATCGGCGCCTTCGTGCTGCTGCTGCTGCTGCGCATTCTGTTTCGAAAGCCGTGGCTCGCCAACGGGGCGTTCGTCGCACTGCTGCTGGTCCTCTTCACCGGAGGCTTCACCACCGACTGGGTCGATTGGATCGTGTCGGCGTTCGTCATCGTGATGATCCTGATCACGATGATTCGCTTCGGCCTTCTGTCGCTCGTGGTGCTCTCGTTCGCCTACCCGGTGCTGGCCATCTTCCCGGCGACATTCGACCTGGAGCACTGGTACGCGGGCATCGGAGCCATCGGGCCGCTGGCGATCGTGGGCCTCGCCGCCTGGGGGTTCTGGGTGTCGCTGGCGGGGCGGCCGATCTTCCGGGATGAGCTGCTGGGGGCGCCCGCTATCGGCCGGCCATGACGTGCCGCACGAACCGCGGCAGCAGCGGTTCCGTGTGCGGCGACTCGGCGGTGTGCTCCTCGACAAAATCGTCGTAGTGCAGGCCCGTGATCTTCTCGATGTACTTGGGGTAGCGGCGCAGACGATCGAGCAGCGTCTTGCGGTCGAGCTCCGGATGAAACTGCGTGCAGTAGATGGGCTTGCCGGGAAAGTGAAACGCCTGGTTGGCCAGCTTCGTCGCCGCCAGCAGGACCGCGCCCTTCGGAATCCGATCCACGACGTCCTGGTGGCCCATCTGCGCCGCGAAGCTCTCGCCGGCGTCTGCCAGCCGGCCGAACACGGGATCGCTTCGACCGGCGTCGGTCAGATACACCTCGTGGGTGCCGACCTCGGCCCGCGTGAGATCGGCCACGACCCGGCCCCCGAGGGCCTTGGCCATGGCCTGAAAGCCCCAGCAGGAGGCGAACGTCGGCATGCTCATCGCGTGCAGCTCGCGCATCGCCTCGAGTGCGGGGTCCATCCACGCGCCGCCCTCTGACACCGAGTAGTCGCCGCTTCCCCCCAGCAGGACGACATCAACCTCGTCGAGCTGCTCCGGCGTGGGGCACGCTTCGAGCAGATCGAACTCGCGGATCTGCTGCGGCGGGCACTTGAGCGCCCGTGCAAAGCACGCGACCTCGTGGGCGCGCATGGGATCGTCGGCGTTGCGGACCTGCAGGAGGAGATAGCGAAGCGCGTCGAACATCGCGGCGGTCGTTTATAGGCAGCCGGCCGGCGCCGGGCTCCGGTCACTGATCGGAGCTGCTGCGACCGCCGGCCCAGGCCCAGGCGATGAGGCCTGCCCCGGCCAGGCCCATGGTCGTGCCCAGAACGGTCCCCAGCTGCGGGCTGCCGAACGCGAGCAGCGCCCCCCCCGCTGCGAGGACGATCAAGCCGCTCCAGAACAACGCGCGCCGGCTGTTCATGCTCCTCGTCGAAGTCTACCGCGCAGGGCCGGTGCGTGCGGCCAGTGGACCCATCCGGTCGTCGACTTGGGAGATTGTCTCCGGGAAGTCCCTGATCAGACGCTCCCGGCGGAGATAGGTGTGACACGCCACGCAGGTCTCGGTCATCCGCATGAACTCGGCGGTCGCGGCCTCCAGATCCTCGTCGCGCGCCTGCTGGGCCATGGTCTTGACGATCTGGCGGAACTGGTCGCTGTACAGGACATAGGTCACCGAGTCAGTGATCATCCAGGCCGCGCTTTGACTGACACGCTCCAGCTCCACGGCGTTCTTTTCGATCGTCCGAAAGTCGCTGAGGGCCAGGCCCTCCATGATCGCCCGGGAGTGTCCGAGCTTGGCGTACATGACGCTGGTCAGGGCGTCGCGCTGGGTGACGACCCTGGCCTCCTGCGGACCGTTGTCCGCCTTTTGCCCGCAGCCGGCGGGGACAACGAGCGCCAGGGCGGCGACGGCGGCGACGGTGCTGTGCTTCATGAGTTCATTATCCGCGGATTTCGAGGGGCCAATCAGGGGGAATCGGCCCCGACTCGACATCAAGTTAAGCCCACAGGCTTCCGATAGCAACGAGAGGACGAACCCCCCCGGCAAGGAGGATATCACCGTGCCCGCAAAGAGCATTCTTGTGGCCGAGGACGACGAGGCCTTCCGGCTGCAGGTCGGGAAGTTCCTCAGGCAGCAGGGCTACGCCGTGGTCTGCGTCGAGGACGGCTACCAGGCCGTCGATTTCTCGCTGCGGGAGACCCCGGACCTGCTCATCCTGGACGTGCACATGCCGGCCGGCGACGGCTTCAGCGTCCATGAGCGTCTCCAGCGTCATCCCGACCTGGCCGTGACCCCGGTCATCTACATGACCCACGATCCTTCCCACGAGATCGAGGTGGACGCCAGCCAGGACGGTGCGTTCGCGCTGCTCCACAAGCCCTTCGAGCTGGACGAGCTGCTCAAGGTCGTACACGGCGCAATCGGCCTGGCCGTCGAGGCGGCGTAGGAGCGTCGGCGTCCTGCCGGTCCAACCAGGGCATCGCGCGTCGAGAGCGTGTCAGTCTGCGGCGGGCATCCTGCCCGCCCAACCGCGGCATCGCGTGTCGGGAAGCCTGTCAGTCTGCTGCGGGCATCCTGCCCGCCCAACCGCGGCATCCATGCCGCGGACTGGTCCTGTCAAATCCGAGGCATCCTGCCTCGGATTTGAACCCTCGCTTTGCTCGGGAGGACCCGGCGTCCCTGGAACCGGGTTTCGCGCGGCGTGGCTCATGGTCAACGGCCGGGCCTACGAACCCCGAACCCCTTCTCCTGTGTACACTATCCCGCCATGCCCGTCTTCCGCTGCTCGATCGTGACGCCGACGGAGACCGTCTTCGACGAGGACGTCGAGTACGTGTCCTTCCCGGCCTGGGACGGCCAGCAGGGGGTCATGGCTGGGCAGTCGCCTCTGCTGAGTGAGCTGGGGATCGGCGCGGCCCGCATCGATCGTTCCGGACGCGGCAGCCGCTGGTACCTGCTCGAAGGCGGGTTCGCGCAGGTGCAGGGCGGCGCCCTGACCCTGCTGACGGGCCGGGCCACGCCCGCCGAGGAGCTCTCGCATGAGGAAGCCGAGGCGGAGCTCGCAGAGGCCAGCGCCCGTATTCCCACGGGGGGCAAGGACCTCGCCCGTATCGAGCGCGATCAGCAGCGGGCCCTGGCCAAGAAGGCGCTGGCCCGGGCCGCGTCAGAGCACGGCGCCGCCGGGTAGCCACTCGACATGAGTCAACCGTCCGAGGACAACAACGAGGCGTGCCCGGACCAGCCGTTGCCGGCGCGTCTGGAGGCGCTGTTGCTGGCCACGAATCGCCCGCTGACCGAGGCCCGCCTCGGCGAGCTGGTCGGCGTGCAGGGCAGGGGCGCAAGCGCCTCGATCGCGGAGGCGATCGAGCAGCTCAACGCGAGCTACGAGCAGTCGGGCCGCGTGTTCCGCGCCCGCAAGATCGCCGGAGGCTGGCAGCTGATGACGCTGCCCGAGCTCGCGCCGCTCGTTGCGAGGCTGCACAAGGAGCACCGCGAGACGCGGCTGAGCCAGCCCAGCCTCGAGACGCTCTCCATCATCGCCTACCGCCAGCCGATCATGAGGGCGGAGATCGAGGCGATCCGCGGCGTCGCCTGCGGCGAGGTGCTGCGGGCGCTTCTGGAGCGGCGGCTGATCAAGATCGTCGGCCGGGCGGAGCAGCTGGGGCGACCCATGCTCTACGGGACCACGCCGCACTTCCTCAAGACCTTCGGGCTGCCGGGACTCGATGCCCTGCCGTCGCTGGAAGGCGAGAGCCTCGAGCCCGCGCCGGTGGAGGTCGCCGTAACTCCTGAATCCGCTGAGCCCGTCGGTGCGGACAAGACGGGGCCGGCCGACGCGACGGCCTGAGCCCGGCGGGCGGGGTGCGTACCATCGAACGGTGCGCCGAGCCGTGGTGGTGCGGCCGGTCGAGGGAGCGTGACATGCGTCGTCAGGACCGGGGTCGTGTGCTGCGGATCGTGAGGGCGGTGATGCTGGTGTGGCTCGCGGGCACCGCGGGCTGCAAGACCTACGTCCTGCAGGGCACCGTCGTGCAGGCGGAGATTGCGGCGATGACCCTCGTGGACCCCGGCGACGCACGGCTTGCCGGCCCCCCGCTCGCCAACGTGCGCATCTCGGTCGAGCGAGATCCGGACAAGCTCGCCCGCGAGATGGTGGGCACGAGCCTCAGTGACACCCGGGGGCGTTTCGTGATTCCACTGGACCAGTTCGGGGCCGGCTGGATGGATGAGCAGTGGCTCATCCGGGCCTTCAAGCAGGGATACGAGACGACCTCCACGCAGTTGCGTCTCAACATGTACGAGGACCAGCGACTTCTCATCATGATGCCGCCGGGTGTCTCGTGGAAACCCTCGGAGGATTGGCGCGAACAGTACGAGAGGTTTCGCTGACACCGTTCATGACGCGACGCTACCACCTTCACTTGCCGGGGCTGCTCTACGCGGGCCTGACCATCCTGGTCGGCATCGCTGCCGTAAACCGCCAGAACAACCTGCTGTTCTGGATCCTCGGCGTGATGCTCTGCGCCCTGCTGATCTCGGGTCTCGTGTCGGGGATCATGATGCAGGGCCTGCGTGTACGGCGTCTCGTCGCCGGCCACGGGCTCGTGGGCGAGCCGCTGGCCGTGCGGTACTCCGTCACCAACCGCACTCGATTCATGCCTGCCTTCGGGGTTCATATCGAGGAGCTTCCCGTGAAGGGGCCGGTGGGCTGGCCCCGGCTGATGGCCCCGGCCCGGGCGTGGGTGATGCACCTGGGGCCGCGCGAGACGGTGCACGGCGAAGCCATCTTCTGGCCCCGGCGTCGCGGCGAGGTCCGTTTCAACCAGCTTCGAATCTGGACCACGTTTCCGTTCGGGATCATCAAGAAGTCGATCACGATCGCGCAGCCCCAGCACACGCTGATCTATCCGCTGCTCTATGAGCTGCGCCGCAACCTGCTGCGGGCCATCGAGCCGCAGGGGCTGGCCGGCTCGCGGATGTCACCGAGGCCGGGGACTGGCGACGATTACTACGGCATGCGCGAATTCCGGCCGGGTGACTCGATGCGTCACATCGCCTGGAAGCGCACCGCCTGTCTGGACGAGCTGGTGTGCCTGGAGCGGACGCGGCCCACGCCGCCGCGGGTGCGTGTCGTCGTCAATCTGGCCACGCCGACCGCGCAGCTGCCGGTTCAAGGGGGTGTCGAGGAGGCGCGACGGCTGGAAGAGCTGGCCATCAGCCTTGCCGCCTCGGTCATCCATGCCGCGGATCGCGAAGGCTTCGAGGTCGGGCTTTCCCTGCCCGGCACCGGCAGGCCCACGCTCCTGATTCGCCGCAGCCACTGGCACACCGCAAAGATGATGTCGGCCCTCGCCGCCGTCGAGCTCGACGCGCCGCGCCGCGAGACCGGGCCCTCCCCCGCCTCGCAGGGCGAGCGGGCGAGCCAGATCGTTATCCATCCTGATCGCGTCGACACGTCGATCGGGCGTGACGACGCGTGGCACCTCTCGGCCCGGCAGATGAGCAGCCTTGCCGTCCGACCGATCGGATGGGATCCCAACGAGTCGCTGCCCGAGCCGCTCGCCGCGGAGAGTGCCGCATGAAGCTCCTTCGCAGCTTTCCCATCCTGGCCTTCGCCGTCGTGCTGCTGGGCATCGTCGGCGTCAGCGTCGCCACCCGCAGCCTGGGACTGCTGCTGGTGGGCGGCGTGCTCGCGGCCCTCAGCTGGTACGTGACGGAAGGCCCGCGCGGCCGATCGCTTCCCAACTGGACGGCCACCATCCTGATCGTGGCCGTCTGCCTGAACGTGGTCGTGGACCTGGCCCAGCACTACGCCGACGTCATGGGCGTCCTGGCGCGGTTCGTCGTGTGGCTGACGCTCATCAAGCTCTACCAGCAGAAGTCACCGCGCGACTACGCGCAGCTTCTCGGGCTGAGTCTGCTGATGATGATGATCGGGTGTCTCGAGTCCAACGGCCTGCTCTTCGCGGCGACCCTGCTGCTCTATGCCGTGCTCGGCCTCTATGTGCTGCTGCTGTACCAGCTTTACGCCGCCTTTGAGCACGGTCGAGCCGCCCGCCTGGGGGCCCTGCCCGCGGGCTATCGCCTCGTGCCGTCGCTGCAGCCGATCGTGGGGCGCCGCTCCGGCCTGCACCTCCGCGTGCTGGTGGTCGCCGTGGCGGGGGCGGGGCTGCTCGCCAGCGGCGTGTTCTTCGTGCTCTTTCCGCGAGAGGTCGGTGCGGGCGTCATTCGTTTCAACGCCCGACAGAACCGGGCGGGCTACACCGACGACGTGAACCTTACCAGCGGCACCCGCCTCACCGACTCCCGCCGGGTGGTGCTGAACGTGCGGGTCTCCGGTGAGACCGTGAGCCCGCCCCTTCGACTGCGCGGCGCGGCGCTCGACAGGTATGACGGACGGGGGCGATGGCACCGCTCGACCCTGCACCGCCGCCGGACCTTCGAGACCAGCCCGCCCGGGATGACGAGCCTGGGGCCGGCGCCGGGGCCGTCGGCCGTCACCCAGGAGGTGGAGCTGCTGATGCCGAGCACGACCGTGTTCGGCCTCGGCGTTCCCGTGGCCATCGGCACGAAGCACCCGCGGCGCTTCCGATTCGACCCACGCCACCAGACGATCGAAGATATCCACGGCAGCCGGCTCCAGCGCTACACGATCGTCTCCGAGACGGATCCTTCCGACTCGGCGCTGCGAACCCTGATCGGCTCGCCCCGCCAGACGAGCGGCGCCGCGGTGATACGGCAGTTCGCCAACTTGGACCCGCGGGTCGCCCACCTCGCGCGCGGTCTCCTGGAGGCGGCGCGGGTCGATGTCCGGCCGCCCGAGTCGATCGCGCAGCGATGGGCGCGGAATGCGGCGGGGGCGCGGGTCCTGGAGCGTTATCTCCGCTCGGGACGGTTCGACTACGACACCGATCTTCGCGACGTGCAGCTCGCCGGCGCCGACGGCACGCCCAAGGACCCCATCGTCCAGTTTCTCTTTGAGACCAAACGCGGGCACTGCGAGTACTTCGCTTCCGCCCTGGCCGCGATGTGCAATGTGGTGGGCATCCCGGCCCGGCTCGTGACCGGCTACGTCGCCCTGGAGTACGACGAGCGGGCAGGGGTGTACATCGTTCGGGAGTCGAACGCGCACGCGTGGGTCGAGGTTCAGACGAGCCCCTACCGGTGGGCCACCTACGATCCCACGCCCCCGGCCACGCTGCGGGAGCTCCACGGCGGCCGTCACACCCGCGCCGATCGGTGGCGGTGGCTCTTCGATCGTTTCGAGGCGAAGTGGAGCAATAACTTCGTCGCCTTCGATCGTCAGGTGCAGGAGCGGCTGATCAGGTCGCTCGACGCCGGGTGGTCGGCGCGGGCCAAGGAGGCGGTGTACGCCATTCGGGAGTGGGCGGCTCGCATCAACCGCGCGTTCTACATGGGCCCCGCGGGCTACATCTGGATGGGCATCGTGGCGCTGGCGGTCGCGATCGCGGCCGTCGCGGTCTGGACCCGGATGCGTCGCGCGGCGCAGCTTCGGGCCGCGGTGAGACTGGAGCACGCGGGCGGAAGCGCCCAGCACCGGATGGTGAGGCAGCTGGGCTTCTACCTCGATATGCTCCGTCTCCTGCAACGAAGCGGGCAGGGCAAGCCGTCCTGGCAGCCGCCGCTGCTGTTCGCCCGAACACTGGCCCGTCGCCAGGCGCCGGGCGCGTCGCTCGTGCGGCAGATCGCCGAGCTGTTCTACGCGGCGCGGTACGGCGGGCGCCGGCTCACCCGCGAGGAGATCATCCGCGCCGAGGGGCTCGTCCGAGATCTGGCCGGCGCGCTCGGGAAGTGACTGACCGCGCTTCACGTGCTCCCTTATCGGATGGACGCTCTCACGCAACCGTCGCGATCAGCGGGCCGCTTTCGAGGGAGCCCTGATTGTCGCGTTCATGGTGAAGTGCGCTGCGGGCGAGGACGATAACCGCGAAGATCCGGATCACTCGAACTTACGGCCGAAGAGGGGAACGCGCGTGCCCGCCAGACGCTCACGGACGTTGGAATGGCGCCGCTGCCTCAAGCAGGTGCACGAGCGCAACGGCGCGCTGGAGATCGCCGTCGCCCGCACCGCGGGGACGAATGACCAGGTGGGCCGCGACCTCGTGTGGCGTGTCCGCCTGGTTGATCTCAGCGACACTGAAATCGTCGTCGAGCCGCCCACGACGCTGGGTGAGGTCATCCGGCTCGAGCCCGGTATCGAGCTCGTGGCCATCCTGTCCGTGGGGCAGAATCGGTGGATGTTCAACACGACCATCCTGGGCCTGTCCGAGCGCCGCGGCGGCCCGCAGAAGTCCGTCGCCGCCCTGAGGCTCGCGATGCCCGAGACGGTCAAGCGGTGCCAGCGTCGAAACTACTATCGAATGGAGACCGCCGCCCTCAACCTCCCGGAGGTGGAAGTCTGGCCGCTTCTGGACCCCAAGTCCGTGCTCGTCGCCGAGCGAGCCAATGAGCTGCAGTTCCAGGAGCATGAAAAGCTCGCGGCCCCGCCCCCCCGATCGACCGACTCCGACGACGAATCGATCATGCCGGAGGTCGGGCCCAAGTTCACGGCGATGGTCCTGAACATCGGCGGCGGCGGCGTGGGTCTCCGCGTCAAGCCGGACGACGCGCAGACGCTGGCCCGGTACAAGCTCTTCTGGCTGCGGTTCAGCCTGCCGCCCGAATTGTCCACGCCGATCTGCGCCACCGGGAAGCTCGTTCACACCAACGTGGACTCCACCCAGCACACCTACGCGGGCATGGCGTTCGACTTCTCGTTCAACCCCGTCCACCAGCGGTTTGTCGTGGAGCAGATCTGCCGGTACATCACCGTGCAGCAGCGGGCCCAGCTCGACCAGCCGCGGACCGAGGCGGCCTGAGAAGCTGCCGCAGCACCGCTGCCTTGTCCATGCTCTCGCGGTACTCCGCAACGGGATCGCTATCGGCCACGATGCCGCCGCCCACGCCGTAGTCGAGGATGCCCGTGAGACGGGACCAGTCGCCGGGCGAACGGCTCCCGGTGAGAACGATCGTCCGGATGGCCACGTTGAGAATACTCCGCGCGGCGGGGCTCACGAAGCCGATCGCGCCGCAGTACGGCCCCCGTGTCACGGGCTCCAGCTCGTCGATGATCTGCATGGCTCGGATCTTCGGGGCGCCCGTCACCGACCCGGCCGGAAACGTCGCCGCCAGCAGCTCGCTCAGCGTCACGCCGTCACGCAGCCGGCCCGTGACCTCACCCACCCCGTGGTGCACCGTGGGATGGGTTTCGATGGTCCGCGGCTCCGGTACTCGAATCGAGCCGCACACGCACACACGCCCAAGGTCGTTGCGCATGAGGTCCACGATCATGTTCAGCTCCGCCGCGTCCTTGTCCGACTCCAGGAGCTCGCGTCGCGACGCGGCGCTGGGCCGCGTTCCCTTGACGGGTCGTGTCACGACGGATCCCGTCGCGAGGTCGGCGTCGAGGAACAGCTCTGGGCTCAGCGACAGGAGACACCGGCCGTCAGGCAGCTCCAGGTACGCGCCGTAGCGGGCGGCCGCCACGGTCATCGCGTCCATGAACAGGCGGCGGGTCGATCCCTCGAACGGCGCCGAGAGTCGGTGCGTGATGTTCGCCTGAAAGATGTCCCCCGCGCCGATGTAGTCGACGGCGCGGGACACCATCGAGAGATACGTGTCGGGGTCGACATTGCTGGTCGGGACGCCGGCTCGCCAGCCGTCACGTCTCCCCGAGCGGCGAAGAAGCGACTGGATCGACCGGTGCGCCGACTCGTCGCCGACGGCGTACCAGCGGTGATCCACGTGGTCGTAGACGAGGGCGTCGGGGCAGTGTCCGAGCTCCGCGAGCGGCCAGTCGCGATCATCCGCGGCAGCGGGCGGGCCGACGGCGGGCTCGAAGACCCGCCCCAGCTCGTAGCCCAGGAAGCCGATATAGCCTCCTTGAAAAGGAACGGACGCGTGCCGCGGCGGCACCGGCCCTGTCTCCACCGCCGCCAGCGCGTCGATCGTGTCGGCCGCACCACGAATGCGGACGACGGCGCGCGGGACGGCGATGATGGTCCAGCGGGCCCGGCTCGGGTCGCCTCCGCCCGAGTGCAGCGCGGCGAGCGGCCGGTTCCTGGGCCATGCCGCAATGACCTGCCACGGCTCGCATGCCCAGTCGAGCGGGATGACGCGGGTCCCTCTCATCAAGCGCGATCATATCCACGCGCGCGCTCTCAAGCGCGCACTTCGTGGCCCACCCTGGTAGACTTCGCCTGCCCTTCTCACCCTCACCAAGGACTCTCAGGACATGACGAGCCAGGTCATGACGACCGCCGGCCCCGGATCCGGACGCAAAGGCGCTCCCGGCATGCAGATGATCTACCGCTTCGGCAAGTCAGGCACCGAGGGCGACGCAAGCCAGAAGTCCCTGCTGGGGGGCAAGGGCGCCAACCTCGCCGAGATGAGCTCGTTCGGCCTGCCGGTGCCGCCCGGGTTCACCATAACCACCGAGGTGTGCGCCGCCTACGACGAGGCGGGGGGCACGATCCCGGCCGGCCTCATGGACGCCGTGCGTGAGAGCGTTGCCGCCGTCGAATCGGAGATCGGCAAGGCCTTCGGCTCCTCCACCAATCCGCTGCTGCTGTCGGTGCGGAGCGGGGCCGCGGTCTCCATGCCGGGCATGATGGACACCGTGCTCAACCTCGGTCTCACCGACGACGCCTGCGCGGGCCTGGCCGAGGTCACGGGCAGCCCGCGCTTCGCCTGGGACGCCTACCGGCGGCTCATCAACATGTTCGGCGACGTCGTGATGGGCATTGATCACGAACACTTCGAGGCGGCGTTCGATCGGATCAAGAAGGACTACCGGACGAAAGCGGACACCGACGTGCCCGCCGAGGGCATGAAGAAACTGTGCGAAGCGTACCTGGCGGTCTACCGCAAGCACGTCGGTTGCGACTTCCCCCAGAACCCCTACGAGCAGCTCCAGCACTCCATCGAAGCCGTGTTCAAGTCGTGGAACACGCCGCGGGCCGTGAGGTATCGCGAGATCAACGAGATCACGGGCCTGCGGGGCACCGCGGTCAATGTGCAGACGATGGTGTTCGGCAACCTCGGCGACGATTCGGGCACCGGTGTCGCCTTCACCCGCGATCCTTCGACCGGCCAGAACACCTTCTACGGCGAGTTCCTCGTGAATGCTCAGGGCGAGGACGTGGTGGCGGGGATCCGCACCCCGAAACCGGTCAAGGAGATGCGCAAGTGGAATCAGGCCGTGTTCGATCGCCTGATCAAGATCAAGGATCTGCTGGAGCGTCACTACCGCGACATGCAGGACATTGAGTTCACGATCGAGCGGGGCCAGCTGTACATGCTGCAGACCCGCACCGGCAAGCGGACCGGCGCCGCCGCCGTGAAGATCGCTGTGGACATGGTCGAGGAGGGCCTGATCGACCGCGACACGGCCTTGAACCGCGTGCCGGCTGAGGACCTGACGCAGGTGCTGCTACCGAGCTTTTCCGAGTCGGCCAAGAAGTCGGTGAACGTGCTGGCCAAGGGGCTGCCCGCCTCGCCCGGCGCGGCCACCGGCAAGCTTGCCTTCACGGCCGAGGAGGCCGTGCAGCGTGCCAACGACGGCGTGGACGTGATCCTGGTGCGCAGCGCGACGTCGCCCGAGGACGTTGACGGCATGCACCACGCGGTCGGCATCCTGACGTCGACGGGCGGCATGACGAGCCACGCCGCCGTCGTGGCCCGCGGATGGGGCAAGTGCTGCGTCGTTGGCGCCGCGGACGTGGCGATCGACTCGCGCAGCCGTCGCCTGGCCGTCGGACGTCGGACGCTTACGCCCAAGGACGTCATTTCCATCGACGGGGCGACGGGAGAGGTGCTCCTTGGAGAGGTCAAGCGCTCGATGCCGAAGCTGTCCAAGGAGTTCACGACGCTGATGGAGTGGGCCGACTCCATGCGGACCTTGCGCGTGCGCACGAACGCCGACACGCCGGCCGACGCCAAGCGGGCCCGCAGCTACGGCGCTGAAGGGATCGGACTGTGCCGCACCGAGCACATGTTCTTCGAGCCGAATCGCATCATCCACATGAGGGAGATGATCATTGCCGAGACGCCCGAGCGGCGTCAGCGGGCCCTGCAGAAGCTGCTGCCTCATCAGCGTCGCGACTTCGTCGGGATCCTCACCGCGATGAAGGGCCTGCCGGTCACGATCCGGTTGCTTGACCCGCCGCTGCACGAGTTCCTGCCCCATGAGCCCAAGCAGCAGCGGGAGGTCGCCGAGGAGCTCGGCATTCCGGTGGCGAAGGTGAAGCGGCGGGTGGAGCTGCTGCACGAGATGAACCCGATGCTCGGTCACCGCGGCTGCCGGCTGTCGGTCAGCTTTCCGGAAATCCTCGTGATGCAGGTCACGGCGATCGTCGAGGCGGCGATCGCCTGCCGCCGCAAGCGCGTCGACGCCAGGCCCGAGATCATGATCCCGCTGATCGCGGGGCGGGCCGAGCTGGCGTACCTTCGAGCCCTGACGGAGAAGACGATTCAAGAGACTCGAAAGAACAAGAAGTTCGCCGGCGCGCTGGACATCCCGATCGGGACGATGATCGAGATTCCCCGGGCGGCTCTGACCGCCGACGAAGTGGCCGAGGTCGCCGACTTCTTCAGCTTCGGGACCAACGACCTGACGCAGATGACCTACGGCATCAGCCGTGACGACATCGGCAGCTTCCTCCCCGACTACGTGGACGCGGGTCTCTTCGAGAAGGATCCGTTCCAGACCCTCGACCAGCTGGGTGTCGGGCAGCTCGTCCGGACCGCATGCCGGCTGGGCCTCGAAACACGGCCCTCACTCAAGCTCGGGATCTGCGGCGAGCACGGCGGGGACCCGGACTCGATCCGCTTCTTCCACGAGGTCGGCCTGGAGTACGTGAGCTGCTCGCCCTTCCGAGTGCCGATCGCGCGGCTGGTCGCGGCCCAGGCCACGCTGGACTGACGGGACGACGCGGGGCCCGTCTCGCCCGCCGGGCGGAGAATGACACGGCCAATCCGCAAGACTTTGCCCCACCGACGCCTATCATCTGCCGATCTATCTTGATCGGCCCGGCCGCCCGTTCTGGCCACCGGGTCGGGCCGGCGCTTGAACCCCCGGCCCTCAAGCACGGTACTGCTGTTCGGAGTCTCAGACCCATGGCCGACGCCGTCGCCACCGAGCATGCCTCCATCGCAGCGCAGCATCTGCCCGCCGCGGTCTTCGAAGAGCTGGAGATCGTCAAGGACCCGTCGAACCTCTTTCACCAGACCATCGAGCAGGTTCTGATCGCGGCTCAGCTGGTCGGGCTGCGCCACCACCAGCAGATCATCCTCGCCCAGCCCCACAACGAGATCATGGTGCACTTCCCGGTGCTCATGGACGACGGTCACCACGACCTGTTCAAGGGCTACCGCGTGCAGCACAACAACGCGCTGGGGCCTTACAAGGGGGGCATCCGCTACCACCCGGACGTGCATCTCGACGACGTCAAGTCTCTTGCCGTTCTCATGACGATGAAGTGCTCCCTGGTGCGTGTCCCCTTCGGCGGCGGCAAGGGAGGCGTCAAGTGCAACCCCCGCGATCTCAGCCGTGACGAGCTGATGCGGGTGACCCGGCGGTTCTGCTCGGCGATCAGCAACCAGATCGGGGTCGACTACGACATCCCGGCCCCCGACGTCGGCACCAACGCCCAGATCATGGCCTGGTTCGCCGACACGTACGCCCAGACGAACCCCGAGCACGAGCGTCATGACACGGCGCGCATCGTCACCGGAAAACCGGTCGAGCTCGGCGGATCGGCCGGCCGGGAGAAGGCCACCGGACAGGGTCTGGTGGACGTTCTCAAGGAAATGCTGCCGGAGCTCGGTATCGACATCTCCCGGATGACCTTCAGCGTGCTGGGCTTCGGCAACGTCGGTGGCTGGACGGGCCGCCTGCTCCACGATCTGGGAGCCACGATGGTGGCCGTGGCCGACCACACCGGGGCGATCCACGCCGACAAGGGCATCGATCCGCAACGCCTGTCCGAGCATGTGAGGGAGACGGGCGGCGTCAGCGGATTCAGGGAAGCGGAGCTGATCGACGTCGACGAGTTCTACGGCGTTCCCGTGGACGCCTTCATCCCCGCCGCGCTCGAGCAGATGATCAACGAGGAGAAGGCGGAGCTGATCAACGCCAAGGTCTTCGCCGAGGGCGCCAACGCGCCCTCCACGCCGGAGGGCGACGCGGTCCTCAGGCGGCGGGGGGTCGAGATCCTGCCCGCCATCCTGTGCAACGCGGGCGGCGTGACGGTCTCCTACTTCGAGTGGGTGCAGAACAAGTCGTCGGTGTACTGGACGGCACGGGAGGTGGACGAGCGTCTCAACACGCACATGGTGCAGGCCGCCCACCGCGTCAAGCTCGCCCGCGATCGGTACGACGTGGACATGCGCACGGCGAGCTTCTGTGCCGCCCTCGAGCAGATCGGCAAGGTCTATGACCTCCGCGGCGTCTTTCCCTGAGCCGCCGACCGCTTCCTACTCCTGGACGATCTCGATCAGCTCGACGTCGAAGATCAGCGTTGCCTCGCCTGGGATGACCGGCGGGTAGCCGCGGGGCCCGTATCCCAGGCTGGCGGGAATGATGAGCTTGCGCTTGCCGCCGACCTTCATGGTGGCGACGCCCTCCGACCAGCCGGGAATGACGCCGTTGAGCGGAAAAGTCGCCGGCGTTCCGCGATCCACCGAGCTGTCGAACTTCGTGCCGTCGTTGAGCCAACCGGTGTAGTGCACCTTGACCGTGCTGGTGGGGCCGAGGGGTGCCGAGCCCTGCCCCGCGACGATCTCGTAGTACTTCAGACCCGAATCGCTCTCGATCCACTGACCGGTGACGGCTGCGCCGGGAAACCGTGGGATGACCTTGTCGGACCTGATGCTGCCGGTCATCGAGTCGATGACGAGCCGCCGTTTGGTGCCCTTGTTGAACACGGTGACGTCGATCGTGGCCGCGTCCGCGGCCAGGTCGTAGCTCGCGGCGGCGATGACGCCACCGGTGGACGTCTCGGCGATCTCGATGGCCCGGGTGATCCCCACCTTCCTGGACTTGATGCTCGCTTCCACGCTGGCTTCGCTGGGCGGGATGGCGCTGTAGTCCGGTGCGGCGGCGAGGAGCACCGCGGCCGTGATCGGCAGCCCGACGGTGAGAGACAGGATGAGACTCCGTGCCATGGAACCGTTTCCTTGTGTGTGAGGGTGGTGAGTGAGTTGGGGCGGTGGCGTCAGCCCTCGTCGGCCAGCGTCGCCCGCATTGACTCGACAAGCTCTGCCGCCCGGCCGTCATCCAGCTTCTTCGTGAACCACCCGATCTCCAGGCCGCTGCCGTGGAGCTTCGGGATGATGTGGAAGTGCACGTGGAAGACGGCCTGGTGGGCGGCGGGCCCGTTGTTCTGAAGCACGTTGTAGGAGGTCGCCCCGGTCGCCTTCATCACGGCCCGGCAAAGACGCGGCAGCACTCGCCCCAGGGCGGCGGAGGCGTCATCGCTGAGCTCGTGCAGACGCGTGACACGCTCCTTGGGAATCACCAGCGTGTGGCCGTCGCTCAGCGGCCCGATGTCGAGGAAAGCCAGCACGTGGTCGTCCTCGTAGACGCGGTGGCAGGGGATCTCCCCGTCGATGATCTTGTCGAAGACCGTGGGCATGGGAAAGGGGGTCAGGGGTTAGGGCAGATGGACTCCGGGATTGTACTTGCAAATTCCTACCCTCACTCCGGACCCCGAACCCCCAACCCCTCTTCATCCACCTCATGCTCGATCATGGGGTCGATCTCAAGGTAGCGGCCCAGGTACCGCACGGCGACGTAGAAGGGCACGGTGTCGGCCAGGGCCGCGGCCAGCTTGAACATGTAGTTGCTCCCCAGCAGCACGAGCAGGCTGGCGACGGTGATCTCACCGCGGAGAAAGACGGCGCCGAAGGTGATCGAGACCACCATGACCGAATCCACGAGCTGGCTCACGATCGTGCTCCCGTTGTTGCGCAGCCACAGGTGGCGGCCTCGGGTGAGCCGCTTCCAGAAATGAAACAGGTACACGTCGCAGAACTGTGCCGCCAGATAGGCGGCCATCGAGGCCAGCACCGCACCGGCCGTGCACGCGAAGATCAAAGAGAACAGCTCACCCTCGCCCTCGATGACCGAGCCGTCGGGCAGCGCCACCGGCTCGGCGAGATGAAGAACCTGCCACGGCGGCTGACGATCTGCGGCGACGGCGGGCAGCGCCTGTCCCAGCCACAAGATCCCGATGACGAACAGGTTGATCATGAGCCCCACCCACACCACCGCCCGCGCGCGCCGGCGGCCGAACAGCTCACTGATGAGGTCGGTGCACAGGAACGTCAGGGGATAGGGCAGCACGCCCACCGCCAGCGCCAGCGGCCCGACGTGAACAAAACGCGTGATGCCGATGATGTTGAGCATCGCCATGGCCCCGATGAACACGGCGGCCAGGATCAGGAAGACGCGCTCGCGGCGAGCGTGCAGCGCGGATGCCTCGACGGGATGCAGATCGGTGCTGGGTTTGCTCATGACCCGAACGATACGCGGTAGACTGACTTTCGTGTACGACCTCAACGACCTGCCTCTGCCCGCGCTGTTCGAGGCGTTGACGGCCGACGGCTCGCTCGCCCGGCTGCTGACGGCGGCGCGGCATGAGGACCTCGCCGAGGCCGGCGACGTGACCACCGCCGTCATGTTTGACAACGGCTGGACGGCCCGCGCCACCGGCGTCGCCCGCCAGACCGGCGTCGTCTGCGGCATGGCGGTGGTGCCGAGGGTCCTGACCGCCTTTGACTGTGCCGCGGAGCTGGAGATCCTGACCGAGGACGGTCGGCGATGCGACGGGGGCGAGACGCTGTGGCGGCTGCACGGCGAGATCGGCTCGATCCTCACGGCTGAACGGACACTGCTCAACATCGTGGGACGGCTCTGCGGAGTCGCGACGCTCACCGCCCGCTACGTGGAGCAGGCTGCCGGCACCTGCGCCGTGATCTGTGATACGCGCAAGACGACGCCCGGCCTGCGCGGGCTCGAGAAATACGCCGTCCGGTGCGGCGGCGGGACCCTGCACCGGCTCGGCCTGCACGACGCGGTGCTGCTGAAGGACAATCACCTGGCCCACCTGGGCCCGACCGAGCTCGTGCCCGCGGTGACGAAAGCCGTCACGGCCGCCCGCAGAGCGTACGAGCTGCGGTTCGTGGAGGTCGAGGTCGACGATCTCGAGCAGCTGCAGCTGCTGCTGGGACTTCCGGACGGCCTGATCGACATCGTGCTGCTCGACAACATGTCGCCGGAGCAGTTGCGTGAGGCCGTCGCGCTCCGCGACATCGGCGCGCCGCGTCTGCTGCTCGAAGCGTCCGGCGGCATCGGGCTCGACGAGGTCCGCGCCGTGGCTGAGACGGGTGTCGATCGCATCTCCGTGGGAGCGCTGACGCACGGGGCCACGTCGATGGACGTGAGCCTCGAGGTCACGTGAGCGTCATGCCCGGCACCGGCATCGAAGCGTGGACCGACCGCCTCCGGGCCGTGCTCGGTGACCCGAACGGACCGCTCCAGCGCGTCATCGTGCTTCGGGAGACCGATTCGACCCAGGATGCGGCCCGGCGGCTCGGGGCAGGGCCTGGCGATGTCGTCGTGGCGTGGCGTCAGACGGCCGGCCGCGGGCGGCTGGGGCGGGCGTGGGCCGACACCGGTGACGAGGGGATTGCCGTGACATTCGTGATCGAGGCGGCGCCGCCGGAGCGGCTGGCCCCGGCGTGCGCGGTGGGGGCGGCCCGTGCCGCGGAGGCGCTGCTCGGCCTGGCGGGAACGGAGCAGGCAACGGTGGGCATCAAGTGGCCCAACGACGTGGTTGCCGGCGGCCGCAAGCTCGCGGGCGTGCTCGTCGAGCAGGCCGACGGCGTGGCCGCCGTGGGCATCGGGATGAACGTGAGCCAGACGCAGTGGCCCCCGGACCTGACGGACCGGGCCGTGAGCCTCGTCCAGCTGGGGGCCCGTGTCGACCGGATCGACGCCGCGGCCTCCCTGATCGGGGCCATGAACGAGGCGCTGCGTCTGGACGATGAGCGGCTGCGAGGGGAGTTCGTGGCCCGTGACGTGCTGGCGGGTCGCCGCGCGACCTTTCGCAGTGGAGGCCGGACGATTACCGGAACCGTTCGTCAGATCGACCCAATGCTCGGCCTCATCGTGCGAACCGACCGACAAGACGAGGTGCACCTGCCCGCGGCGACCACCACCGTGGTGTCCGACTGAACCGCACCGTGGCGGCACGACTATAAAGAGCGGGGGAAACAGGGGTCCGGCTCATGTCCACGGCACCGCTCAGAAGGCTCCGGGCAGCGGCTCTCTCGCTGGCGGCTCTCACCGTGCCGGCGGTGGGGCAGACTCTCGAGCCCGTCGATCAGACGATCGAGGACATCACGATCCTGGCCGAGAGCCTGCGCGAGATCGAGGTGGGACTGGGCCAACCCAACGACTTCCGCCAGGTCTATCGCTATCAGGATGATCAGCTCATGCGGGTGCAGGGTGGGCTGTACGCCGTGTTCCCGGAGTCCGTGTACGTCAAGAGCGAGGACGGGCAGGTGCTGCCGACCATCCCGCCCAACACGACCTTCTACATCGGGCCGCCGCCCGGCCCTTTGGTGGCGCCGCCATCGCCATCGTTCGAGCTTCGTCTCGACCTGAGGGTGCCGCCGGGCCTCGTCAACGGATCGGCGGCATCAAGCGCGGTGCCGCGTGTGGGGATTCCGCGATTGCTACCGGCCGCAGCGCCGCCTCCGCCGCCGGATTCGCGCAGCATGGTGATCGACCCGACCTACCGCGCGGATCGCGTGCGAGCCCTCATGCGCTACGCGGCCAGGGCACGGCGTCTTCGTTTCGACCGGTGGTGAGAGCCTCCGCTCAGGCGGCCCGGGGACGATCGTCGTCATCGTCGAAGAAGCCCAGGCAGCCCAGCGTTCGGGCGAGATCCTCCATGCGTCGGCTCACCCGCTCGAAGGCATAGAGCACGTCGGGGCTCTCCTGCGTGGGGGCACCGTCGCCGGCGCTCGTCGGTCGCGGGAAGCGAAAGACCTCGCACTCGGGTCGCGAACTGTCATCCATTCCAGGAAAGCGAAGCCTCGGCATAGGGTCTCCGGTTCCGCGGATCGGCCGAACGGGCACCCTCCTTTGGCCCGGGCACCAAGGCCGGCGCACACGAGACGGCGTAACACCGAGTTCTTTCCATGCATGTCGAGGTTCTCGGACGTTGGGTCGGGCGGGTGATGGTCGGCCATCAGGCCTTTCGGCAAGAGACACCCGCCGCGCAGCCCGATCCAATCGAGACTCAGAACGCACTGGGGCAAGCCTGTTCCAGGGACGCAGGCTCATCCCGAGCGCAAGCGAGGGCTCGATTGTGAGGCAGGATGCCGAACAATCGACAG